>NZ_AP019373.1:0-304146 GCF_004323595.1 Sulfuricystis thermophila
CGATCAGTCTCCGAGTCGACCGCGATGTCCTCGTCCATCCTTGGTCATCGATAGAAACATTCAAATAATTCAAAAAGTTGAATGAAAGAATTCTGGGCAGACTGTTTGGCGCGTTTCGAAAGCGAATTGCCGGCGCAGCAATTCAACGCTTGGATCAAATCGCTGCGCGTCGAGACGGACGACGCTGAACGCCGGTTGCGTCTGCTCGCCCCGAATGGTTTCATCCTGCGCTGGGTGCGCGAGCGCTACCTCGACCGCGTCGAATCGCTTGCGCGACAACATTTCCCGGAACCCATCACGATCGACCTCTCACTCGACGAGAAACCCACCGGCCTGCTGCAGGAATCCTCTGGCAAGGTCGCCGAAGACATTGCCATCTTGCCTGACAGGAAAGAAAGCGACGCGAGCAGGGAAAAATTCGTCGATCCGGTCGATCTGCCCGAATACGGGTTGACGCGGCTGAATCCCGAATTCACGTTCAATACCCTGGTCACCGGTCGTTCCAACGACATGGCGCGCGCCGCCGCTCAGCAGGTTGCCGTGAACCCAGGCTCCTCATACAACCCATTGTTCATCTACGGCGGCGTCGGATTGGGCAAGACCCACCTCATTCACGCCCTGGGCAACGAGGTGTTGCGCCACTCTCCCCACAAGGTCATCCGCTATCTCCATGCAGAGGACTACTATTCCGATGTCATCCGCGCCTATCAGCAAAAATCCTTCGATACCTTCAAGCGCACCTACCGTTCGCTCGACGTCCTGCTGATCGACGACATCCAGTTCTTCAACGGCAAGGCACGTACGCAGGAAGAGTTTTTCTACGTCTTCAATGCACTGGTCGAAGCCAAGAAACAGATCGTCATTACCTGCGACACCTATCCCAAGGACATCCAGGGTCTCGAAGAACGGCTGATTTCCCGCTTCGACTGGGGGCTGACCGTCCAGATCGAACCCCCCGAGCTGGAAATGCGCGTCGCCATCCTGAAGAAGAAAGCAGCCAGCGAATCGATCGAACTCGGGGACGACGTCGCCTTCCTGATCGCCAAGAATCTGCGCTCGAACGTTCGCGAGCTGGAAGGTGCGCTGAAGAAAGTGCTCGCCTTCGCGCGTTTCCACAATCGCGAAATCAATCTCGAACTCGCCAAGGAAGCGCTGAAGGACATCATCGGCGCCCACAACCGCCAGATCACCCTGGAACTGATCCAGAAGACCGTCGCCGACTACTTCAAGATCAAGGTCGCCGACATGTATTCGAAGAAGCGCAACCGCGCCATCGCCCGTCCTCGCCAAGTGGCGATGTGGTTGGCCCGTGACTTGACACCCCACAGCCTGCCGGAAATCGGCGAGGCTTTCGGTGGCCGCGATCACACGACGGTGCTGCACGCCTGCCGCACGATCGCCGAGTTGCGCAACAAGGACAGTCTCCTCAACAAGGATCTGCTCGTGCTTTCGCAAACCATCAAAGGCTGAAAAAATTCACAACACCCGCATGAGCAAGTTATGGAAAGAATGTGAATAACTCTACCAAATCGCTCGCCCAAGAATTTCATTCACCTTTGCCCACAGATCTCCACAGCCTTATCCACGACTCACTGCAAATCGTCAATCCATTGTTTCATATGGATTTAAACTCTTCATCCACAGTTTTGCCCTTCCCTCAATATCATCACTAGGGGTTTTCAAGATGCTTCTATATAAAGGTCCTCGCGACCAGTTGCTGGTCCCCCTGCAAGCGGTGTGCGGCATCGTCGAAAAGCGGCACACCTTGCCGATCCTTTCGAACGTGTTGATCGAGAAGATGGGCGAACGATTGCTGCTCCTGGCAACCGACATCGAAATGCAGATCCGCACTTCGACCGGCTCCAGCGGGCCAGAAAACACCGCCATCACCGTCGCGGCGCGCAAGCTGCAGGACATCCTGCGTTCTTTGCCGGAATCCAGCGAGGTGAGCTTGACCCTCGACGAGAAGCGCCTGCAGCTCAAGGCCGGCAAGAGCCGTTTCAATCTGCAGACTCTGCCGGCCGAGGATTTCCCGCGCATGGCCGAAGCGAGCGGCAAGACGCTGACGCTGCGCCTGTCGCAAAAACAGTTCAAGCGGCAACTGGCGCTGGTGCAGTATGCAATGGCCCAGCAGGACATCCGTTATTACTTGAATGGCCTGCTGCTCGTCGTGCAGGGTAATGAGCTGCGGCTGGTGGCGACTGACGGCCATCGTCTGGCATTTGCCAGTGAAACCATCGAGCGCAGCGAACAGGAGCGGGTAGAGGCCATCCTGCCTCGCAAGGCGGTTTTGGAGCTGTCACGCCAACTTGCCGACAACGACGAAGCGCTGGAGATTTCCCTGGCGCCGACGCAGGCGCGCTTCGCTTTCGACAATGTCGAGTTCGTCAGCAAGCTGATCGACGGCAAGTTCCCCGACTACGAGCGCGTCATCCCGCAGCATCAGGGTAAGATCGTGCGCCTCGACCGGGCAGCCTTCCAGCATGCGCTGCAGCGCGCCGCGATTCTCACCAATGAGAAGTTCCGCGGCGTGCGGCTCGTGCTCGCAGCGGGTAGCCTGAAGATCATCTCCAGCAACGCGGAAAACGAGGAAGCGCAAGAGGAACTGGAAATCGATTACGCTGGCGATGGGCTGGACGTCGGCTTCAACGTCAATTATCTGCTCGACGTGCTCAACAACATCGGCAGCGACATGATCGAGATGCGTTTGGCCGACAGCAATTCCAGCGCCCTGATCACCCTGCCTGAGAACGAACGCTTCAAATATGTCGTGATGCCGATGCGCATCTGACGGTGAGAAATAGATGACTGAACAAGAAACACAAAACAGCGGTTACAACGAAGATTCGATCACCCAGCTCGAATTCCCGGACAATGTGCGCCAGCGGCCGGGCATGTATATCGGCGATACCTCCGATGGTACCGGTTTGCATCACATGGTATTCGAAGTCGTGGACAATGCCGTCGATGAAGCGTTGGCCGGTTATTGCGACGACATCGTCGTTACCATCCATGCTGACAATTCGATTTCCGTGACCGACAACGGGCGCGGCATTCCGGTCGGCATCAAATATGACGACAGGCAAACGCCGAAGCGTTCCGCTGCAGAGATCGCGCTGACCGGTCTCCATGCCGGCGGTAAGTTCAACCAGAACTCCTACAAAGTTTCCGGTGGCCTGCACGGTGTCGGCGTTTCCTGTGTCAATGCCCTGTCGGAATGGCTGCGTCTGACGGTGCGTCGCGATGGCAAGAAGCATTTCATCGAGTTTCGCCGCGGTTTGCCCACCGAACGCATCGTCGAAGTGCATGACGGCGTCGAAGTGTCGCCGCTGAAAGTGATCGGCGAGACCAAGGGACGCGGTACCGAGGTGCACTTCCTCGCCGATGCGCAGATCTTCGGCAACGTCGAATATCACTACGATATCCTCGCCAAACGCCTGCGTGAACTGTCCTTCCTCAACAACGGCGTGCGTATCCGCCTCATCGACCAGCGCAGCGGTAAGGAAGAAGACTTCGCCTTCGCGGGCGGCGTCAAGGGTTTCGTCGAATACATCAATCGCAGCAAGACCGTGCTGCACCCGAACATCTTCCATGCCGAGGGCGTTTCCGGACCGATCGCCGTTGAAGTGGCGATGCAATGGAACGATTCCTATGCCGAACAGGTGCTGTGCTTCACCAACAACATTCCGCAAGCCGATGGTGGCACGCACCTGACCGGCCTGAGACAGGCGATCACGCGCGTCATCAACAAATACATCGAAGAAAACGAGATCGCCAAGAAGGCCAAGGTCGACATCACCGGCGATGACATGCGCGAAGGTCTCACCTGCGTGCTGTCGATCAAGATGCCAGATCCGAAATTCGCCTCGCAGACGAAAATGAAGCTGGTATCGAGCGAAGCCCTACCGGCAGTGCAGGAAGTCGTTGCCGCCAAGCTCGCCGACTTCCTGCTGGAAAACCCCGTCGATGCGAAAATCATTACCGGCAAGATCGTCGAGGCCGCCCGGGCACGCGAAGCGGCGAGGAAGGCCAGGGAGATGACGCGCCGCAAGGGGGTACTCGACAGCATCGGTCTACCCGGCAAGCTCGCTGACTGCCAGGAGAAAGATCCGGCGCTGTGCGAGCTCTATATCGTCGAGGGCGATTCCGCCGGCGGCTCGGCCAAACAGGGACGCGACCGCAAGTTCCAGGCCATCCTGCCGCTCCGAGGCAAGGTGCTGAATGTCGAAAAGGCGCGCCTCGACAAGGTCATCTCTTCGGAACAGATCGTCACCCTGCTGACTGCACTCGGCTGCGGCTTCGGCAAGGAGGACTACAAGCCCGAGAAGCTCAGATATCACCGCATCATCATCATGACCGATGCGGATGTCGATGGCGCTCACATCCGCACCCTGCTGCTCACCTTCTTCTACCGCCAGATGCCCGAGCTCGTCGAAGGCGGCCACATCTATATCGCCCAGCCGCCGCTGTATAAGATCAAGCATGGCAAGACCGAGCGCTACATCAAGGACGACAACGAGCTGAACCAGTATCTGCTGAACCTGGCGCTGGAAGGCGCGGCGCTGTTACCAAAAGCGGGTGCCCCGGCCATCGAAGGCACTGCCCTCGAAGAGTTGGCGAACAGCTATCTGACCTCGGAGGCGATCATCCGCCGGTTGGCCGATTTCGTCGACAGCGAAGCTCTACACGCCCTGATCGCCCATGACATCGCACTCGATCTCAGCACGGAGACGGCGGCAAAAGACAGCGCGGAGCGCTTGCGCGCCGTGCTACCAGACAAACTGCGTATCGAAGCGGATTTCGACGAACACAGTGAACGCTGGCGCTTGAGACTGATGAAGATGCGCCATGGCAATCTACGCATCAGTCATATCGACGAGGAATTCCTCGTCTCGGGGGACTACGCGCAATTGCGCAAAACCGCACGCCTGCTCGCGGGTCTGGTCGGCAGCGATGCCGTGATCCGACGCGGCGAGAAGTCACAACAGGTGACGAGCTTCGCCGCCGCCATGCAATGGCTGTTCCAGGAAGTCGAACGCAACCTCTCCAAGCAGCGCTACAAAGGCCTGGGCGAGATGAACCCGGAACAGCTCTGGGAAACAACGATGGATCCGAGCGTGCGGCGCCTGCTCAAAGTGCAGATCGATGACGCGATCGCCGCCGACGAAATCTTCACCACCCTGATGGGCGATGTCGTCGAGCCGCGCCGCAAGTTCATCGAGGATAACGCCCTCTACGCGCGCAACATCGACGTTTGAGGGCTTGAGAAATCGCTCCGTTACTTGAAGTTGGCGCCGGCCTTGTTGGCGAGGTATGCCACGGCGCGAGCGAGCTCTTCATCGGTCGCATCGGAACCGCCTTTGGGCGGCATCGCGCCCTTACCCGCCTTCGCTGAGGCGACGAGCGCTTCGTAACCGAGCGCAATGCGCGGCCCCCAGGCTGCCTGGTCGCCCGTCTTGGGCGCTCCGGCGACGCCGGCCTCGTGACAGGCGCTGCAAACCGCCTTGTAAAGCTCCTCGCCGCTGCGGCTGCCCTTTGCCGCACCCGAGGCGCTGAGAGGCGCGAGTTTGACCTTGGCAACCGGCTGGATGCGCAGGTTGGCGGCTTCCTCATCGACGGGCTTGGGGTGGCTGCCCATGGCCAAAACCGCCGTGGAAAAGACTGCCAGACCAGCCGCCGCGAGCAGTCGGGAACTACGTTTTTGCATCATTTTTTTACCCTTTCCGGAAATGGTCGCCAAACTTCGGCCCATGGAGGCCATCGGGCGAATTATCGGTGAATTGGGCCGGATTGTGTGGCAGTCAGGCAGTCCGGCCAATGCGAACCCACGTTGGTTTGGCCAAGCGAAGACTGATTAACCGACATGCCATCAGCCGGGAATCTGCTCGTCTCCTTTCGTAACGCCGAGTCGGCGCAATTTTTCCCAGAGTGTCTTGCGCGTGATGCCGAGAGCTTCGGCGGCGCGTGTCATGTGACCGCCATGACGCTCGAGCGTCAGAGTCAGATAATCACGCTCGCAGGCCATCAGATATTCGGCAAGCGAAGCAGACACCGGCTGGGTAGAGTGTTCACCGTCCTGGGCGGTATCGAAGAAAGCTTCCGGACCGAGCAGCGGGGCATTCGCCATGATGCACGCACGTTCGACCGCGTGTTTGAGTTCGCGAACGTTGCCGGGCCATGAATAATTCAGCAGGGCCTGTTCAGTGCGCGGGTCCAGGCGGCGCCGCTCGTCGGGATGCCGGCGATTGAATTCCTCGATGAAATGACGCACGAACCAGCGAATGTCGTCGGGACGTTCGCGCAAGGGCGGAATGCGCAAATGAATCACGTGGATGCGATAAAAAAGGTCTTCGCGGAAGCGCCCTTCCTCGACCATGGCCTTGAGATCGCGATGCGTCGCACAGACCAGGCGGAAATCGCTGGTCACGGGCTTTTCTGCGCCAAGGCGGACGAAACGGCGATCCTGAATGACACGCAAGAGTTTGGCCTGCATCGCGAGTGGCATTTCGCCGATTTCATCGAGAAACAGGGTACCGCCATGCGCCTGTTCGAAAAGCCCGCGCTTGGCTCGCACGGCGCCGGTGAAGGCACCTTTTTCATAGCCGAACAGCTCCGCTTCCATCAGCGTTTCAGGAATCGAGGCGCAATTCACGGCGACGAACTCGCCTGTCGTGCCGACGGCGTGATGATGAAACAGGCGTGCGACATGTTCCTTGCCCGAGCCGGATTCGCCGGTGATCATCAGCGCTGCGGCATGGCGCGCCAAGCGGGGAAGCTGTTCGGCGATGCGTCGCATCGCTGAGGAAACACCGAGGCTCACATCGTCCGTGTCGCCGCCGGCGCCATAGCTTTCGGCGAGCCCGCGGACTTTTTGCACCAGCAAGTCGACGTCGAAGGGTTTGGTGACGTAGTCGGCAGCGCCGGCCTTGAGCAATTCGACGGCGCGGTCGATCGTGCCGTAGGCCGTCATGAACAGAAAAGGTGGCAGGGCCGACTGGCGAGCGGAGAGTTCCAGAAACAGCTCACCGCCGTTGATGTCCGGAAGACGAATATCGCTGACCACGACACAGTAGCGCTCGGACAAGAGCGACTGCCGGGCGGCTGCGCCAGTCTGGTGCCAGAAAACGTCGAAGCCTTCGAGAGTGAACAGCTGGGTGAGCGATTCACCCATGATGGTGTCGTCTTCGATTAGACATAAACGCGGTTTTCTGTCAGGCGGGCATCTCATAGGGAATCTCGACGCTGAACAGGGTATGGCCGGGACGACTTTCGACGGACAATCCGCCATTCAGCTGCCGCACGATCTGATAAACGACCCAGAGGCCAAGACCATGACCGGATTTGCGGCCACTGGTGAATGGTTCGAACAAGTAGGCCATCTTTTCGTCGGGAATGTAATCTCCGTCGTTGCTTACCGTCAACAATAGCTTGCCATCTGACGCGTGGGCGCCGAGATGAACCTGACCATTCTCTGCGGCGGCCGCAATCGCATTGAGCAACAGGTTGAGCAGTATCTGGCGCACCAAGGTCGCCGGGAGCGGCAGCGCACAACCAATGTCCACCTCGACATCGATATGCACGGTCCGCGCCTGGGCCTCGCCTTCGACGAGGATCAGCAAATCCTCGATGTCGGCGGGCTCGAAGGAGCGATCTTGCATCCTGGTTTCGACCAGCAGGGCGGAAACCGTGTTGCGAATCTGAGTCAGCCCCCGCTCCAGCAGGGAGAGCGTCTGTGCTGCCATCGCATCCTTGCCACCATGTTTTTGCCAGGTCTTGATCGCCGTCAGCATGCCACCCAGCGGATTGTTGATCTCATGGGCGATGCCGGCAGTCAGACGGCCGACCGCGGCGAGCCGCTCGGAGACCAGCATCTGCTCTTCGAGCTCCTGCTTGCGCTTGAGCTCGGCGAGCATGCGCCGGAAAGCATCGCCGAGCTGGCCGATCTCGTCACGGCTTTTCGGTAGGTCGGCAAGTTCGGCTTCCGCAATGCTGTCGGGTACGTGTTGCATTGCCTCGGCCAGCGCGACGAGAGGTGCACCGGTGCGCCGCGCCCAGATCCAGGAAATCGGCATGATCAAAAGTAGTGCCAACAGCGTGACGAAGAATGCCTGTCCTACCAAGCCGAAGAAACGCGGCAGGAAGGAGACCTTCGAATAACCGAGGATGACGTGGCCGAGCACGATACCGTCGGCGACCAGCGGCGACATGACAAAGTAATAGGGCGAATCGGCGGGCTCGATGACTTTCTGCGCGCCCGGGCTGCCTTCGAGGGTGCTCGCGCGCAGTTTGCCAAAAACCCCTCCCTCGGCTGCCGGGCTGCTGCCGATGGGGAAGCGACGTGGCTGGTTCGAGACGAAGACGCGAAATTCGCTATCGGTCACCAATACCACCTCGGCTTGCAGCTCCAAGGCGATGGCGGCCGGATCGCGGGCCGACTGGATGATTTCCCACGCGCGCCAGATGTCGTCGTGTAGCACCGGCGCCACCAGCGTGTTGGCCAGCACGCGGGCCAGGCTCTTCGCATGGGATTCGAGATTCTGACGCATCTCGTCGTATTCGCGCGTCACCAGCGCAGTGGTCACGGCAAAAGCGGTGCCGAGCACGGCGAGCATCACGCGCAGCGGAATCTTCCAGCGCAGCGAGAGGTCGTCGAAACGGCGCCTCATCGCCGCACCTTGGCAGCCATCTGCACGATGCCGTCGTAGAGTGAGGGCTTGCCGACGACGAAGCCGTCGAGTCGCATCTGCCGCAACAGTTCCGCGCCTTCGGCATCATCTTTCATAGCGAGCAGCAGTGCCTGAAAGCGGCGCAGATCGTCCCGGCCGATGCCGGACCGGGCGACGATGGGGGTATGAGCAAATTCCGGCGAGCGTTCGATGATCCGCGTGGCTTGAGTCAAGCGCGGATGGAGTTCGTGCAAGGTTTCCCAGACATAGCTGTCGACCGCGCCGCCATCGGCGAGACCGACACCGACGGCCTCGACGACGCCGCGGTGCGACCAGGTGAAGAAACTGCGAGAAAAGAACGTGGTGGGATTTTCTCCCTGCGAGATCAGACGGTATTGGGGGTAGAGGAAACCGGAATTCGAGTCCGGATCCGAGTAGGCGAACACTCTGCCGCGCAAGTCATTGAGACTCTGCAGCGAGGGGGCGTCGGCAGCGGCGATCAGATAGGAGCGATAGTAGGGCCGACCGTTCCACAACGGTACCGCGACGAGTTCCAGCTCGTTGCGGTAACGGACATAAGGATAGCCGCAGATCCAGGCGAAGTCGATCTTGCCGCCCCGGATCAGCTCGATCACTTCGCGATAGTTGCCGCGCTGGACGAAGGCCACGGTGCGCTTCAGTTTTCGTTCGAACCACTCGCGCCAACGGGCGAGGAAGCCCACCTGATCGTCGAGGAAGACCGGTGTCAAACCAATGCGCAACGGTTCGCCTTGTGCGCGGGCGAAGATCGGCATGGCCGCAGCGGTCAGCAGCGCCTGACAAGCACGGCGGCGGGAGAGTAAAGGAGCGCTCATGCGAACAATGATAAGCGAGGAAAAATGGAATAGATGAGGGCGGTACATGAGCGTTACGCCAGCGTAGCAGGTTGCGGCGCAACAACCGCAGCCATCGTTACGTGCGCGTAACGATGGCAGGCACATGAGTGAATGCCCCTCAGTGAAGAAACCTCGTCCGCACAAAGACTTGGCCACCTAGATGGCGAGCTGGCCCGGTTGTTGCGTAATAGCCTTCGCCGTACTGTCCGTGGCGCGCTGCCGTGCCACGACAGTCAGGTGTCCAAAAACTTGCATCTCTGCTACGAGAGGAGACAAAACAGATGAGCGAGGAACTGAGGGTCTCGCCGATCGAGACGAGGGGCGTTGCCGGTAAGCGGCGCTTCGCGATGGTGGTGGATACGCGACGCTGCATCGGCTGCATGGCCTGCCAGGTGGCCTGCAAGGCCGAATACGATACGCCGCTGGGTGTCAATCGCACCTGGGTGCCCTACAAGGTGTCGGGCAAATATCCGAATGTGAAGAAACACTTCCTGCCGCGTTTGTGCAATCACTGCGACGACCCCCCGTGCGTGCGCAACTGCCCGGTCGAGGCCACCTTCAAGGTCGAAGACGGCGGCTTTGTTTTGCAACGCTATGAGCGTTGCATCGGCTGCCGCAGCTGCATGGCGGCCTGCCCCTACAACGCGCGCTTCATGCTGCCTTCGCATCGCACTTACACGCCGATCACCAACGTCGTCGACAAATGCACCTTCTGCTTCCATCGCGTGACGCAGAACCTGGTGCCGGCCTGCGTGCAGACCTGTATCGGCCGCTCGCGTGTCTTTGGCGACCTTAACGACCCGAACAGCGAGGTGTCCTACCTGGTGGCGAACAATCCGACCCAGGTGCTGCGTCCCGAGCAGGGCACGAAGCCCCACGTGTTCTACATCGGCGCCGATCGGAGTCACACCGAATTCGCACGCGATGCCTATCGCCGCCTCGACGTAATGGAATCCGAGCGAGCCGCCTTCAACAAACACTTCAAGATCTGAGAGGGACATCATGGGTGATTACGTCTGGTTTCACGATGTGTCATGGCACGCCACCTATGCCATTTACTTTTTCGTCGTCGGCATCCTCGCCGGCCTGTCGTTCCTGTCCTATGGTTCGTGGCTGATGCCGGCACTGCGGCCGTTGCGTGAAAAGGCAGCTTACGGTTCGCTCGGCTTGCTGGCCGTCGGCGGCCTGCTGCTGATCGCCGATCTATCGCAGCCGATGCGCTTCCTGAACATCCTCAATCCGGCCTATCTGCACTTCACCTCGCCGCTGGCCTGGGGCGCGCTCAACATCGTCGCCTTCGGCATCTGCTCGATCCTCTACATCCTTGAGCTGAAGAAAGGCGAGGACAGCGCGCGCGGCAAGCTGCTGGCGATGGTGACCGCGATCCTCGCGCTTGGCTTGCCGGTATATACCGGTTATGACCTGTCGGTACATCAGTCGCGGCCGATGTGGAACACGCCGATCATGCCAGTGCTCTTCGTCGGTTTGGCGATTGCATCGGGTTCCGCGGTGGGTACATTGCTCGCGGGTGGCAATCAGGCGGCGCAGAAAATCCTGCGTGAATTCATGCTCTGGTCGACGGTTGCAGTCGGTGTGATGATCGTCGGCATTCTCGGCACGACCAACTATGGCGGTTCTGCTGAAGAGCTGACCTTCATGCTCCTGACCACCGGCACGATGGGGATGATCTTCGTCGGCTTGGGCATCGTCGCCGGCACGGCAGCGCCCGCCGCCATGCTTTTCGTTGCCCATCTGAAAGAGCAGACGACGGGCTTGGCGATCGCCGCGCTCCTGATCCTGATTGGCAGCGCCGCGCTGCGCTATGCGCTGTTGATGGGCCCGCAGCAGCTGCAAACCCTTTACTGACCGTTTCGAGGAGAGAGAAACATGGAAATGCCAAAAGTCACGCGTCGCACCTTCCTCAAGGTCAGCGCCGCCACCGGTACCGCGGCCGCCACGGCGCCGCGGTTGCTCCAGGCGATGGAAAACGAGCTTGGCGGCAAGGACTTCGGTCCGGTCACCGGAGCGGAGCGCCAGGCCATTCCTTATACCTGTCACGTTTGCAACATCCAGGACGGCGCGATCGCCTACGTCGAAAACGGCCGCATCGTCAAACTCGAAGGCAATCCCGAGCACGTGTCAACCCGCGGTCGCCTCTGCGCGAAGGGCAATTCGGGCATGTGGTATACCTACAACCCGGATCGCGTCCTCTACCCCTTGAAGCGCGTCGGCGCCCGGGGCGAGGGCAAATGGAAGCGCATCACCTGGGACGAGGCGCTCACCGAAATCGCCCAGAAGCTCGACGCGGCGCTCAAGGAAGATCCGAACACGATCATGCTCAAGTGGGGGCGGGATCGCACCGGCGGCGCCTTGGTGCGGTTCATGCATACGCTCGGCTCCGACAGCACGATGAATCACACTTCGGTGTGTGAATCGTCGAAGAAGGTCGGTCTCGAGCCTTCGTGGGGCCCGGACATCGAAACGCCAGACTTCGCCAACACGAAGTATGTGCTGAACTTCGGCTCCAACGTGCTGGAAGCCTCCTACTTCCACAATCCGCTTTCACAGCGCGTCACGGAAGGCCGCATCGACAACCACATGAAGATCGTCACCTTCGATGTGCGGCTCTCCAACACCGCCGGTTTTTCCGACGAGTGGATCCCCGTGCATCCGGGAACCGACGGCGCGGTGGCGCTCGCCATTGGTCATGTGATCCTGCGCGACGATCTGCAGGATTCCGACTTCATCAATACCTGGACCAATGTCACAGTCAAGGAGCTCAAAGAGCACTACAAGCAATTCACGCCGGAGTGGGCGGAAAAGATCTCCGGCGTGCCGGCCGCGACGATCGAGCGGCTGGCGCACGAGTTCGCCACAGCCAAGCCGGCAACGGTGTTCACTTACCGGGGCCCGGCCAAGCACCTTTATGGTTCCTACAACGAAAAGGCCTGCATGATGCTGCCGATCCTCACCGGCAACGTCGAGACCAAGGGGGGGTATTGCCTGCCGCGCGGCATGGGCTGGCCACAACCCGACCCGAAGCCGCCCAAGCCGGCCAAGCATGCCTATTCGAACCACCATCATCATCCGCTCTATCCGCTGGCAAGCCACAGCGTGTCGCACCTGACGCCATTCGACATCGTCGAGGGCAAGCGCAAGGTGAATGTCTACTTCACCTACATGGACAACCCGACCTACACCAACCCTGGCGGGATGGCCGTATGGGGCAAGCTGTTCAAGGACGAGAAGCTGATTCCCTACTATGTCTCGATCAGCACGGTGATCGGCGAGGAAACGGCGCTCGCCGACATCATCCTGCCCGACTGCATGTTCCTCGAGCGCTGGGAGCCGGAGTCGATGCCCAACTCGCTGTGGCCCTGGCTGGGCATCCGCCAGCCGATCATCGCGCCGCTGGGCGAGACGCGCGAGACACGCGTGATCCTGCGCGACATCATCCACAAGCTCGATCCGGACGGCAAACGTGGCATGAAGCAGTACTGGAACTTCAAGGATGGCGAAGACTACATGCGCCAGCACTTCGACAACGTTCCCGGCCTCAAGGAAGCCGGCGGTCTCGACTTCCTGAAGAAAAAAGGCGTCTGGCCGATCTATGGCAAGCTCAACCCGGCCACCGGCAAGATCGCCGACAGGACCGGCCGCGAGATCAAGGCCGAGTACAACCTCTACAAGAAGGAGTTGTCGGCGGCCGAGATGATGGGCGCGACGGTCGGCAAGGATGGGGTGATCACCAAGAATGGCAAGGCCATCGGCGTGCAGCGCAACGGTAAGAACTATGTGGGCTTCCCCACCGGCAACCGCCTGATCAACGTGCGCGTCGATGAATGGGCGAAGTATGGCTTCAACCCGATGCCGACCTTCAAGCGCATTCCCTGGCACGAGACGATGAAGGACGATGAACTGATCATGACGACCTACAAGTTCAACGTCCACGTGCAGTCGCGTACTGCGTCGGTGAAGTGGCTGGCCGAGATCGCCCACAACAACCCGATGTGGATCAACACGGAGACCGCGAAGAAAATCGGCGTCAAGACCGGAGACTTGGTGCGCGTCGAATCGAAGGTCGGTTACCTCGTCACCAAGGCCTATGTCACCGAAGGCATCCATCCCAAGACCGTCGCGATCGCCACCGGCTGCGGCCACTGGGAATATGGGCGCCTGGCGACGCTCAAGCTCAACGAAAAGCCGCAGTTCGGCGGCACCGAAGACCCCGACCTGAAAAACGTCTGGTGGGACGACAAGGGTGTCCATCCGAACGACATCATCCCGGCGATCGCGGATCCGATCGGCGGCTCGCAAGCCTGGTACGACACGGTGGTCAAGGTCACCAAAGCCGGTCCGAACGACAAGTACGGCGATGTGCATGGCGACTGGGAGAAGCATCTGGCTGTCTTCAAGGAAGGCTTGCGCTATGCTTACACCGGCGACCTGCACCGCAAGATGCATCCGGAAATGGCCAATTGGGCCGGGCCGGAGAGCGTCGGGCACGAAGGTCACGGCTGAGAGCTTGTGAAGAAAATTCGTCGCGAGCGGGCTGATGGCAAGGCGCACGGAGCGCAGCGACCGAGACATAACATGGAGTTAGGCGAGGGAGCGAGCACCGCGCAACGCAGCCAGCGGCCCGCACAGCAGAATTTTCACAAGCTCTGACATCAAAACCGCACGAGGAGGCCTGGCCGTCATGTCACCTCCCGCATGACGGCCGGGATTTGATGGCCCGCTGCGTGTCGGGCCAGTTTTTTTCGAGGAAACACCATGCTCAATGCAGCATTGCAGATCGATGAGGAAGAAATCGGCGCTGGCGAGACGGCAAGCGTGTTGGCATCTCCTGCCGAGACGGCCGCCGAATGCCGCGCCCGTGCCTCGATTTATCGCCTGTTGGCTGGCGTATTCGTCGAGGAGGTGTCGTCATCTTTCCTTAGCGCATTGCGGCAGGATGATTTGCTGGCGCGCTTAGCTGAGAGCGGCATTCGTTTCGACGCCGATTTCACTGCCACACCCGACGGTCAGCTGATCGATGCCCTGGCGGTGGAATACACGGCGCTGTTTGCTGCCACCGGCGGTTTTCCGCCCGTGGAATCGGTGCGTTTGTATGGTTTGCTGCAGCAGGAGCCGGCGTTCCAGGTCGCTGCGACCTACCGGCGCCTCGGTTTCGAGCTGAAACCTGGTAAGCATGCGACTTTCCCGGATCAGCTCGGCGTCGAGCTGATGTTCGTCGCCGAGCTGCTGGAGCGTTCCGCAGCCGCCCTCGACGCTGGCGATCTTTCCGGACAGCGCAGGCTCGACAAGGAGATCAAGCGCTTCTGGGCCCAGCATCTGGGCCGTTGGGTACGCGGCTACGCGCGACTCGTCGAACGCGCCGCGGCGCATTCCTTCTACCGTGAAATGGCGCGCTTCCTCGAAGGCTTCGCCGAAGAGGAAATCCTCGCCATGGGGCTGAAAATCGAGGATGCCGACAAGGGGCGGCTGGTGGTGCCGAAGGCGGAGGTCAAGGTCGAGTTCAATCCGGACGAGCCCGTGTGCAATGCCTGCGTCGGCGAGGCGATCGCGCAGAACAAGATCGACGTACAACCCTTGCACGACTTGCGTTGAGAACGACATGAAGATTCTCGAGCTTGCACCCCGCGAACTGCCGCCGCCCGACCGGCAGGTGCTCTCCGACCTCGACTGGTCGGAAGTCAAGGCGATGTGGGACGGCAACCAGCTCGGCCAGCTGCACGACTGGCTCAACGAGCGCTGGTCGCGCCTGATTCGCAACAGTCCCGCCGGCATGCGCGATCCGGAGGCGGAGTTTCTGCAAGGGCTCGCCTATGCGACGCTCGCCCTGTTCTTCACCCAGAACCACAACCAGGAAGGGGCGCTGTTGATGATCGACGATGCGCTGATGGCGTTGTCCCGCTATCGGCCGCGTTTTCTCGGCGTGCATATCGAGCCGATCCTCAGTGCGCTGCAGGAACTGCGCCCGCTCTTGGTGGGGCTGGCGCCGGACGACGACTGTCCGCTGTGTCCTTTCGTCTATCCGAAGTTTGAATACACGAGCTGATTCAATGGATGTCGAAGTCGTTGAACGGTCGGCGCCGCTGCTACGGCGTCTGACGGCCTTTGATGCTGCACGGGCAGCGGAGATCGGCAACGAAGATTTCCTCTTCGATGCTTTGGGCGTCGAAACCGTCGCAGCCGAGTGTGCAGGCATCGTCCTGCCTTCGGGCGATGAGCCGCGGGCAGCGTCGCTGCTCGCGGCGGGTGCGCCCTGCGTATTCCTCGGCGAAGCAGCCTTGCGGGACAGTCAAACCATCGCTCGTCTGGCCGAAACGCAGCCGGGGCGCATTGGCGTCTTTGCCCCAGCACGGCGGCAGAGCGTGACCTGGTCCCTGGAAACGGAATCGAACGCCGATTTCAGAACCGTGACGCCTTCCGTTTGCGCGCCGACCTGGGAAGTGCTCATGGCGGACGGCACGGCCACTGGCGTGCTCGTCCCCTGGTGGTTGAAGGCCCTGCGCGAGTTGGGCGCAACGCATTTCCTCGTCCAGGCCGACGTCATGGACGACGCCGACCTCGAGATCCTTGCCGGGCTGGTCGAGGATTTGGGCGACAGCCTTTGGCTGGCGCCGCTTGCCGACGAACATCTGCCTTACGTCGATTGGGTAAGATACGGGCACTGTCGTCATTTGGCCCTGCCGGAAAACGATTACCTGCGCCGCACCGAGCTGTTCGGCGAGTTCTTCCAACCCACACCTGTCGAGACGCCATGAACGCCTATCGCTGCATTGCTGCCGGGCTGCTTGCCTTTTCCAGCGCCGTGCATGCCGATGTGACACCGATGAACACGGCACAGCTCGTCCATGCGTTGCAGGACGCGCCTCCCTGCTGCGTCATCGACGGCCGCATCGAAAGCAGCCGCAAGAAGCAGCCGCGCGACGATGTCGTTCCCTACAAGGAAGGCTTGCAGATCCAACCGACCGCTGCGATCGTCGTCCTCGCCGATAGCGATGATCAGGCGATGAAGATCGCCCGCGCCCTCGATGCCGCCTATCCCGGCAAGCGCATCATTGCCGTCAAAGGAGGGCTTGTCACCTGGGATATGGCGCAAATGGAATTGAGCCGGCTTGCCGCCAGTGGTCCGCAATCCGGCATCAATTTCATGATTCCCAGGAACACCTGCGAATCGGGCTCGAGCATCCAGAATCTGAAAAGCAAGCTGAAATAAATCCCCGACCGCCGTGGCGATCGCCTATCCAGAATTCCGCAATGCGCGTTGCACCCGCTTTCGCTACCGATACAGCGAATGCCAACGCTGCCTCGATGCCTGCCCCCATGAAGCCATTGCGCTCGCCGACGACGGCGCGCGCATCGACGAGACACGTTGCCGAAACTGCGGCCTCTGTATCGCGGCTTGCCATACCGGCGCGTGGGCGTCAGAGTCATTCAAGCCCATCGATCTCTTGCGTCAGGCCATCAAGCAGCCGGCCTTCTCGGTGGCCTGCGCGCCGTCGGGCCTTGCCGCCGATGCGATCGCTCCCTGCCTGGGGGCATTGGGCGCGGCCTTCATCGCTTATCTGGGCAAGCGGCGTATTCCGCTGACCCTCCTCGGCAGTTCGCATTGCAGCCAATGCGAGCACGGCGCCAAGGGGGCCGCAGCATTGGCCAGCCATCTCGATGCCGCCGAACGCCTGCGCGAGGCGGCACAGGAAGCGGACAAGGACTGGATTCAGCCGCAACTGACCGATGCGGCCCCCATCCGCAGCCCGGAAAAGCCGACGATGGGGCGGCGACAGCTGTTCCGCCGCTTGATCGGCCGCGGTGTCGAAGCGGTCGCAGCAGCGCCAGCCCCCGCCCAGCAGGTCGTGCCCGAAAAGGCGATCCGCGCCGGCGCCTATGCCAGCACCGAGGAACGCGAGCTGTTGCAAATCGTCTGCGCACGCAAGGATGGCCAGCCGACGTCCCTCGCCTGGCACGAGGCATTGCCGCTGATGCAGCTCTTTCTGAAGTCGGGCTGTACGAACTGCGAGGCCTGTTTCCGCGCCTGTCCGACCGGCGCCTTGCAGATCGTCGAGAATCCCGGCGAATGGGCGCTGGCTTTTCAGACCGACCGCTGTGTCGCCTGCGAAGTCTGTCTCGAAGTCTGTCAGCCACGCGTGCTCGATGCGCAAGCGCGTTTCGATGCGCGTCCCGAGCAGCCGGCGCGTGTGTTGCACAGTCTCGTCAAGCAACGCTGCGCGCGTTGCGAACGTTTTTTCGTCTCGCCCCAACCACGGGAGAAATGTCCGATCTGCGAAGACGACGAAGACGCCTTCGCGCAAATCTTTGGCTGAAACGGAGAAGCAAGCAATGGAATGGGAATTCACCCCCGAAGACGTCGTCAAGGGTATTGCCGATTACGGACTCGCGGAGTTCCGCCGCGACCTCGCCGAGGAGGTGCGGCAAAACATCGGCGATGATGACAGCGAACGTTTCAGCCGCGTCTATCACCTGCTCTACGATCTTTGCTATGCGCTGGCGACCAGCAAGGACTTCGAGGCGCATCTAGCGGCCTACGCCTATGATCCGCCGACCGTGCAGTTCCTGCGCGAACTGAAACCCATGATGGAGGACAACGCCGCGATGCTCGGCGCCATCCTGCAGCGGCAGATCATGGACCGCGTCGCGGCCGGCATGCCGCTGGAGAGCGCGATCAACGACGTCGCCGAGTGGCACAAGCAAAGCGTCCAAAACGATCTGACGTTCGCGAGCTGAGTGCCGTCTCACCAGCGCCGATTACACACTGCGCAAAGACGAGCTTGCCCATGGCGAGGGAGCGAGCACTGCGCAACGCAGCAGACTACCCGCGCAGCCAGTTTCGCAAGGGTTTCAATTTGATATAAACCCAGATTGTCCATTAGACCGGGCTGATTCGCGATGAGCATGCGAAACGATCATTTCATCGCCCTGCACGGCGGGTATCAAACTGCGGGCGGCATCTTTGCGCCCTCGCCCTCGAAACCCACTCGTGTTCCAATGGACAATCTGGGATAAAACCTCCAGCAGGAGAGCGTTGGGACCCTACTGGTTTCTCTTCAACTTTTAACCGGACGGCAGTGGGCTACAGTTAGTAATAGCCAAGGAGCTTTGCAGCAAGTGCGATGATGACTACCGCAATCGGTATCCCCATCGCGAGCAAGATACAGGAGCCGCAAATGATCTTGCCGGTCTTTTTCATGCCTGATTCAGATTCTGTTGACGCTGGACAATCGTTCATCGTTACTTGGCTCATGGTCTTCTCCTCCAATTGAAATAATGTTCATATCACCGTCGGCTAAACCGGCGTCGTTGTCATCCAAACATTTCCGTGGTGATGTTCTTGTACCAGCTATGGGCATAAATCGATTCGAGTCGGCGGAATTCCGGCGTCGCATCCATCGGCGACACGCCACCCGAACCGGGTACCAGCGACAGCTTGCCATTCTTTAGCTCGAAGATATGCGCGACCGAAATGCCATGATCGGGCGTGATCAGGCTGTAGCAGGTATTGGTCAACGCCGGCTCCGTCAGCGGTTCATTGCGCAGTCTGGCGAGAATGGCGGACACGCAGATCTTCGCCTGCGAATTGGCCGAGTAACCCGACTTCGGCATCGGGCTTTCGGTCGCGTCACCGATGACATAGATGTTCTTCTGCAGCCGCGACTCGAAGGTCGCGAAGTCAACCGGACACCAGCCGGTGCTCTTGTCCACGACACCGGCCAAGTGAGCAATCTTGCCTGCTAACTGGTTCGGGATGACGTTGACCACGTCGCCCTGGTACGTCTGTGCCTCCGTGAAAACCTTGCGCGTTTTTGGCTCGACGCGCTTGACTGCGTCACCGCCGTGCCAGGTGATGATGCCTTCGTAATGCTGCTTCCAGCCTTGCTTGAAGAGCCCTTCCTTCGAGAACTTGGTCTTATTGTCGAGGATGATAATCTTGGATTTCGGCTTGTGACGCTTGAAGTAGTGCGCGACGAGTGAGGCACGCTCATAGGGGCCCGGGGGGCAGCGGAAGGGATCGTCCGGGGCGCAGATGATGAACGTACCGCCATCCTTCATGTCCTGAATCTGCTTCGCCAGCAGGACGGTCTGCGGACCGGCCTTCCAGGCGTGGGGCATGATCTGGGCGGCCGCTTCGTCGTAGCCCTCGATATCTCCCCACTCGAAGTCGACACCGGGCGATAACACGCACGAGTCATAGTTCAGCGTCTTCCCGCTCTTGATGCGCACCGTCCGCGCCTGCGGATCGATGGCTTCGACGGTATCGAAGATCACTTTGATGCCCTGGCGTTCAAGTTTGTCATAGCCAAAGGTCAGGAAATCCATGCTCGCCTCGCCGCCGACCACCTCGTTACTCATCGGACAAGAAACGTAGCGCTTGTTGCGCTCGATGAGCGTTACTTCCATCTCCGGCTCGCCCATTTTCAGATAGCGGGCCGCGATGGCACCGCCATAGCCGCCGCCGATCACGATGACCTTGGCCTTGGCAGCCGCGCTGGCGCGCCGGGGCGCGATACCCCAGGCGACCAGGGACGCGGAACCAAGCAGCCTGAGAAAATCCCTGCGATTTGCGATAGTCATGATGGTCCCCTTATTTCTGGCTGGCGTAGAACTGCGCGAGGGCGGCAACATCCTCGGCATCGAGGTCGGAGCAGATCACGGTCATCGCGTCTGGATGGCGGCTCTTCCATTTCGGGTCGCGGCAGGTGCCCATGTAGATGTTCAGGTAACCCGCCCATTGGCCGGCCAGCGGCTGCATGTCCAGCGCCATGCTGGTACCGTTGTCGCGGTGGCAGGCTTCGCAGCGCTTGATGTGCAATTTCTCGCCACGCTTGAGCGCCGCGAGATCGAACTTTTGTGTCGCTGGGGTCCGTTTCTGCCTGGCGAAAAAGTCGGCCATGGCCGCGATTTGCTGATCGTTGTAGCCCTTGGCGATGCGTCCCATGATGGTCGAACCGCGCGTCCCTTCACGGTATTCCTTCATCGCCATGAAGATGAAGTCGCGCGGCAGGCCGGAAATGATCGGCATCGTTTCACCGGCACTTGCGCCATTCAGTCCATGGCAACCGGCACAGGTGTTGCCGAGCATCGATCCCAGGTCGGCACTCGCGGTCGCCGAGAGTGTCAGGCTGACCGCCAGCAACAGGCTTTTCACCATCGAATGAGTCATTGCAATCCTCCTTCTAGATTTTGTTCAACCCAGATTGTCCATTGGAACACGAGCGGGTATCGATGGCGAGGGCGAGCAAGTTTGCGTCCCCGCGACGAGCCAATAACGGTGTCTATTGGCGAGGAGCGGGGGCGCGAAGATGCCGCCCGCAGCCCGATATCTGCCGTGTAGGGCGCTGAAATGATCGTTTCGCATGCTCATGGCGTATCAGCCCGGTCTAATGGACAATCTGGGTTCATACCGGTTGCGGACAATTCGCTTAGCAAAGCGGATACCTGACGGGCATCCTGTTCGATCGATGCCGCGGTCAGGCCGGTCACGGCCCGAAAAAATGGGTGATGCGACTCGCCCTGGATGTGACGGCAGTACGCAGGCGCCCAGGCGTGCAGATGCTTCTCGATGAACGCATGCTGCGCCGCCAGGGCAGCGCGCCCCGACGCTGCGTTGCCGTCCCGCCAGCGCCGACTTTCCTCATGACACAACAGGGCAAGAAACTTGAGCTCGAGGCCCAAGTGGTCCTCCGGCCCGACGATCTCGTTCGCGAGGGAGAATCCGCTGCTGCGGTAATGCCGCATCACTGACTCGATGCTCTGACCCAGAAGTCGGCCTTCACGATGGAGCGACTCGTAGGGCGGTGGCGGGCCGTAGCCCTCGCGCACACCGCCGAACAGGCGCAGATGCTCTGCCTGCAATTCCAGCAGCGAGGTAGTCGCCAGGCTGCACTGCAATTCCATCAGCGCCGTGTCAAGGGCGTCCGCTTCTTCATAGGAGACGGCCTGTAGCCCCGCATCTAGTTCAGCAAGAAATTCGGCATCGGGCGGAGCCAGGAAAAACCGGGAGAGCAGCCAGTAAACCTGGCTGCGCTCCTCGGCAAGGATTCCCAACTCGTCCATGGGAATCACTTCTTGACCTCGCCATACCACGGCGTCGCCGATCCATTGATTTGGTGGCAGCCGATGCAGTCGGCACGGGGCACCGCACCCGGGTGGCCGCGCTGCGGGAATTCGGCGGCGCGCAGGAACAAGTGGTCGGGTGGGTAGGCCTGCGTGGCATGGCAGCCGACGCAGCCGATACCCAGTACTTTGGAGTGGATGGTGTGGAAGCGGCCGGAGAAATCCATGGTGTATTTCTTGCCGACATCGATTTCGCCGCTGCGGATCTTCTCGGCGGTGCCGTCCAGCGCCTCGGCCCACGGGCCGGCCTGGATGTGGAACGACGTCGTGGCCAGGGCCATCGCAAGGGTCAGGGTTGAGATCAGGCGTTTCATCAGTTGTCCCCCCCTTCGAGCACGTAGTAGACCTGCGGCCGGGTGCCGAATTCCCGTTTCAACTGGGCCGCCTTCTTCCTGCCGATCACCTTCGAGACTTCGCTTTCGGGATCGTCCATGTCGCCGAAGATGCGCGCGCCTGTCGGGCAGACGAGGTCGCAGGTCGGCGTGTGACGCGGATCCTTGCCGATGGCCTTGAGGTTGCCGGCCTTGATCGCCGGCTCCAGCTTGTGCCAGCAGAAGGTGCATTTTTCGACGACGTTGGCGATCTTGCGGTGCGTCGGGTGGCGCTTGTCGGCCGCGATGCTCTCGTAGGGCGTGGTCGGCGCGCCGGCGCCATAGAGGCCGCGCATCTTCTCGTTGTACTGCGGCACGCCGTAGGGGCAGGTGGCGACGCAGTAGCGGCAGCCGGTGCACTTCTCATAGTCGATGAGCACCACGCCGAACTCGTTCTTGGTGATGGCCTTGAAGCCGGCGGCATCGCAGGCGGCCTTGCAGGGCGGTTTTTCGCAGTGCATGCAGTTCATGGTGGCGAAGACGCGGCCGACGTTGGGATAAACGCCGGTCTCGTACTCGATCATCACGTTCCACGGTGCGTCGGGCGTGAAGTTGTTTTCCACCGCGCAGGCCGCCACGCAGGAGCGGCAACCCATGCAGCGCTTGGTATCGATGACGCGAACAAACTTTGTCATGGTCGTCTCCGCCTCAGGCCTTGGTGAGCTTGCACTTGGTGTCGTTGAAGGAGTTCATGCCGGACAGCTTGTCCGGATGCAACTCCAGCGCCTGGTTGATCCAGGTGCCCTTCTTCGCGTAGGCGGGAAAGCCAGTGCTGAAGTGGCCGTAGCTGTAGGACACGGTGATCACGTCCGGCCGCACGCCCTGGGTCAGCTTCGCCTTGCCGCGCGCCTTGCCGACGCGGGTCTCGATCATCACCATGTCGCCGTCCTTGATGCCCATCTGCTTCGCCGTGGCGGTGTTGATGGCGACGCGGTTCTCGTCGGTGCCGCCCAGCGAGTTGAGGATGGGATTCTGGCCCGTGTTGCCGCACTGGTTGCGGTACATGATCTTGTGCGTTACCAGGTAGAGCGGGTAGTCCTTGGCCTCGCGGTGCGGCGTCGGCTGGGCATGCTCGGCCAGCGGAAGCGGCGACATCGCGATGCGGTACAGGTCGAGGTCGATGTTCTTGATGCCGTTCTTGGCGACCGTCTCCTTGACTTTCTCGTAGCCGCCCACAAGCTGCTCGGCGTAGAGGTTCATCTTCGGCTTGCCGGCGCCCTTGAACTTCTCCTCGACGCCCATGGCATAGCGCTCCTTGGCGTCGACCTTCTTGCCGTAGAAGCCATGTTCGAGCGCATATTCGAAAGGTTTCTTCGTCTTTTCCTCCCATAGCAGGGCGACGGCTTCCCTGGGGGTGTAATCGCGACCTGCCTCGAATTTCTTCTCCTTCATGCCCCAGACTTTGTTCAACTGCTCGATGTACTGGTCGCGAAGATTCAATCGCTTCGCCAGTTCCCAGAGGATGGTGAAGCCATCGTGTGGAATGTTGTAGACGTTGGCGACCTGTTGGCGGATCGCCTCGTGCTTGCGGTCCGGGGTCCAGCGGCCGGGGAAGTAGTGCCACGACTCGAGGTAGGTCAAATCCGGCAGCACGATGTCGGCCATCTGCGCCAGTTCGGTCTCGACGATGTCGATCACCACGTTGAAGGTCTTCTTATAGCCCTCGAACTGCTTCTTGGCATCCGACGTCGACATCGGCCGGTTGGTGGCGTAGAAGATCTGCATCTCAGGCTCGTAGGGCAGGCCGTAGGCCTTGGGATCGAGCAGGGTCAGTGCCACCTGCTGGCAGACGTCGTGGTGGCCGTGCGGGAAATAGACGCTCTTGGCAAGGTCAACCCGCTTGGGCGGATACTCGCACTTCGACGGCTCGAAATACGTCGGGTTGCGATAGACGCCGTGCAGGTGCAGGCCGCCGACCGCGTCGAGGCTGCCGACCAGCATCTGCACGATCAGTGCGGCGCGCCAGTTCTGCACGCCGAACTCCTTGGCGGCCAGGCCGCGGAAGGAGTAGATCGCCACCGGCCGGTAGCGCAGCTTCTGGCCCTCGATCTCGATGGTGGCGCCGATCTTCGCCTCGCGCGCGAACTCGCGCGCCAGCGAGACGACGCGTGCCGCCGGCACGCCGGCGACTTCCTCGACGAGCTCAGGCGTCACCTTGGCGACTTGGTCGGCGAGCAGCTGCAGGCTGGTCGCGCAGGGTTTGCCGTCAACGTCATAGCGGCCGAGCAGGGCCGGCTTGACGCCGTCGACGAAGGGTTTGGCCGCGTTCGAGACGCTGTCCCAGACCAGCACCTTGCCGTCCTTGTCGCGTAGGAACTTGCCGTCGGCGCCGACGAGCTGCGGGGCGTTGGTGTAATTGACCAGAAAGTCCTTGTCGATGGTGCCGTCGTCGAGCAGCACCTTGGCCATGCCGAGCAGCAGCATCATGTCCTTGGCCGGACGGATCGGGATCCATTCGTCGGCCTTGGCGCCAGTGTGCGATAAGCGCGGTTCGATCGCCACCAGCTTCATGCCGCGCTCCTTGGCGTCCATGGTGGCGTGGTCCAGCCAGCGCGCCCACTGCTCGCTCTCGAAGGCGTTGGCGCCGAAGTTGAGGTAGAGGTTGGTGTATTCGAGGTCGGGCAGGATGCCGTGGTAGCCCCAGGTCAGTTCGTCGGCGACGTGACGGGCCGCCTCGCAGGTGGTGGTGCGGTGGATGACGTTGGGAGTGCCGAAAGCGGCGGCGAAGGCTTTCGGGAACTGGTCGCCGATCAGGTACTTGCCGTGGCCGTGGTGCCAGACCAGCTTGGACGGATTCTCTGCCTTGATCTTGGCGAGCTTCTCGGCGATGGTGGTGAAAGCCTCGTCCCAGCTGATCTCGACCCACTTGGGATCAACGCCCATGCCCTTCTCGGGATTCGTACGCTTCATCGGCTTCTTCAGCCGATAAGGGTTGTAGGTGTTGAACACCCCCGAGGCGCCCTTCGGGCAGATGCCCCAGTTGTAGTAGTCGGCGCGGGCCTTGTCGGGATAGATCGCGCGGATTACGCCATCCTGTATCTTGATCTCGATGCCGCAGAAATTGACGCAATGCACGCACTGGCTCTTGACGTATTTTTCCACGCCGGGCGAATAAGGAGGTGCGGCCGCCTGTTTCGCCGCTTGGGCGATCGCCGGCATCGGCATGCCGGCGCTGGCAAGCGCACTCAATGCGCCGCTGCTTTTGAGAAACTGTCTACGGTTGATCGACATGCGCACTACCTCCTCGAAAGTATGCAAGCCATGCCGGAGCCGAACTGTTGCCCCTCCTCCGGTGGCACGAACGACAACTTCTGAATTCTTAGAGCGATACCCATGCACTTGTTGTGCCATGAATCCCGCTATGCAAGATCTTCGAGTGCGTCCGAGGCAATTGCGCGATAACTGACTTATTTATAAAAGAATATAAGCTATCCTCATGTAATAACAGTATTTTTTCATATAGTTATATGCTAAAGTCATGCGTCGCATAACGGTAACGTTTCCATTTATCTGCCAAAGGGAAAGTTACCGAACGGTGACTGGCCATTGCGGCGAGAAAGGTGCCGTCTCGCCAGCGCCGACTTTCAAAGACCCTTGAAGAGTACCGCGCCCATGGCGCGATTGCGTCGGCAACTCGGGCAGTATTCGCTGTCCGTCGAATCGAAATAGGGCTGGAGACATTCCGCGCAGGCACGTTTGGCATGAGCTGTCAGGCGCACAGATGAATCCATTGCCGGGGAAACCGTGGCCCATCGCAGCGTCAAGGCCTGTTCAGGACAGGCCGCGCCGCATTTGCCGCAGCCGATGCAACGCACGGCATCGAATTCAATCCCGGCACGTTCCGTGTCCGCGTAGCGTGTGAGCGCCTGGGTCGGACAGATCCCGGTGCATACCGCATGATTAGCGCATGCATCGGTGACATCCAGTGCGTGGAAAGGCTCACCTGGGACGGGCTGTCCCAGGTTGTTGGCGAGCCGTAGCAACAATGCGTGGAGACGCTCTCTCGCCGGGAGGGGCATCAGATCCATGCTGCGCAAGGTGCGCGGCGCAGGAATGGCTGGGCTAGCCTCAATGCCAACCGCGCGTCGGGCTTCGCCACCAAGTCGCAGGAAAAACCCGCGCCGCGACGGAGCCGCAGGCGCGTCGCTCGGAATGCGCCGTGGCATCAGTGTGGGTGGCAGAGGCTCGGCAACGATCAAGGGCAGACGTGCTGGGGGAACGCCCATCGCCACCAGCCATTGCGTCACCTGTTCAAGCGCAACGCTGGCGGGATGCTTTCCCGTGGTCTTTGCGGCCACCTCGCACTGGCCGCACCAGCCGCGATCGATCGCATTTACGGCGCGAACTCCGGTGTTCTCGATCATCTCTAGCCAGTCCGTAGCCGCCAGTCCGCCAAGACAAGGCACGCGGAGCGCGTCTCCGGCAATTCGGCGATCGACCTTGAGGCACTCGACACGCAGCGGTTGATTACCCGGCGCAGGATCGAGCGCATCGAAGCCCTTGACGCTCAGTGCTCCTGTCGGGCAGGTGGCAGCACAGTGGCCGCAGCCGATGCAATGTTCGCTGACATGGAATCTGCCCGCGCCGATCTCGATACAATCAACCGGGCAGGCGTCGCGGCAACGCGGGCAGCTCGATGCGTCGAGACGCAGCGCGATGCAGGCAGCCGGCAGCAGGCGCACACGACCATCCGGCTCGACTGCCTGCCACCCGCTGTCAGGTTGCTTGGTCCGGGGAATGCTCATCGCGTTTCATACATATGGATCGGCGGTTCTTCAGCATGAAGCCAAAGGGTATTCCGACCAGCGCGATCAGAATGACGCGCGCGAGAGGCCATTCGTCGCGCGCATCGGCACCTTTGGCCGGATAGTGTAAGGCGGGTCGGTCGACAACTTCCAGATGTTTGTGCGTATCCAGGGCGGCACCATTGATCCAGCGCATGCGCGCGGTGACGCCCACCAGCCGATGCGGGTATGGCGACTCGCCTCCCAGCGCGTCGAGGAATGGCAAGTCGTGCATTTGCGCAGCAGCAATTCGTCGAGGGGTTGCGCCCTCGCATCCATGCAGCACAGGACGGAACCGATGGTCAGCATGCGCAATATCTTGCGCATGATAGATACCTTATTTGATGTCGCGCTTAAAATAACCTTGCATGACATCGCGACAGTCGGGGCAGTGATCGAGATGATCGATCGGAAGACCCGCCCCGGTCAGTGCCTTGGCCATGATGCCGATCTCCTTTTCTCGGGCGAAGGGCTTGCCGCAGGTCTTGCAATGACGCCATACGCCCAGGCGAGTATCGGCACGACGTTCGGCGTGACGGCGCCGATGGAGGGCCCACTTGTCGGGCTCTGCAGCGAGCTCGGCGATCGCTTTCGATGCGATGCGTGCAAGCGGGGCATAAGGGGAGTCAGGGGACTCGGCCTCGATGGCCGCAGTCAGGCGCGGCAAGGCCCCGACCAAGCAGACATTGGCGAACTGCTCAGGGGTAAGCGCCGGTTCTGTTTCGCCATAGAGGACGGCGAGAGTTTCCAGTTGCATGGACAGATGGTCGGACAAGTCCTTGAGCGAGTCGCGCTTGACGATGCCGACCAGCCGGTAGGCATTTTCGATTGCGTCGAGACATGGGCCATTCAGTGCGCCGTCGATGTAGACACCCAAGTTGAGCTTGGCAGGAATCGGTGGCTGCAGGAACAGATGGCTGTAATCCACCAACAGCTCGAGATTGCCTGGAATGCGGCTGACACTGTGCCTGAATGCTTCGAGCTCGGGCTGCGCTTCGATGCCGAGCGAGGTGCAGAGCTCTTCGAGATCGTCCACTAGCACCGTGCGAAAAGCCTCCGCGACTTCGGGACGCTGCGGCGGCAAGAAAGCATTGGCAAGGGTGAGCCAGAAGGTTTGCTGAATTTCTTTGTCTGTCATGGAAAAAAAAGACCGATGCGCCAGAGGTGAGGACGCATCGGCCAAGGATTGTAGTGTAATCAGGCAGCGGAAGTCGCCAGCTTGCCAGCCGTTCCGTTATTGGGCGTGGCCGACAGGTGGAACAACTTCTCACCGATCGCATAGCCGCCAAGCGCCACCGCCAGACCGAAGACGGCCATTGCCCATTCTGTCGTCGATGGGAAGTAGGGCTCGAGGCTGTTGACCCAAGTCCCCTTGAACATCGGCACGATCTGACCGCTGACAATGAATTCGTAGCGGTTGATGAACATGCCACCGAGGACGAGGAAGGCGGCGATCATCTGGGGCCGCATGCGAACCTGCATGCTGGGCTGTAGCAGCATCCAGAAGGGGATGACGAGACCGAGGAGGAACTCAATCCAGAACAGGGGAGACTTGATGAGGATATGGAACCCTTCCAAACCGTCTAGATTGCTCCACAAACCGGTCCACATGCGTGTGACGATCATTACCAGGGTGATGCCGATCAGCGTGGCGAAAACCTTCGGCAACTGATCGCTTTCGGCCAATGTGCGCAGCTCGTCCGGCATGTTGCGGCTGTCGAAATCGAAGGCCATGTAGGTCGTTACCACGATCGCCGCGGCGCCGCAGAGTGCTGCCGTCAGCATGTAATAGATCGAGGTGAAGGAGCCGAACCACATTGGCCGCATCGCAACGGAACCGAACAGCAGACCCAGCATACCGGAAGCGAGGATGACGGCGACGAAGCTGGCTGCACCGATGAATTTCGAGAGGTTGCTATGCCAGTCGTCCTGCATGATCAGGTAAAACTTGATGATCAGCAGCACGAGATCGATCGTGTAGAAAACACCCATCCAGAACATCGGGCTGACCACCTGCATGCCCGTTGGCATCGCCCAGAGCATGCGGAAAGGATGACCAAGCTCGAAGGCCAGCACGGCAAAGCCGGAAGCCAGCGTGATGATGGCTAGCCAGATGCAGCGCTTGACGATCGGATAGAACTGCTTGAAGCCGAAGACCATCGCCAACGATGCAATCATCGACAGACCAGAAGAGGTCAGTGCGAAGAACACATAGGTGGCAATCGGCAAACCCCAGTTGACGCCGTCGCTCGACGTATTGAATGCGGCGTGACCGACGGTCATCAATTGGTAAAGCATATAGGCGCCGGAAATACCGCCGACGATGATGCATGACACGAGCCAGGCATTCGCCGCCGAACGCACATGGCTGCTGATCTCAGTGGATTTTGTTGCCATGGAAATTCTCCTTAAATCTTCTTGAGCGAACGCGTGGCGGGCACCGAGCCGCCCTCGCCGGTGAGGTAATAGACCTGCGGCTTGTTGCCGAGATGGTCCAAGAGGCGTACGCCGTTCTTGTAGGCGATCTGCTTGTTGACCTCGGAATCCGGGTTCGAAAGATCACCGAAGAAACGCGCGCCGGTTGGGCAGGTGACGACGCAGGCCGGCGTGTATTCGCGCGTGGCCGGATTCTGTGGATCGAGGTCGGCCGTGCCTTTGGGCGCCTTACTCACGCGGTGGTAGCAGAACGTGCATTTCGATACCACATCATGCGGCTGCACCCCGACGCCATGCTTCCAGTCCTCCTGCGGCATCTTCCACGGCGGGTTCCATGAATGCGCGTCTTCACTCTTGAAGACCTGCTTCATGTTCGGGCCGCCGTAGGTCGCTTTTTCCTCGGTGTAGAAGCGCACGCCGTAGGGGCAGGCGATCATGCAGTACTTGCAGCCAATGCAGCGGTTCCAGTCAACCAGCACCTGGCCGTCTTCCGCCTTGTAGGTCGCACGCACCGGACAGACCGCGACGCAGGACGGATTCTCGCAGTGCATGCACGGGCGCGGGAACCACTTGATCTCGGTGTTCGGATACTCGCCTTCCTGGAAGAAGATGACGTCCTGCCAATGTTCGCCGGGCAGGCGGCTGTTTTCCATGCCGCAGGCGATGGTGCAGGCCTGGCAGCCCACGCATTTTTCGAGGTCGATGACCATTCCCCACTTTGCCATGATGTACTCCTTAAGCTTTCTGCACGCTGACTAGGCCGCTGTGGTAGCAGGCAAGTCCCGACAGCGGTTCGGACAGGTTTTCGGTGACTTCGTTGGTGCTGCCGGAGGGCAGACGATCCTTGGCTTCGGCCCAGCGGCCCTGTGCCCAGTGACCGTGGATCATCGGCAGCACGACGGTATCGGGGCGCGTGGTGTGGGTGACGCGCGCACGCACGCGGATTTCGCCGATCTTGTTCTTGATGCGCACAATGTCACCATCCTGGATGCCGCGCTTGGCTGCGGCCTCGGGGTGGATTTCGAGGAACACTTCGCGTTTGCCGCCTTGCACCGGCTGGATCATTGCCGAAACATGCGGCAGATTCGAGCTGCGGCCCTCGGCCTGGCCAGCGAGCTTCGGCGAAACGAAGTGCAGATCGCCATCGCCGCCGTGCTTCGGTTCGATCCATTGCGGGAAGGGGGCGCGCTCGTGGGAAAGGCCAAATTTCTCCTGCACATAGTCGGCATGATGCTCGAGCTCGGTCACCTTGAACTCGAACTTGCCCGTGGGCGTCGGCATTACTTTTTCCTTGACCTCGGCTTCCGTGAGCACCTTGTTGTAACCCTTGCCATCCCACTCGTAGAACACGCCATCCTTCTGCAGATAGGCATAGGGCTTGCGGTACCAGACACCTTTTGCCTTGAAGGTCTCGAAGTCGACCACGCCGTTGTCGCCGGGCTTCTCTTTGAATCCTTCGCACATCCACTTGATGATGTTCTCGGTGTTGTCGACCTTCTTGTAGTAGTCGGCCGTCGGGCCCTTGATGCGCTTGCCCAGCTCGATGATCATGTCGCCGAATACCTTGGTGTCGTAGAGCGGCTTGATCGCCGGCGTGCGGATCATCGAGATCGGATAGCCTTCATACGGATAGGTATCGGCGATCTGCAGGCGTTCGAGATAGGTATGGTCGGGCAGGATCAGGTCGGCGAACTTGTTGGTCTCGCCGGGATAGGGAGAGGTGTCGATGACGAACACTTCACGCCAGGCGTCTTCCCACTTGGTGCAATCGGGACCCGAGAACACCGCGCCGGTCATGTAGATGATCGCCGTGTCGAGCTTGTAGGGTTCGCCCTTCAAGTGGTTGATGGCGATTTCCTGCATCATGTTTTTCGCCAGCGGCCACTTCTTGGTCTTGACCATGTCGATGCGCGGGAATTTCTTCCACGGTCCGTTCTTCGCATAGTCGTCTTGATAATCTTCGACCTTGATCGGCAGCTTGGCCCAGGCGGTTTTCATCTGGTAACCGCGCAAGCCGCCCTTGGCGAACATGTTGCCGGTCAGCGCATTGAGTGCATGGATCGCCATGCCGTTATAAACGCCGTTGGTGTGCGCCGAGGCGCCGCGCTCGAAGAGGGCCACGGCCGGTTTGGTGGTCGCGAACTCGCGCGCCACCGTGATGATGTCCTTGGCGGGGATGCCCGACACTTCGGCGGCCCATTCGGGGGTGCGGTCTTTGAGCTCGACGTTCCACCATTCGATCAGGCCGACCGTCCATTTTTCATTGAAGAGGGGGGAGCCGACGACGGGCGCTGCCTCGGGCTTCTTGTCCTTTTCCAGTGCCGCGCGTTGTTCGGCGATGAGCTTGGCTTTCGCGTCCGCTTCATTCTGCTTTTTCTGCGCCTCGGCGAGTTTTTTCTCCAGTGCCGCCTTCTCGTCGCCCTTGGCTTCTTTCACCGCCTTCTTGAGTTTTTCGATCTCGGCGAGCGCCTTTTCGCGCGCCTCGGCGGCCTTCTTCGCTGCGGCCTCCTTCTTCGCCGCCGCTTCGGCCCTCGTCTGCTTCCAGGCCTCGACGTCTTCCTGGCTGACCGTCAGCGGGATCGTCGCCCCGGTCTTGAAGCGGTTGATGCCGTCGGTGAAGTCACCCACGAAGTTCTTGTCCCACAGGCCTTCGGTGAGGATCACATGGGCCATGGCCAGCGCCAGCGCGCCATCGCGGCCGGGCTTGATGAGCAGCAGGCGGTCGGCCGCCGAGCCGGTGGTGTTCAGATGCACATCGACCACCGTGACCTTGGTCTTCGGCGACTTGGTGCGCATCTTGCCCCAGTTCTGCATGTTGCCGTTGTAGGGGCGGAAGGCCTCGAGGAAGCCGGCGCCGAAGACCAGCAGATAGTTGCAGTTCGAGTAGTCGTAGGCGCTGTAGGCGTGATGCCCGTCCATTATGTGCTTGACGGTTTCCGAGGCATCGGAGCACATCGATGAGTGGCCGAGGTTGTAGTTCGGCGTGCCATAGAGCTTGCCGAACTCGGCGAGCAGGCCGACGTCCGTGTAGCCCCAGCCGCGGCCGGTCAGCACGGCAAAGCGGTGGGACTCGCCCTTCTCGCGCAAGGCATTCAAGCGACCGGCGACGATGTCGAGCGCCTCGTCCCAAGAGATCGGCACGAATTTCGGATCCTCGTTCCTGCCTTTCTTCGGATTGGTGCGCTTCATCGGCCCCTTGATGCGGTCGGCGTCGTAGGTCAGATAGACGCCGTAATGGCCCTTCGGGCAGAGCTTGCCGTTGGAGAGCGGATTGTCGAGCGTGCCGTAGATGGCATGGATGCGGCCGTTGGTGGTATAGACGTCGATGCCGCAGCGCGCCGGGCACTGGTGACAGAAGCTCTTGGTGATGACCGTCTGTCCCGTCGTTGCGGGTGTTTCGGCTTGGGCCTTTTCGACGCTGATCAATTGGCTACCGAGCCCGATGCTGCCGGCAGCCCCTGCGATGCCCGTCGCCTGAAGGAACCGGCGGCGTGTCAGTGTCGGATTGAATAGAGAATCGCTCATTGTGGTTTCTCCTGGTTGATACAAAGTCAATGCTGTTTGCCCGCACGTTTCTGCTCGCAAGGCAAGCAGGCCATATCACTTCCCCGCAAAATTTGTACCTGAGAAAAATGTTCGACATGGCGCAGCGCATGACCCATCTTTTTTCTTAACGGCGCCACAGGGTTATCTTGTGTGCCGCAAAAGTCGGGCGTATTTGGGCAAGGGTATCGCCGCTATGAGAGACGCCATAATCTAAAATCAGTGTTACCGTTTTTAGACAGGGGTCGGGGCATGACTTTGGGGCTGTTACCACTGGAGGGCAAAGCTCGCAGACGCTGGATGAAGCAATTTGCTCTCGGTGCGGTGATGGCTGGCATGGCCGGGTCTGTCAGGGCCATTTCTGCGAGCCCGATCAGGGTGGGGATGACGCCCGCTTTCCTCCATGATCAGCATTCGCTCTTGGCCGACTGGCGTGCGTATCTCCAAGCCAAGCTGGAAATGCCAGTCGAGTTCGTGCAGCGCGACCGTTACCGCGAGACCATGGATTTGTTGCACCTGGGCAAGCTCGACTTCGCCTGGCTATGCGATTATCCGTTCGTTTTTCTCAAGGATCTGGTTCGGCTCTTGGTGGTGCCGCTCAATCAGGGCAGGCCTTATTACCGTTCGCTGCTGCTGGTCGGCACCAATGACCAGAAACGCAACAGCATGGCCGACCTGGAAGGCGGGGTCTTCGCTTTCGCCGATCCCTATTCGAACACCGGTTATCTCGCCCCACGTTTCCGGATTCGCGAGATGGGACGCAACCCGCAGACTTTTTTTCGGCAGACCTTTTTCACCTGGTCGCACCGTAAGGTGATCGAGGCCGTGAGCAAAGGCTTCGCCGATGGCGGGGCGGTCGACAGTTTCGTGTGGGATACGCTGGAAAAAGTGCGCCCCGATGTCACCCAGGGGGCGCGCATCATCGAACGCTCGCCGGAATATGCCTTCCCACCGTTTGCCGCGCATCGTGCAGTTCCCGCCGAGATTTTCGAACGGATGCAAAAGGTGTTGATCGGCATGTCACAGGATGAGTCCGGCCGGCTGCTTTTGAAGCGGCTCAATCTGGACGGCTTCATCGTCGGCCAGCGTAAGATGTACGATAGCGTAGCGAAGATGATGGCAGCATTCGGCGAGATTTGATGCGACGGTTTTTCGATCTCAGCTTGCGCCATAAGCTGCCTCTGTGGGGCAGTGCGCTCATCATCGCCGCCACACTGCTGGTTTCCTCTGGCCTGATGTACCGCGCCTACGCCGATTTGAAACACGATGTCATCGTCAGTGCCACCGGTCTTGGCCAGACGCTGGCGAAGCCTTTGTTCCAGGCATTGCTCCATGACGACCTGTGGCGCGCCATCGAAACCATCAATGCGCCATTGCAGGAGAAAAGCCGCGATGCACCGATGCAGGCGAGCGTGATTTTCATCCTTGATCCAGCGCTCAAAATCAAGGCATCGACATCGCCACGCAGCATGCCGTTGGATGCCGGGCTGAGTGACTTGGGAGATGACTATCGCCTCCTGGCAGACGCCCTGACAACCACCGATCCGCAACGAAATCACATCTTTGAATTTCCCGCATCGGATTATCTGCATATCACTACACCGCTGGCGGAGGAGGGGGGCTATCTCGGCACCCTGGTCATTACGCATTCCAAGAGTGATTTCCTGCCGCGATTTTCCAGCATCGCATTCGAAGGTGCAGGCATGGGCCTGTTGGCTCTCGCGATTCTGCTGCCTATCAACTGGTATTGGGGACGGCGCATGGCCGAACCGCTCGTGCAATTGGCCAGCAATATGGCCCAGATGGTCAGGGGCGCGCCGGCCAACCTGAATCCCGAGCTGTATGCCTACCATGACGAACTCGGTCAGCTGTTCAACGCCTATCGCCAGGCAGCGGTCGAAATCAGCGCCAAAGCGGCTCTTGAGCATGAAATGCTGCGTAGCGAACGCCTCGCGGCGGTCGGTAGGCTGGCGGCCGGTATCGCCCATGAGGTCAATAATCCGTTGACCGGCATGCTCATCGCCTTGGACAATCTCAAGCATCACGATGTGGCAGATTGCAACGATGCCAAGCTTCTGCGCGCCCTTGAGTTTCTCGAGCGTGGCCTGCTCCACGTGTCTGAAACCGTCGGGGCTTTGCTCGTCGAAACGCGCGTCCAACTGCGTCCGCTCGAACAGCATGATTTCGAGGATGTCCGCACCTTGATCGAGCCTCAGGCCATAAGCAAGTCGTTGCGGCTCGACTGGCAGGTTACCGTCACGGAAGCGATTCCCGTCGCGGCTGGACAGGTGCGCCAGATCCTGATTAACCTGCTGCTAAATGCCGTCCAGGCTACGGCCAACGGGGGTGAAATCCGCTTATCCGCAGAAAGACGCAATGATGAATTGTGGTTGGAAGTGGCCAATGATGGTGCACCGCCTTCCCCCGAGGTGCTTGCCCACATCTTTGAGCCCTTCGTTTCCGGGCGCGAGGGAGGACATGGTCTCGGGCTGTGGGTGACCTATCAGACCGTTCAGCAGTTGGGCGGGAACATTGTGATCGATACACCCGACGGCAAGGTGATCTTCCGCGTCCGCCTGCCCATCAAGGAAGTCAAATGAGTGCTGGAGTTTGTCTGATCGAAGACGATCCTTTCGTCGGTAATCCGCTGTCGGAGCGCCTGGAAATGGATGGTTATGCCTGCGACTGGTTCCAGACGGGAGCCGAGGCGCTGGCGGCCCTGCGCAAAGACCGCTATCAGCTAGCCATCAGTGACATCCGCTTGCCCGACATCAGTGGCGAAGAGCTGTTCGTAACCTTGCGTCAAGAAGACATCCATCTGCCGCCATTCCTTTTTATCACCGGCCATGGCACCATCGATCAGGCCGTCCGGCTGCTAAAGCTCGGCGCCCAGGATTACATCACCAAGCCCTTCGACATCAGTGCGCTGATGGCGAAGGTGCGCAGCCTGTGCGATAGCCGTCTGACCATCGCCGACACACAGAGTCTGGGCGTCTCGTCGGCCATGCGCACGATCGAGGCCTTGCTGCCGCGGCTTGCCACTAGCCGCAGCCCGGTGCTGATCACCGGCGAGTCCGGCGTCGGCAAGGAAGAGGTGGCGCGTCACTTACATCGCTTGAGCGATCCCGCGGGCAACAAACCCTTCGTCGCCGTCAACTGCGGTGCGATTCCAGAGAATCTGATCGAGTCGGAACTTTTTGGCCATGAGAAAGGCAGTTTCACTGGAGCGGTGAAGTCACGCAGCGGTGTGTTCGAACAGGCCGACGGCGGAACGCTGTTCCTAGACGAGATTGGTGAAATGCCGCTGCCGATGCAGGTCAAATTGCTACGGGCGATCCAGGACAACGCGGTCGTGCCGGTTGGCGGAGAAGCGCCCCGTCCGGTGGATATCCGTCTGGTCTGCGCGACACATCGCGACCTGAAGGCGATGGTGGAAAGTGGCGAGTTTCGCGAAGACCTGTTTTATCGCATCCACGTCATTCACCTGCCGATTCCGCCACTCCGAGAACGGCGCGACGACATCCTCTGGTTGGCCGAACGTTTCCTCGCAGAGATCGGTCGTCGGGAGCGCAGGGTGCTTTCGATCTCGGCGCGTGCCGCGGACGCGATGATGAACTATCCCTGGCCGGGCAATATTCGCGAACTGCGCCACTGTCTCGAACGTGCCGCGGTTCTGTCCACCAGTGACTGTTTCGAGCCACCGGCGATTTTCGGCGGGGCGATGGCCTTGGCGGAGGCGGCGAACAATCCGGCAAATCGCCAGCCACTCGGCGATTATCTCGAAGCCTGTGAGCGTGACTACATCGGTCGGGCGTTGAACGAGGCTGGCGGGAAAATCACCCGGGCAGCGGTGTTGTTGGGGATCAGTCGCAAGAATTTGTGGCAGAAAATGCGCCGACTCGGCATCAGCTCAACCAGTGGCGATGATGCCTGAAAAGCGGGATATCGCCGTTTGCCGCATCGCAACCATCCGGTGCGTGCCGTCCTGCCAGCGCCGACTATCAACATTCACGGGGAATCGAATGGACGCCTCCCGCCCCGCGAGCGCTGAACACGAGTTATCCACGGCGCCGGTTGCCTTCGGTAGAGAGGGACCAGCGGTGCCCGGCGCCGTGGATAACTCTGCGGCCCATCTCCTTCAAATCCCGTTTGTATCGCTTGGTCGTCATAGCCACTCCCCGAATCATGCCTGATTCGAGTAACGCACGACCACCTCAAACGGTTGTCACCCATTAATGGTAATTCTCAATAAGAGAAAGGTCGGGCGCCTGTTTTGGCTTGCCGTGCTGACGCTAATGGTGGCGTCTCCGGCGCAAGCCATTGAGACGACCGACGATCTGCTCGTGCGCAAATGCACGACCTGCCACACCGCCGTGCGCTGGCAGACTGCGCGCCATACCCGCATCGGCTGGTGGGCCATCACCGCTCGCATGCGCTGGATCAATGGCGCCTCATTGACCTGGAGCGATCAGGCTAAAGCAGTCGACCTGCTGGTCGAACGGTTTCCTGCCACGGGCGATGAGGCGCGCAACGAATGGCTGCTTGCCATGCTATTTGTCATGGCGATCCTGCTGCCAGTCGGCTGGCGGGTGTGGCGGCGCAAACGTGCCGGCTGAGTAACCGTGTTCAAAGTCAAGTAGTCAGAGGTTGATGTTGAGCGTTGAGGTAGTTTCGGGCGATGGCATTGAGGTGGGTGATCAGCTTGCGCATGCAGGCGATCAAGGCCACCTTTTTGAGTTTGCCCGCAGCCACCAAGCGCTCGTAGAAGGCGCGGATAGCGGGGTTGACTCGTGTTGCGGTGAGCGTGGCCATGTACAGGGCGCGCCGCACCTCGAAGCGTCCGCCGACGATGCGCCTTCGGCCTCGACTGGAGCCCGAATCGTTGGCGTATGGTGCCACACCCACCAGCGCGCTGATCTGGCGGCGGTTGAGCCGTCCCAGCTCGGGCAGCTCGGCGATCAGTGTGGCAGCGGCGATGCGACCGATGCCGGCCACGCCTTGCAACAGCTTGGCCATTGCGGCATGGTGCTGCTCGACATGGCTGAGCATCTGGGCATCGACGTCGTCGAGCTGGCGGGCAATGGCCTGCAGCAAGGCCTCGATGCTCGGGCGTGCGACCGGGCGCGCCAGGCGCAGGCGCTGACGCTCGGACAACTGCATCGCCACGAGCTGGCGCCTGCGGGTGACCAAAGCGGCCAGATCCTGCTGCTCGGGCTCGCTCAAGGGGCGCACGAAGCGCTCGCAGTCGGGGCGCTGAGCCAGCACGGCGGCGAACTCGGCCAGGGTGGCCGCATCGATGCGGTCGGTCTTGGCCAGGCGCTGCATCGCACGGGCGAAGTCCCGTGCCATGCGCGGGTTGATGATTGCCACCCGCAGACCCGCCGCCTGCAACGCGCACGCCAGCGCCGCCTCGTAGCCGCCAGTGGCTTCCATGAGCACCAGCGCGGGTTGCAGCTTGACCAAGGCTTCGGCCAAGGCCGAATGCCCCTCGGCATCGTTGCTGACACGGGCCAACTCGGCCGGCAAGGCCGCCCCCAGACAAGCCACATCGACGTGCGTGCAGGCAACGTCGATCCCCACCATCACGGATGATCCAGACATGGTCTTCATCTCCCCTTCTTGTACATGCGAGCAGGCCAAACGCCGCTCGGCTAACCGTTCGGGCACCCAAAAGACCAGCACGGGGTCCGTGCGCAATCGACTCAGTCACGAGCTGGCAAGCATGCTTGCCGTCTCCAGAGCTTTCCAGGCTGCACGTCCCTGTCTGGTCACCTCAGCAGTGACCCAACTGTACCGCGCTGGTCTGGTTTGAACATACAAGAGCTTGTGAAAAAATTCGTCGCGAGCGGGCTGATGGCAAGGCGCCCGGAGCGCAGCGACCGAGACATATCAAAGTAGATAGGCGAGGGAGCAAGCACCGCGCAACGCAGCCAGCAGATAGCGCAAGAATTTTTCACAAGCTCTGAGTCCTGTCGCCTGCGCGCGCCGTCGGTCAGGCGCCGACTTTTCCGGGTACAATGGTTCGACTTTATTGGAAACGACGAAATGAATACATCGGACGCCGTCCAGGCCCTCGCCGCGCTTGCCCAGGAAACCCGCCTGTCGATCTTCCGCCTACTCGTCGAGGCGGGCGAGGCCGGTATGAATGCCGGCGCCATCGCCGAAGCGCTTGACTTGGCGCCAGCCACACTGTCCTTCCATATCGCCCATCTTGCCCGCTCGGGCCTCGTGGCGTCGCGGCAGGAGGGGCGCTTCATCTATTACTCGGCCAACTTCGCGGCCATGGACGAGCTGATCGCCTATCTCACCGACAACTGCTGCCAGGGGGGCGGGCAATGTCTGCCCAAAACCACCGCAGCCACCACTTCAACCCGATCCCGCCGCAAGGCGGCCTGAGGAGTATCCATGTCTTTCAATGTACTTGTTCTTTGTACCGGCAACTCGGCGCGTTCGATTCTCGGCGAGATGCTGTTCAATCACCTCGGCCAGGGCCGCATCAAGGCGTATTCTGCGGGCAGCAAGCCTGCCGGGCAGGTCAATCCCGTCGCGCTGGAGACCTTGCAAAAGCATGGTGTGCCCTGCGAGGGCGCGCGCAGCAAGTCCTGGGACGAATTCGCCGCACCCGACGCACCGCAGATCGATTTCATCTTCACCGTCTGCGACAACGCCGCCAATGAGCCCTGTCCCGTCTGGCCGGGCCATCCGACCACCGCGCACTGGGGCATTCCCGATCCGGCGCACGTCGAGCCCATGGAGGCGCGCCGCGCGGCTTTCGAAGAGGCCTACCAATCCTTGCACAAGCGCATCGCGGCTTTTCTCGCCTTGCCGCTGGAGACAATGACGCGCGAAGAGATCGTCGCCGCCGCGCGTCGCATTCACGAGGAAGCCTGACATGTCCGCCCAATGTGAAGTCACCGCCAAGGTCGCCGCCGGTGTGCCCTTGTCGACCTTCGAGCGCTACCTGACGGTCTGGGTCTTTCTCTGCATCGTGGCCGGCATCACGCTCGGCCAACTCATCCCGGGGCCCTTCCAGGCGCTCGGACGCATGGAGGTCGCGCAGGTCAATATCCCGGTGGGGCTCCTGATCTGGGTGATGATCATCCCGATGCTGGTCAAGGTCGATTTCGGCGCGCTGCACGAAGTGAAGGAGCATGTCAAGGGCATCGGCGTGTCGCTGTTCGTGAACTGGCTGGTGAAGCCCTTCTCGATGGCCTTTCTCGGCTGGCTGTTCGTGCGCCAGCTGTTCGCGCCGTATCTGCCGGCCGACCAGATCGACAGCTACGTCGCCGGCCTGATCCTGCTCGCCTCCGCCCCCTGCACAGCGATGGTGTTCGTCTGGAGCCGGCTCTCCAACGGCGATCCGCTGTTCACGCTCTCACAGGTGGCCTTGAACGACACCATCATGGTGTTCGCCTTCGCGCCGATCGTCGGCCTGCTGCTCGGCATATCTGCGATCACCGTGCCGTGGGATACGCTGCTCACCTCGGTCGTGCTCTACATCGTCATCCCGCTGGCGCTGGCGCAATTGTGGCGCAAGTCGCTGCTGAAAAAGGGCCAGGCCCATTTCGATGCCACGATGCAGAAAATCGGTCCCTGGTCGATCACCGCCTTGCTCGCCACGCTGGTGCTGCTGTTTGCCTTCCAGGGCAAGGCCATCGTCGAGAAGCCCTTGATCATCGCGCTCTTGGCCGTGCCGATCCTGATCCAGGTGTTCTTCAATTCGGCGCTTGCCTACTGGCTCAACCGTCTGGTAGGCGAAAAGCACAACGTCGCCTGCCCCTCTGCCTTGATCGGCGCGTCCAACTTCTTCGAATTGGCAGTGGCCGCGGCGATCTCGCTGTTTGGCTTCGAATCCGGTGCGGCGCTTGCCACCGTGGTCGGGGTGCTGATCGAGGTGCCGGTGATGTTGCTGGTCGTCAAGGTCGTCAATGCCTCGAAAAACTGGTACGAACGAAAGGAAACCGCATGAGTACTGCCACCCCCCTGCATCCGTCCATCATTGCGATGGTCTCGCTGGCGGCCAACATCGCCGCCAATCATCCGAAGAAAGGCCTATGCCAGATCGAGCGCCTGCGCGGCTACGGCGTTACGGAGGAACAGATCGACATGGTGGTGGACATCGCCCGCCACCTGCGCGACGAAGCGGGCCAGATGCTCGACGCCGAGTTTGATGTCGAGGCCAGACTGGCCGTCTCTCCGGCGCCGGCTTCTGACGCTTGCTGTGCGCCTGCCCCCAGCGAATCGTCCTGCGGCTGCACGCCGACCGCCAAGGGCAACGCCTGCTGCTGACGACATGAACTGCATCACCAAGGCCTGGAGCCAGCACGAAGCGGAACTGCGCCGCTTCCTGCGCCATCGCGCCAATGATGACGCGATCGCCGAAGATCTGCTGCAAGATGTCTTTTTGCGTGCGCTGCGGCAAAAGAATGGCCTGTGCGGCATCGACAACCCGCGCGCCTGGCTGTTCAAGACCGCGCGCAACCTGCTGATCGACAGGCTGCGATTGGCGAAAGCGCTGGTGGAGCTGCCTGACGATCTGGCCAACGAAGAGGATGATCCGGCACCGCCGGTCGACGATCTCGTGCAATGCTTGCCGCGCGTGCTCGCCGAACTCTCGCCGCAAGACCGCGAGGCGATCACCCTGTGTGACATCGAGGGCATGACCCAGCAGGAATACGCCAGACGCATTGGTCTTTCGCTGCCGGCTGCCAAGTCGCGCGTGCAGCGCGCCCGCGCCCGGCTCAAGGCGCGCATGAGTGAAGCCTGTCAGGTGAGCTTCGATGCAGATGGCAAAGTGGAGGGGTTCATCCCCCGTTTCCCAGAAGTTTTTTGAGGGTGCTGACGTTGAAACGTCTCTTTGCGTGGGGTTTGTCTTTCGTTCTGCCCTCCATGGCTGCTGCCGCGGATACCCTCCTGATCGTTTCCATCGATGCGCTGCATCCTGCTGCATTGAGCGTGGACAACTCGCCGACACTGCAGGCCTTGATGCAACCTGGGTATTACACCCTGCAGGGCAGGAGTGTCGAACCGCCGAAAACCCTGGTTGCGCATACGGCGATGATGACTGGCCTGCCGCCGGTGCAAAACGGCAAGATCGACAATCAATGGCGGCCAGGCGATCCGCAAGTCGATAAGCCAACACTCTTCGATGATGGACGTCGGCTGGGCTATCAAACTGCCTATTACTATTCAAAGCCCAAGCTGGGTTACCTGGTCAATCCTGCGGTGGGCGAACATGCGCTTGATCCGGATGGCGGTATCGAGCGGGTGCGGGCCTTTTTTCGACATACTGGGAAGCGCTTTGCCTTCCTGCATGTCAGCGGCCTGGAATGGGTGGGCACCGATTCTGGCTGGCTTTCGCAAGCGTATCTCGATGAACTGAAAGACATCGACGCGGCATTGGCACCGCTATTCCATGAGGTGAGCCGCCGCGGCAAGTACGCCATCGTCGTAATCAGTGACCATGCCGGCCATGACAAACTCCACGGCACCAATCATCCAGAGGATTACAAGCTCCCATTGATCGTGAGCGGTAACCTGGCCCAATTGCCCAAGCTTCCCGCAGCTGAATGGTCATTGACAGAGTTGCGCTCTTTGTTTCGTGAGCTGGCTCGCTGAGTGCTTACAATGCAAAAAGGCGGATCGAACCCATGCCCCCCTCTGGCTCACCCAGGCCATCGCCATCGCAGCATGAGCGAATCTACGCAATCTGGGTTGAAATATGGCACTGATCGAAGTCGACAATCTTGCCGTTGAATCAGGGGGGCGTCGGATCCTTGAGGGCATCGACCTGACTATCGAATCTGGCTCGGTCCACGCGCTGGTCGGCGCCAACGGTTCGGGCAAGACCAGCCTGGCGCGGCTGCTGATGGGCGCCGAGGGCTACCACGCCGTCGCAGGAACCGTGCGTTTCGAAGGTGCCGATCTTCTGACCCTGCCCATGCACGAGCGCGCGCGGCGCGGCATCGCCATCGCCTGGCAGGAACCGGTGGTCATCGAAGGCCTGACCGTCGCCGACTATCTCGGCTGCGGGCCGGTCAGGCAGCCGGCCGCCGCCTGCCTCGAACAGGTGGGCCTCGATGCGGCGGACTACCTGCCGCGTCCGCTCGACGCCCGCCTCTCCGGCGGCGAGCGACGGCGCATCGAACTGGCCGCCGTGCTGAGCCTTGCGCCGAAACTGGCCATCCTCGACGAGCCGACGGCGGGCATCGACCTGTCCTCGCTGCCGCTGATCGAGGCGGCGATTCCCGCCCTGCGCCAGGGCGGCGCGGCGGTGCTGCTGATCACCCACGAGGAGGCGCTCGCGCGCCAGGCCGACGTGGCCTCGCAGATCTGCGCCGGCCGCATCGTTTGCAGCGGCGATCCCGAACGCGTGGTGGAGCGCTACAAGCGCCGCCTCTGCGACCGCTGCGACGGAGGCAGCTGCCATGGCTGATCTGACGCATCTCCGGCAGGCCTTCGCCCTGATCGGCGAAGACCCGGCCCGCGTGCTCGCGCCCGGCACCGCGCACCTGATCGCCCAGGGCCACGAAATCGTCAGCCAGCAGGCGATCCCCGGCGTGCGGCTGGAAGCCCGGAGCGAGGAGGGAATCGTCAAGGCGCGGCTGGAAATCGCGCCGGGCGCGCGCATCGCCCAGCCGATCCACCTGTGCTTCGGCCTGTTCGAGCGCTTCGGCAGCCAGAACGTCGATCTCGAAGTCAGGCTGGGCGAGGATGCCCGCGCCACGGTCTGGTCGCACTGCTTGTTCACCCTGCCGCAGGCCGCGCTCCACGCGATGAACGCGCGCATCGAACTGGCAGCCGGCGCCCAACTCGTCAGCAACGAGACCCACTATCACGGCCTCTACGGCCGCATCGAGGTGATCCCGCGCGCGACGGTGCAGGTCGGCCCGCGCGCCCGCTACGCCGCCGACTTCGTGCTGGTGCAGGGGCTCGTCGGCCGGCTCGACATCGACTACGCGGTGGCGGTGGCCGAGGACGGCGTCGCCGAGCTGACCAGCAAGGTCTATGGCCACGCCGCCGACCGCATCCGCATCCGCGAGGCGGTGAGCCTCGACGGCGCCCGCGCGCGCGGCCTGGTCAAGACTCGCGTCGCCGTGGAGGACGAGGCCGACGCGGAAATCGTCGGCGCCACCTACGGCAACGCCGCCGGTGCCCGCGGCCATGTCGATTGCATGGAGATCGTGCGCGGCAAGGCGACCGCGCGCGCCGTGCCCGAAGTGCGCGTCAGCCACCCCGAGGCCAAGGTGACCCACGAGGCGGCGATCGGCAGCGTCGACGCCCGCCAGCTCGAAACCCTGATGGCGCGCGGCCTCGCGCCCGACGAGGCGGTGGATCGCATCGTTCTGGGCATGCTGCGCTGAAAACCCGACGAGGAGACGAAATGAACCCGCCCGCCCCGAAAATGGAATTCCACGTCGCCGCCAAGCGCCTCGACGCGCATGGCAGCGTCGCGCAGTGCAAGGACGCCGAACTCGTGCTCGACACCGATCTGGCCGGCCGGCGTGACGCCTTCAATCCCGCCGAGCTGCTGCTCGCGGCGCTGGCCGCCTGCATGCTCAAGGGCATCGAGCGCGTGACGCCCATCCTCAAGTTCCGGCTGCGCGGCGTCGAGGTCAAGGTGCATGGTGTGCGCCGCGACGTGCCGCCGGGCCTGGAGTCGATCGACTACGAGATCCTCGTCGATACCGACGAGGACGACCGGCGTCTCGAACTGCTGCATGAGAATGTGCGGCGCTACGGCACGGTGTTCAACACCGTGGCGCCAGGAACGCAGCTTTCCGGAACGCTGCGGCGGGCGGCTTGAATCCGCCTCCCCCTGTTCCCGCATCACCGGCACCGGCAGGTTACTGCCGGGAGAGCCGATCGTCTGGTTGGCTTGATTGAGAACTCACCCTAGGCCAGTTCCTTGCTACAAGGTGGCCTGAGTGTAAGAAAGCGTGGGGGTGTGCCGACTAATGGTCAGCAGGTGAGAAATCCTGCCCTCGCAATGACCAACCCAAAGGAGACTCAAATGAACAAAACCATGACCGCCGCTTCCCTCGCCATCGCCCTCGGTACCGCCATGACCATCGCTGCCAGCCCGGTCGCCGCACAACAGATGGCCGACAAGGAGAAATGTTACGGCGTCGCCCTCAAGGGCAAGAACGACTGCAAGGCGGGTGCGGGTACTTCCTGCGCTGGCACCTCGGTGCGGGACCACCAGGGTAATGCCTGGATGATGGTGCCGAAAGGCACCTGCGAGAAAACGCCGTCGAAGACTTCGCCGACCGGCTACGGTCAGCTGAAGGAATTCAAGGAAAAGAGCGCCTGATCATGGCCAACCCGACACTGCTTGGCGCAACGGCGCTGCCGAGGGCCGGCGGCGTCGGGTTGAAGCCGGAGCATTTCCGGACGATTCTCGAGACGCGGCCCGCCATCGGTTTCTTCGAAATCCATGCCGAGAACTACATGGTGGCCGGCGGTCCGTTCCATCATTATCTCGAACGCATTCGCGCCGACTATCCGCTGTCGATCCACGGCGTCGGCCTGTCCATCGGCGGCGAAGGGCCGCTGGACGAGGCGCATCTGGACCGGCTGGCCAGCTTGCTCGACCGCTACCAGCCGGAATCCTTCTCCGAACACCTGGCCTGGTCGAGCCACGGCGGGACGTTCTTCAACGATCTGCTGCCGGTGCCCTACACCCCAGTGAGCTTGCAACACGTCTGCGATCACATCGACCGCGTGCAGGAGCGCCTCCAGCGCCGCATGCTGCTGGAGAACCCGGCGACCTATGTCGAATTCGCCGCCTCGACGATGACCGAGGCCGAGTTCATCGGCGAAATCGTCAAGCGCACCGGCTGTGGACTGCTGCTCGATGTCAATAACGCCCATGTCGCCTGCACCAACCATGGCCGCGATCCGTATACCTACCTCCGCGCGCTACCGCTGGCCGCAGTGGGCGAAATCCATCTCGCCGGTTTTGCCGAGGATGTCGACGCGAGTGGCGATCGTCTGCTGATCGACAGTCACGGCGCTGCCGTCGCGGGCGATGTCTGGGATCTCTATGCAGAAGCGCTGGGCTACGTCGGCCCGATGGCGACCCTGATCGAGCGCGACAACAATATTCCGGCACTGGCTGTGCTGCACGCCGAAGCGCGTCATGCCGAAGCGATGATGGCGGCGCTGGATATCGATGAAAGGCGGTGAGCATGAGCGCCCATGCCGATTTTTCCGCCGTCCTGCTAGCGTCGACTTTTGGCTGTCCGCCGGGACTGATGACCTGGAACGGTTCCGATCCGGCGAAGCGCTTTGCCGTCTATCGCAACAACGTCATCGTCGGACTGGTCGATGCGCTCGCCGATAGTTATCCAGTGGTGCAGGCGCTGGTCGGTGAGGAATTCTTCCGCGCCATGGCGGCCGAGTTCGTGCGCGCCTCGCCGCCCGCCTCGCCGGTGCTCGCCTGGTATGGCGCGGGCTTCGCCGACTTCATCGCCGACTTTCCGCCGACGGCGGGACTGCCCTATCTGGCCGACGTGGCGCGGCTCGAATGGCTGCGCGTCGAAGCCTGGCACGCGGCCGATGCCGTGCCGCTGGCGAATGAAGTGCTGAACGACTTGCTTGCCGAGGCGCACACTTTGCCGACGATGTGCTTTGCGCTGCATCCGGCCTTGCGGGTGATGCGCTCGGCATATCCGGTAGTCTCGCTCTGGGCGGCGCATCAGGCCGACGACCCTGCCGCCGCTCTCGGCACGGTCGACATGGGCCGCGGCGAGGCCGCCGTGTTGCTACGACCCGCTCTCGATGTCGACATCGTGCGCATCGAACCGGACGCCGCCGTTTTCATCAGCCGTCTGCTCGCCGGCGAGACCTTCGGCGCGGCAGCGGCCGATGGGGATTTCGATCTTCCCGCAACGCTGGGCCTGCTGATTCGCTGCGGTGCCATCGTTGCCACCGCGAGGAGCCCCGCATGAAAGCCATCGCGCTCGTGCGCCACCTCATCGGTTTGTTCGGCCGGATTCCCGATGACGCCATCGCCTTGCTCGGCCGCTTCTCCATCGCGGCGATCTTCTGGAAGTCGGGCCAGACCAAGGTGCAGGGCTTTGCCCTGGACATCGTCTCCGGCGAGTTCCAGTTCGGCTGGCCGCGGCTGTCGGATTCCGCCGTCGATCTGTTTCGCGAGGAGTATCGCTTGCCGCTCCTGCCACCGGAACTCGCGGCGTTGATGGGGGCGACGGCCGAGCACCTCTTCCCGGCGCTGATCCTGATCGGTCTGGCGACGCGTTTTTCCGCGCTGGCCCTGCTCGGTATGACGGCGACGATCCAGTTTCTGGTCTATCCTGACGCTTATCCGACGCACGGGGTGTGGGCCACGGTGCTGCTCTACCTCGTTGCGCGCGGGCCGGGGCGTCTGTCGCTCGATCATCTGCTGGCGAGCCGGTTCGGATCGCACCGTCGAAAGGAGACGAGGATGGCATGAACGATCCTGATACCAGTGTCGGCAGTTCGACTTTCCTCGTGGAAGTGCGCCGCGACATGCTGCGCTTCGCCACCCTGCAATTGCGTGACGAGCAACTCGCCGAGGACGTGGTGCAGGAGGCGATGGTCGCCGCGCTCGACGGCGAAAAGCAGTTCGCCGGCCGTTCCGCCGTGAAAACCTGGATTTTCGCGATCCTGCGCAACAAGATCGTCGATGCCATCCGCCAGAAAGCGAAGAGCGTGAATTTCAGCGCGCTGCTGCCGGAAGAGGCCGAACTGGAGGAAACCTTCGAGTCCCAGTTCAAAGCCAATGCGCACTGGCGGCCGGAGGAGCGACCCGCCGATTGGGGCGATCCCGAGGCCGCCTTGCATCAGGAACAGTTCTGGACAGTATTCGAGGCCTGCCTGAAACACCTGCCGGAAAACACGGCGCGCGTCTTCATGATGCGCGAGTTCCTCGAATTCGATACGGCCGAAATCTGCCGGGAGCTGAATCTCAGCACCAGCAACTGCCATGTGATCCTGCATCGGGCGCGCAATGCGCTGCGGCGCTGCCTGGAAACGAGCTGGTTCGCCACGGGAGCCTCGTCATGTTGAGCTGCAAGGAAGTCACCCATCTGCTTTCCGAGGGGCAGGATCGCAAGCTATTCCTGCGCGAGCGGTTTGCGCTGGAAATGCATCTGGCGATGTGCAAGGGCTGTACGAACTTCCGCAAGCAGATGGATTTTCTGCGCACAGCCTGCCGGCGCTATGCCGGCAAGGCGATCGACGACAGACATGAGTCGGAGCGGTGAGCCGTCCCGCCAGCGCCGACTTTGCGAGGTGAGTCGGCGCCCGGAGGGACGTCCTGATTTCCGCCAGCGCTGACTTTGACGCTGCATCCTTTTCGGCGATGATTCGTCACCGTTGCTGGATCAACTTTGGAGTTTTTCATGACCGCACTCGCCTTGCAGCTCAAACGCTTCTCCGACCGCCAGCCATGGCTTTTCCTCGCCGTCGCCGCTGCGCTCTGGTTCGCGCTCTACCAGACCCTGATCCCGCTCTCCGAGGCGCTGGTCGGCCTGCTGCCGGTGGCGCGCGACAGCCATCTCGGCGGCGCGCTGCAATTCTTCTTCTACGACACGCCCAAGGTGCTGCTGCTCCTGACCGGCATCGTCTTCGTCATGGGCATCGTGCATACCTTCGTCTCGCCCGAGCGCACGCGCGCCATGCTGTCCGGCCGCCGGCTCGGCGCGGGCAATGTCATGGCCGCGACCCTGGGCATCGTCACGCCGTTCTGCTCCTGCTCGGCGGTGCCGCTGTTCATCGGCTTCTTGCAGGCCGGCGTGCCGCTTGGTGTCACCTTTTCGTTCCTGATCTCCGCGCCGATGGTCAATGAGGTCGCGCTCGCCATGCTGTTCGGCCTGTTCGGCTGGAAGGTCGCCGCGCTCTACCTCGGTCTCGGCCTCCTGGTCGCCATCGTTGCGGGTCTCGTGATCGGCGAACTGAAGATGGAGCGCCATCTCGAAGACTGGGTGGCGGCGCTGCAAAATTCGCAAGGCGCGGGCGCGGTCGAACTGCCGCAGCTCTCCTGGGGCGAACGTATCGAGCAGGGCTTCCATCACGTGCGCGAGATCGTCGGCAAGGTCTGGCCCTACATCCTCGCCGGCATCGCGCTCGGTGCTGGCATTCATGGCTACGTGCCCGAGGACTTCATGGCCTCGATCATGGGCAAGGACGCGCCCTGGTGGTCTGTGCCGGCGGCTGTCGCCATCGGCGTGCCGATGTACACCAACGCTGCCGGCATCATTCCCGTCGTCGAGGCGCTGATGGGCAAGGGCGCGGCGCTCGGCACCGTGCTCGCCTTCATGATGAGCGTGATCGCGCTGTCGGCGCCCGAGATGATCATCCTGCGGAAAGTGCTGAAGCCCCGGCTCATCGCCACCTTCGCCGGCGTCGTCGCGGCGGGCATCCTGCTGGTGGGTTACGTCTTCAACCTGGTGCTGTAAGGCATGCGGACCGGATGGCTTGCCGCCATGGTTCTGGTGGCTGCGGCAGTCGCGCTCGCCAGCTGCGGCCGTGAAGCGCCGGTGCCGCCTTCGCCTGGCGTCGCGCTGGTCGCCAGCGCGACCGCCTCGGGGCTGCCGACCATCGTCGAATTTGGCGCCAAGACCTGTGCCTCCTGCCGCGAGATGGCGGTCATCCTGGACGGCGTGGCGAAGAAGACGGCCGGCCGCGCGCATGTGCTGCTCATCGACATCAGCCAGGATTACGCGGCCGCCCAGACCTTCGAGATTCGCCTGATGCCGACCCAGGTGTTCTTCGATGCACAGGGCCGCGAGACCGGCCGCCACATGGGCAAGCTTACCGAGGCCGAGATCATGGCGCGGCTCGGTCTATCCTCGTGAGTGAAAGCGAAGCGCTGATCGCCGCCTATCCGGCAGCCGCGGCCGCCACGGCCCTGCTGGCCGGCCTCGCCTCGTCGGTGTCGCCCTGCACGGTCGCCGCCGTGCCGCTGGTGGTCGGCTATGTCGGCGGTTACGCCGACGGCAGCCGGCGCCGCGCCATCGCCTATTCCGCCGCCTTCGCGTTCGGCATGGCGCTCGCCTTCACCGCCATCGGCCTCGCCATCGCGCTGGCCGGCGCGGTGTTCCTGCCGGCCGGCGGTTTCTGGCGCTGGGTGTTGATCCTGCTGGCGCTGGCCGCCGGCATCAGCCTGTTGAGCGGCAAGGGACTGCCCGGACTGGGCAAGGCGCAGTGCGGAGCGACCGCACCTCGAACGCGACACTGGCGCGGTATGTTCGGTGCTTTCGTCACCGGTGCGCTGTCGGGTTTCGTGTTCGCGCCCTGCGCCACGCCGGTGATGGTCGGCATCCTGGCCCTGATCGGCAATCAGCAGGATGTCGTCTTCGGCACCGGGCTGATGTTCCTCTACGCGCTCGGCCACAGCGCGCTGCTCTTGGCCGCAGGCAGTTCCATCGGCTTCGCCCAGTGGATCGCCCGCGCGCGCTGGGCGGAGCGCTTCAATTGGGTGTTTTCACGGCTGGCTGGCTTGCTGCTGGTCGGCTACGGACTCTATCTGCTTGCCGAAATGCGGGGCATCCTCGGTTGATCCGCCGTCCCGCCAGCGCCGACTTTTAAGCTACCAGCGTATCGATGTCCTCGGTTCGCATCGCTGTCCCGCCCATCGCGTAGATGTTCAGATACTTGAGGCAGATCACGCGCAGGCAGGACGAGAGGTTCTTGTCGTTGGCCACCAGGCAGCCATCCAGCACCCGTTCGATCAGGCGCGGGACGGTGAGACCGCAATCCTGCGCCATCGCTTCGAGCACATTCCAGAACGCGCGCTCCAGCGCCACCGTGGTACTGTGACCATGCAGGCGAAAGCCACGCTTTTCCGGAATGAACTCGTTGATTTGCGCGGTCGTGCAGGAGTTGAACATGTGATCGAGGAAATCGCGCGTCTCGCAATAGATATTCATCGTCTCTCCTCTTCCGGCCGTAGCCAGTTTGTTGGTTGTTGGCAATAGATACTACCTCAGGCAAAGAGGGCTGCCGTAAGTTTCGTCCCACAACAAAGAGGAGGTGTCATGGAGTTTTTCAAGAAGACGCTCGATCCGATCATCGCGCTCGCCGCGATAGCGGTGCTCGACATCTTCATGTTCCTGATCATGGGCGCATGGACGGTCGGCGGCGGCGAGACGATGATGACGGGGCTCATCGCCAAAGGCATGATCGGCGACGAACTGGAACGGCTGCCGTTCTGGAGCATCGTCTTTCCGGTGCATGGCGATTACTGGAAGATCTACATCAGCCTCGGCATGCTGTTCGGCGCCTTCGTCGGCGCGGTGCTCTCCAAGGAGTTCTACTTGCGCGTGCCGCGCCATCTCTCCGAGTGGCTGCTGATCACCATCGGCGGACTCCTGATGGGCTTCGGCATCCGGCTCGCCTACATCTGCAACGTGTCGACCTTCTTCGGCCTGATGCCGGAGATGAACATGGGCGGCTACCTCGCGATGTCCGGCATCCTCGCCGGCGCCTGGGTGGGTTCGCTGATCTACAAGAAATTGTTGGAGGCCGAATGATGACGCCCGTTGCCGAATGTTTCGTCGCTTTCCTGTTCGGCTCGGTGGCCGGACTGCTGATGCAGCGCTCGCGCTTTTGCAACACCGCCGCGCTGCGCGACGCGATCATGTTCAAGACCTACCGCAACACCAAGGCCATGCTGGTGGCGATGATGATCCTCACCATCGGCTTCACCGGCTTCATGTCGCTCGGCGCGGGACACCCCTTGCAGTTCGACGTCGGCCTGAACACCTTCGCCGGCCTGTTCCTGTTCGGCATCGGCATGGTGTTCGCCGGCGCCTGCACGGTGTCGACCTGGGTCAAGACCGGCGAGGGCAATCTCGGCGCGCTGTGGGCCTTGATTTTCACCTTCGTCGGCATGTTCCTGTTTTCGCTGGTCTGGTCGGCGAGCTGGTGGCCGCCGGCGCCGCAGACCATGACCGGTCAGATCAACGCGCCGGCGCTGCAGCTGGGCTTCGCCAACGCGCAGACGCTCGGCGAGAAATTCGGCGTGCCGGCCATCGTCTTCGGGCTGGTGCAGACTGTGGTGCTGTTCGGCCTGTATCGGGGCATCCTGAAGCGCGAACGCGCCCAGCACGCCGAGCACGAAAAGCACGAACGGGAACACGCCAGGAAAAAAGCCGAGAAAGCGGCCAAGGCGGCCGCAGCCAATCAAACCGCTTGAGGAGGAAATAACATGGGATTGTTCGGATCGAAAAAGAAAACCGAGGAAGCCGTTTCCGGCGGCACGGCCAGGCTCTCGGATGGGTCGGAAATCAAAATCGCGCGCCAGGTCGATTGCCTGGGCGTCTCGTGCCCACGCCCGCAACTGATGACCAAGAAGGCCATCAATGAAATCGCCATCGGCGAGGTGATCGAGGTGCTGGCCGACAATCCCTCGTCGGTCGAGGCGCTGCCGCCGATGTGCGACGAACTCGACGCCACGCATCTGGAAACCATCAAGGCGCCCAACTGCTGGCGCATCTACATCCGCAAGGACTGACGCCATGTGGCAACGACTGCTGCTGCGCTTTCTCGTCGTCTGCTCCGCCGTGGTGAGCATCGGCGGCATCCTCTGGATGACCTTCGCACCACCGCCTGGCATGAAGGCGACCAAGGACGGCGTGCCCTATTTCACGCCGCCGGTCGTCCATCCGGTGACCGGCGAGGCGATTCCGCTCGAGACGCTGGTGCGCCATTACAAGGGAGAGAAGTGATGGATGCGCAAACCCTCTGGCATGCCGGCCTGTTTTGTCTGGCGATGGGCATGATGTATCTCGCATTCTTCAGCGATTCGCTATGAGAGCTTGTGAAAAATTCTGCTGCGCGGCCCGCTGGCTGCGTTGCGCGGTGTTGGCTTCGGCCGCTTCGCTTAACCTCGGCTGCGCCGAGGTTAGCCTACGCCGAAACTTCGTTTTGGCTTCGCCGAAACTTCGTTTTCGCTCCCTCGCCTAACTCCATGTTATGTCTCGGTCGCTGCGCTCCGTGCGCCTTGCCATCGGCCCGCTCGCGACGAATTTCTTCACAAACTCTGAGGAACCGGCCATGCTCAATCGCACCAGTGTGATTTTCTGTTCCGTCAGCATCGTCGTCGCGTCCGTCGCCTGCATCGGTGGTTACCAGCTCGCCGCATTGCCCAAGGCCAGCATCGCCGCAGCCAAGGTGCCGGTACCGCCCGAAACCCTGCCCGAGCTCGATCTGCCCGGCTTCGGCAAGGTGAGTGTGCTCGACCTGATGGGTTACTACATCGACAACCCGCCCGCGCCCGTCAATGCCGGCGGTGGCGCGGCCGCGGCGCCGAAGCGCTTCGGCGGTTGCTGACGATGCGCACGCTGCTCGCCGCCTTCGCACTCGTCGCCGCGCCGGTGCTCGCGGCGGCCGATTTCGGCAGGGTGCAAAAAGTCGGCGCTGGTGAGACGGCAGTCGTCATCGACGTGCGGCCGCTCGACCAATGCACGCAATCCGCGCTGCCCGGCGCCCGCTGCCTGCCGCCGAGCGAATTTCTCAGCCAGCGCGGCCAGCTACCGAGCGAGCGCGACCTTCTCTGGCTGCTCGGCACGGCGGGACTGACCGGCGGCGAGCATGTCGTCGTCGCCGGAGATGCGGCCAGCGCGCGCGAGTTCGTCGCCGGACTGCTGTATCTGTCCGGCCAGAAGGACGTGCGCGTACTCGATGCACCGCTCACGCCGCTCGTCGCGGCACGCCGCGATGCCGCGCCGGGGCAGGAACGCGCGCTGATCCGTTCCGCCGTCTTCACAGCGCCGATGCGCGATGCGCTGTGGATCGTCGATCGGCGCGAGATCGGCGCCGACACGGCAGACTCGATCGTCGCGCCCGATGCCTACACGGCGATCCGCCGCTTTACGCGCCGCCTGATCGACACCGGCGAAGCCATGCGCGTCGGCTGGGCGCTCACCGAGGAGAAACGATGAAGCTGCTGTTCCATGTCACGACTGCCGAAAGCGGCCGCCTGCTCAAACCGCTCGTCATGGCCGCACGGCGCGCCAATGCGAGTTTCGCCGCCTTCTTCACCCACGAAGGCGTGAAGACGCTCGAAGACGCCGATCTGCTCGCCGCGCTCGCCGGCAGCCGCGCAGTGGTCTGCGAGGAATCCTGGCACCGCTTCTGCCCGGGGCGGGAATGCTTGGTGGAGAACGGCAGCCAGACGATCAACAGCGCGCTGATGGCCGAAGCGGAAAGGGTGGTGAGCCTGTGAGCGAAAAGAACATCCTGGTGCTGGCGCGCCGCGACCACGCCGAGGCAATGCGTGTCGCCGCAGGGCTGACCATCTTCGGCCACCATGTCGATCTCGTGTTCATGGATCACCCGGTCGAAGAGTCGGCCGAAAACGCCGCCAACGCCGAGCTGCTGGAAATGTGCGACATCGCGCCCAAAACCACCGTCGCGGCGATGGCCGATGACCTGCCGCTGCTCGATGCCGCCGCGCTGGCCACCGCCATGCAGTCTGCCGACATCACCCTATCGCTGTAAGCGTTTTTTTCGGAGCGCAGCATGACTATCATCGAACTCGACACCGGTCTGTTTCCCGATGCCCAGACCGTGAGTGCCGCCCTGCGGCAGGTGGCCAGGAGGGATACCGTCGAGGCCATCGACCTTCGGCAGCGGGAACTGAGGGAAAGCGACTGGGACGAGGTGATGCAAAAACTCCTTGCCGCCGATCGCATCGTCTGTATCTGAAACACCACCTGATGGAGGAGACACAATGAAAAACACATCCCTGCAACTGGGCCGTTCGCTCTGGCTCGCCGTAGTGTTCCTGTTCGGGCTGGCGAGCAACGTTTTCGCCGCCGAGCCGCTGGTCGACGTCGCCTGGCTCAAGGCGAATCTGGGCAAGCCCGGCATCGCCGTGGTCGACATCCAGCCGGCCGGCGACTTCCTGCGCGGCCATATTCCGGGGGCGGCGAACACCGATTTCGGCAAATCCGGCTGGCGTGAGGAACGTGCCGACAAGGTGCCGGACATGCTGCCGGCCAAGTTCGACAAGCTCGCCGCGCACATCGGCAGCCTCGGCGTCGACAACGACAGTCACGTGATCCTCGTCGCGCCCGGCGGCTCTTATGCCGACATGGGCTGGGCGACACGCATCTACTGGACCTTCAAGACGCTGGGCCACGACAACGTGTCGATCCTCAACGGCGGCATGGCAGCTTGGCTCAAGGACAAAGGACCGCTCGAAACCGGCGCGGCCAAGGTCGCCGCCAAGACCTTCACGCCGCACCCGCGCATGGACATGCTGGCCACGGTGGACGATGTCAAGGCGGCCAAGGCCAAGGGCGTGTTGCTCGTCGATAGCCGTCCCGAGGACCAGTTCGCCGGCATCAACCGCAATCCGAAAGCGACCGAAAACGGTACGCTGCCCGGCGCGAAGAACCTGCCCACCGGCTGGTTCACCGAGAACGGCGGCGGCATGTTCCGCGACAAGGCCACCATCGAGAAACTCTACAAGCATGCCGGCGTGCCCACCAGCGGCGATCAAATCAACTTCTGCAATACCGGCCACCTGGCCTCGATAGGCTGGTTCGTTTCCAGCGAAATCGTTGGCAACAAGAAAGCCAAGCTCTACGACGGCTCGATGACCGAATGGACGATCACCAAGGCCGGCCCGGTCGAACAGCACGTCAAGCTGCAATAAGAAGCGGACTGCTGGCGCTGCTGGCGGGCCTGACGCTTGCCGGCAGCGCGGCGGCAGAAGACCGTCTCTCATCGGCTCGGCGCCTCGGCGCCGAGATGCTCGTTCTGGACGGCGACGCGCGCGAGCTGATCGCGGGACGCGCCCGGCCTTTGGAGCGCGAGGGCCTCGTCCTGCGACTGCAAGGGGCGCTGTCCTCCCTGCCGCTGACGCTGCGGCGCGCCGGCGCAGACCCGCAATCCGCCTCCGCCTTGCGCAGCCATCTGGAACGCAGGGATTGGCAAGCGTTCAAAGCGGCGCTCGCCCCGCTTTTGCGCCGCTATCCGTTTGCCGCGCCATTCCTTGCGCTGCCTGCGACGCCACACAGCATCGCTGCGGGACAGGCATTGCACAAAGAAAACTGTGCCCCCTGCCACGACGCCGACTGGGGCGACGTCCGGCTGCCGGCGAAGAATCTAGCGGCGATGGCGGCGCGCCAGCCGCGCACCGAGTTCGCCGCACGCCTGTGGCTCGGTGTGCGGGGGACGCGTGAGCACGCCTATGCCAATCCGTTTTCCGACGAGGAGCTGGCAAGCCTGCTGGCCTATTACGAAAAAGTACGCCCGTAGTGTGGAAAAATTCTGCGACATGATTCGAATCATGAGCGTCAAACCCTGCGCCATGTCATAGTCTCGGCATCGCCAATGGAGGTTGTCAGGATGCTTGGAAATACCCGTTTCTCAATACGTTCACTACTGGTCTTGCTGTTGTTGTCGCTGTCCGGTCTGGCCCGTACCGCCGCGCCCGACTTTCTCGTCGATGGCACCTGGCTCGAAAGCCGGCTCAAAGACCCCAAGACCATCGTGCTCGAGGTGCGCTACTTTCCGCACCGCTATGCCACCGTCGGCCATATCCCCGGCGCCGTGCAGGTGGCGCGCTTCAAGGACCTGGGCGACAACGACAGTCCGGTGCTGATGCGCCTGCCCTCGCGCGAAGCCTTCCAGGCGACGCTGCGGCGCTGGGGTGTGAATGACGATTCGACGCTCGTGCTCTACGACGACTCGCGCTCGGTGCTCGCCTCACGGCTTTACTTCCTGCTCGACTACTACGGTTTCGACATGCGCCGGGTGAAGATTCTCGATGGCGGCACCGTCGAATGGACCGCCTTCAACGAACTGACCAAGGAAACGGCGCCGCGCAAGCCGGGCAAGGTGACGCTCAAGCCTGGCAAGCGCGAGATGATCGTCGAATGGAGCGAGGTCTACGACCGCGTCGTCGCCCGACGCGACCCAAGCATGGTCTTGATCGACAACCGGCCAAAGGACATGTACACCGGCAAGGTGATCCGTCATTCGGTGCAGGGCGGTCATATCCCCGGCGCCCTCAACGTTGTCAGCCTCGACCTCACCGACGCCCAGTCGCAGAAGTGGCTCTCACTCGAACAGATCGCCGCGGCCTACAAAGACATCCCCAAGGATGCGAAGGTGGTGACCTACTGCCACGACGGCTTCCGCTCCACGCTCGCCTGGCTGCAACTGAAGGCGCTGGGCTACCAGGATGTGCGCTTCTTCAATGGCGGCTGGAGCCAGTGGGATCACTCGCTGACGCTGCCGGTGGTGCAAGGCGACCAGCCTTACGACGAAGACTTTTCGCTGTAACTGGCCTACCTTGTCGAGCATGGCCCATTCGCATGACCACGGACACGCCCATGGCGGCGATGCCCGTTCGCCCCATCAACGCCGCCGGCTGTCGATTGCGCTGGCGCTGACCTGGGGTTTTGCGCTGATCGAAGCCTTGGCGGGCTTACGCGGCGGCTCGCTGGCGCTCTTGGCCGACGCCGGCCACATGGTCACCGACGGTGCGGCGCTGGGGCTGGCTTTGCTTGCGGCCTGGCTCGCAGCACGCCCGACATCGCAGCGGCATACGTATGGTTTCGGGCGCGCCGAGCTGTTGGCGGCATTGCTCAATGCCCTGGCGATGCTGGCCGTCGTTGCCGGCATCACTTGGGAAGCCTGGGGCCGCTTTGCCGAGCCGCGGCCGATCATGGGCGAGATGGTCAGTCTCGTGGCAACACTCGGTCTCGCCGTCAATCTGCTGGTCGCGTGGATGCTCTCGCATGGGCAGGAAAACCTCAACGTGCGCGGCGCCTTCCTGCACGTGCTGGGCGACGTGTTGGGTTCCATCGCTGCGATCGCCGCCGGCGCCGTGGTTTGGCTCACCGGTTGGACGCCGATCGACCCGCTGCTTTCGCTCTTGATCGGCGGGCTGGTGCTGGCGGCGAGCCTGCGCCTGTTGCGCGAGGCGCTGCACGGCCTCTTGGACGGCGTGCCTTTCGCGATCGATCTCGAACATCTTGGCAAGGAACTCGCGGCCGTGCCGGGCGTAGCCGAGGTGCACGACCTGCACGTCTGGGCGCTCTCCGGCGAGCGGCTGGCGCTCACGGCGCACGTGCGGGTGCGCGATCTCTTGACCTGGCCGGAAATACTGGCCGGGCTGCGCCACGAAGCGGAAGAACACGGCATCGGCCACGTCACTTTCCAGCCGGAGGTTATTCCCTGGGTGCCGTTGGTGCGCCAGGACTGACTGCATCCTTTCGCCGACCGGTTCGTTTTCATTATTGTTTAACCCTCAAGGAGTCTTATCATGAAAAACATCAAGGTGCTCGGCACCGGCTGTGCCAACTGCAAGACCACGCTGAAACTGATCGAGGAAGTGGCGGCCGCCAAGGGTGTGGCCGTGCAGCTCGAAAAGGTCGAGGAGCTCAAGGACATCATGAGCTACGGGGTGATGAGCACGCCGGGGGTCGTCATCGACGGCAAGGTGGTGCACGCCGGCGGCATCCCGAGCCGTGAGAAGATCGAGTCGTGGCTGGCCTGACGGACTGATCGCCAACCGGCGCGGCCGCGGCGATGATGATGTTGGCAACACCTGGTTACACATTCTCACAGGTTCCCGTTGGATTGCACAGGCGAAACAGACTAGTCTGCCATCAGAAGGCTAAAAAAGCTTTTGCTCGCCAATCCAACCAAGGAGATGATCATGAAAAAACTTGCACTGACTGCTTCCTTCCTGACCGCCGCAGTCGTCGCGGCCTCCGCCTTTGCGCAAATGGGACCGGGTGGCGGCATGGGCCCGGGCGGAATGGGCAAGGGCCGCTTCGCCTGGAACCAGACCTATACGCCCGGCTGGACGCTGATGACGCCGGAAGAGCGCACCGCCTGGCAGGCGCAGATGCGCGAAGTGAAAACGTATGAGGAATGCGTGGCCACTCAAGAAGCCCATCGCAAGGTGATGGAAGAGCGCGCCAAGGAAAAAGGCGTGCAGCTCAAACCGCCGCGCCAGAACGGCTGCGACGTCATGAAGGCACGCGGGATCATCAAGTAAGCTGCAACGCTGGCGGGGCGGCCTTGATCCAGGGTGCCGTCCCGCCAGCGCTACGAACTCAAGCAGATTCGCTCGGCACCGGAACGGTTGTTGCAGCGCTTGCGACTGGGCTGCGACGAAACGGGTGTGTTTCGCATTGAGGGATCATTGAACCTAAAAACCCCAGTTGACCGCTCCTCCCGGCGAAAATTGCCTATGGAAATCGAAAGATATCTCATCGATGACGATCACCGGTTGGGTGACCCCGCTACGCACCCCCTGGCACGCACCAGCGGGCGTGTCCAACTGAGGTTTTTAGGTTGAAGGAAATGGCGGCGGAACTCGGCCTGACCCACGAGGCGCTGTATCGCGCCCTGGCGTCGCTGAGCCGGGACGGACGCATCGAGCGTTCTGCGGATAGTCTGCGCGTGATGGCAGACCGGCCCGAGCCGCCCGAGCCGCTCAAACCATAGGGAGGCCGGATTTCAGCGCGGCAGGATCAACGTTGCGCGCAAACCGCCTCCCGCGCGGTTTTCCAGTCTCAGCTCACCGCCATGCAAGCGCGCTGCGTCGCGTGCGACGGCCAGCCCAAGGCCGACGCCGCCGGTTTCCCGACTGCGCGAGGTTTCGAGCCGGACATAGGGCTCGACGACGCGCCCCAGATCGGGTTCGGGAATGCCGGGGCCGTCGTCTTCAACGACGATGCGTAACGCGTCGGACGTATCGCTGATGCCGAGATATGCCGCGTGGCCGTATTTCACGGCGTTATCGACCAGATTGGCGATGGCGCGTTTCAGGATCGAAAGCCGGCCGGGGTAGTGCGCGGCAGGGGTGTCGATCAGCGTCACCGGCCGTCCCAGCGCCTGCTCGTCGGCCACGATGCTGCTCACCAGCGCCGCGATGTCGATACTCTGGACCGGTTCGCTTTCGTTCAGGCCGCGCAGGTAAGCCAGCGTCGCTTCGACCATCGCTTGCATATCGTCGATGTCGGCGTTGATCTGCTGGCGAAGCGACTCGTCGTCGACCAGTTCGGCACGCAGGCGCAGGCGGGTGAGTGGTGTGCGCAGGTCGTGCGAAACGGCGGCGAGCGCGCGGCTGCGCTCGGCGATCAGGCGGCGCAGGCGATCCTGCATGCGGTTGAAGGCCTCGGCGGCACGCCGGATTTCCGCCGGGCCGCTTTCTTCGAGCGACGGCGCGTCGATATCCTTGCCGAAGGCATCGGCGGCCTCTGCCAGCCGCTGGATCGGCCGCGTCACCAGGCGCACGGCAACCACCGAAACAAAAAGTACTGTGGTCAGGGTCAGCGAAAGATGAAGCCAGAACCGGCTGGGCAAACCGGCGATATGCGTAGCACCATGTTGCATCAGCATTTGCCGTTCATCCATATGCAGCCAGAGACTGGCGAACTGCGCGGCGAGCATGCCAATCACCAGGATGAGCGTCAGCCGACCGAACAGGCTTTGCGGCATCAGTCGCACGATGCGCGCCCTTCGACGGCGGCGGCCAGAACATAGCCCTCCCCGCGTACCGTCTTGATGATTTGCGGCGCATTTTCTTCGCGCAGCCGTTGCCGCAGGCGGCTGATCTGCACGTCGATGGCGCGGTCATAGGGTCCGGGCGTCCTCCCGTGGAGGAGTTCCGTCAACTGGTCGCGATTCAATACCCGGTTCGGATGTTCGAGCAACAGACGCAGCAAGCGGTATTCACCGCCGGAGAGTGGCACGACCACGCCATCTGGCGCGGTCAGCACGCGCGTGGCCGTGTCGAGCCGCCAGCCGGCGAAAGCTAGGCAACGCTGTGTTTCGGCTTGCAGATTGGGCGGGAGGGCGCGAGTGCGGCGCAGTACCGCCTTGAGCCGTGCCACCAGTTCGCGCGGGCTGAATGGCTTGACCAGATAATCGTCGGCGCCCATCTCGATGCCGATGATGCGGTCGGTTTCCTCGCCGCGCGCGGTGAGCATCAGCACCGGCAAGTTCGAGCGGGTGCGCAGGTCGCGGCATAGCGTCAAACCATCGGCATCGGGGAGATTGAGATCGAGCACGACAAGGTCGATGGCGTGCTTGTCCAGCATCTGCGCCATCTCGCGACCGTCGCGCGCCGGCAGCGCCTCGAAGCCGTTCTTCGCCAGGTAGTCGACGAGCAGGCGACGGATTTCAGGGTCGTCGTCGACGATGAGGATGCGATCAGGGCTTTCCATGGTCAGCATTTATACCCGCACCGGGCCGGGCTTTGTAACGTAAGGTAACAAACCGCAAGTCTGTGAAGTAGCGATGCAAAAAAGTCGACGCGTGCAGCACGGCGCTTACCGTTCTGCGGTGAAATAAAGGTTGTCATCGGTGAGGTAATTTTTCATGCGCAAGATTTTTGGTTTCGGCGAAATCATCCCCGATTACGACGTGCCGGTATTGAACGAGCGTGAAGTCCGCGCCGCCGCCGGGATCCTTTTCTTTTTTGCCTTGGTGTCGTTCATGAATTCCTGGCTGATGGGCAACTTTCGCCTGACGCGGATTTTCGTCATCGCCTTCCTGATCGACTTCACCATCCGCATCTTCATCAATCCGCGCTTTTCGCCAAGCATGATCCTTGGTCGCCTGGCGGTGAGGAAGCAGCAGCCCGAATGGGTCGGTGCGCCGCAGAAGCGTTTCGCCTGGGCAGTGGGATGGACGCTGGCCGTGCTCATGTTCTATTTGATCGTGCTCAATAGCGTCATCGGCCCGATCAACCTGATCGTCTGCGCCACATGTCTCACGCTGATGTTTTTCGAGAGCGCCTTCGGCATCTGTCTGGCCTGCAAGGTATATAACCTGTTTTTCATGCAAAAAGCGCAGCATTGTCCTGGCGGTGTCTGCGCGGTGTTCACACCACACGCAAGTCAAAAAGTCGGCGCTGGCGAGATGGCGATTGTCGTGATCTTTATCGCGGTGATCGGCTTCATCACCCAGGCGCTATTCCCGCCCGTCGCGCCCTTAGCTGCACCCGCCGTGCCTTCACCAGCCACCGACGGCCAATGCACACCGCCCGACTGGGCTGTGGCCATGGGCCACGCCGAGATGTGGAAACTTCACAACAACTGCAAATAAGGAACTGATCATGATCACTCGCCGCAAATTCCTCGCCGCCACTGCCGTTGCCTTGTCGAGTCTTGCTGCTGGCAACGTGCTGGCCGCACCACCTACGGTGGAAATCATCGCCATGCCGCATCCCCCGGTCAAGATGGCGCTGGGCGAGTTGCGCGCATGGCTTGCTGCCCAGGGCAACAAACTGCGGGTCAATGAATTCGACAGTGAAAGTACGGAAGGTATGCAGCGTATACAGGCCGTCGGGCTTTCCGGCCACATCCCGATCCTGATTCTCATCGACGGCCAATACCGTTTTCCACGCAAGGAAGGCGGCAAGGTCGCCTTGATCAATTTCCCCAATCTGCCCAACACGCCGCCCGGTGCGCGCGGCGACTGGACAACTGCTGACGTGCAAGCCATTCTCGCCGAGCGCATCCGGTAGGCTGCATCCTTTTTATGTCATTGACGTCTACTAGATGTTAGTGCCATCCCGCCAGCGCCGACTTTTGAAAGAACACCATGAGCTTGCTGTCCGCGCAACACGTCACCAAAACCTACCGCGTCGGCGACATCGACGTGCCGGCGATCAAGGGTGTCGATTTCGCCATCGAACCTGCCGCTTTCGTCGCCTTCGTCGGCCCTTCGGGCAGCGGCAAGAGCACGCTGCTCAACATGATCGGCTGTCTCGACCGCCCGACCAGCGGCATCTTGAAAGTGCTCGATACCGACATCGCCACGCTGGATCGCCGCGCGGCGGCAAGATTTCGCGGCGAGCACATCGGTTTCGTGTTTCAGGATTTCAACCTGATTCCCGTCCTGACCGTGTTCGAGAACGTCGAGTATCCCTTGCGCATGGTGCAGAAATGGCCGAAGGAGAAGCGCCGGGAGCAGGTGCTGCGCATGCTAGACGCCGTCGGCATGCGGGATCAGGCCGACAAGCGGCCCGACCAGATCTCTGGCGGCCAGAAGCAGCGCGTCGCCGTGGCGCGCGCGCTGGTCAGCAACCCAAAACTGGTGCTCGCCGACGAGCCAACCGCCAACCTCGACCATGACACCGCCTACCGCATCATCGAACTGATGAAATCGATGCGCGACGAATTCAGAACCACCTTCGTCTTCTCCACGCACGACCCGAAGATCATGGGCGAGGCCGAGGTCACTTTTACGCTCGAAGACGGCCGCCTGAAGAACGGAGGCGATCATGTTTGATGTGCTCGCCATCGCCAGCCGCAACCTGCTGCGCTACCGCCGCCGCACCTCGCTCACCCTGCTGCTGATCGTCATCGGCATGCTGGCGGTGCTGCTGTTCGTGGCCGTCGCCGGCTCTTTCAAGGCGATGATGATCGGCCAGATCACCGACTCGCTGCTTGGTCACGTGCAGGTGCATCGCAAAGGCTATGTCGCTGCGATCGACAGCCTGCCGCTCAATCTCAACATGCGCCCCAACATGCTCGCCAAGCTCGACGAGGCGCTGAAAGCCGAGCCGGCCATCGCCGCGTGGTCGCCGCGCATCAAGTTTGGCGGCATGTTCAGCAACTTCACCGAGACGACCAGCATTCGCGTCAATGGCATCGACCCCAAGCGCGAAGCGGCCACCGTGCCGCTCCTGCCCGGCCGCATCGCCGAGGGCGACAAGAGCGGCCCGCTGGTGGCGCGCGGCCAGATCGTGATTCCGCAACTGCTGGCGCGCGGTCTCAAGGTCAAGGTCGGCGATACCGTGGTGGTGGTGGCGACCAACAAGGATGGTTCGGTGAATGGCAAGACCTTCGTCGTGCGCGGCATCATGGAGGCGGTCACCGGCCCCGGTGGCCGCGATTCCTATGTCCATATCGAGGATGCGCGCGAGCTCTTGCGCATGAACGAGGCAGAGGTCAGCGAAATCGTCGTGCGGCTCAAGGACTTTTCCCAGCTCGACCGCGTCGGCGCGCGCCTCAAGGCGGCCGTCGAAGGGCTGACCAACAAGGAAGGCAAGCCGATGCTGGAGGTGCACGACTGGACGCAGCTCTCGCCCTTCGCCAACATCGCCCGGATGATCGACCTGATGACGCTGTTCATCAAGATCATGCTGGTCTCCATCGTACTGGTCGCGGTGATGAACGTGATGATCATGGCGGTGTTCGAACGCATCCGCGAAATCGGCACCATCGCCGCCATCGGCACGCCGCCGTCGCGCATCCTCTCGCTGTTCCTCGCCGAAGGCCTGATGCTGGGCATTGTCGGCACGGTAGCGGGCATTGCCGTGAGCCTGGCCGCCATCGCCGGCATCAATGTCTGGAAACCCACCTTCAATTTCGGCCAGCAACAGGGGCTGGTGATGGCACCCTCCATCGCCGCCGGCGACGTGCTCACGATCGCCAGCCTGGTGATCCTGGTCGCGGTCATCGCCAGCCTGCAACCGGCGTGGAAGGCTTCGCGCATGGACCCGATCACCGCCCTGCGTCACGTTTGAGGATTCATGATGAAGAAGCTGCTCGTTGCGCTGTTTTTCCTGTGTGCCGGTTCGGCCTATGCCCTCGATGGCCAAGAAATTCTCAAACAAGTCGACCGCAACCTCGAACCCGAATCGTCCGAATCCCTGCGCAAGCTCATCAATGTCGAGCCGGACGGCCGGAAAAAAGAGTTCGTGCTCTATTCGGTCCGCAAAGGGCGCGACCAGGTCGTCGGCCTGTTCCTCGCGCCGGAAAGCGACAAAGGCCGCGCCACGCTCCGCCAGGGCGACAACATGTGGCTCTACATTCCCGAGGTCGGCAAGCCGATGCGCATCACCAGCATGCAGTCGGTCACCGGCGGCGTGTTCAACAACGCCGACATCCTGCGCATCGACTACACCGCCGAATACAACGTCGAAGCGCTGGCCGAGGACGGGGATCGGCACCTGCTCACGCTCAAGGCCAAGACAGGTGAAGTCGCCTACGACAAGCTGAAGATGTGGGTGGACAAGAAGGCGTTGCTGCCCGTCGCCATCGAGTGCTACGCGGCCAGCGGCATGCTCATCAAGACGCTGCACTTCAAGGACATCAAGGACTTCGGCGGCGGGCTCAGGCGTCCCGCCACTGTCGAGACCGACAGCCCGCTTTACAAGGGTTACAAGTCGGTGATGATCTACGGCCAGATCAAGAAGCGCGAGTTTCCCGACGAGGTGTTCACCCTCAACTACCTGTCGCGCGTCGGGGAACTGAGAAAGTGAAAACTATGGCGCTGGTCGCCTGCCTGCTCGCGGGCAGCGTCCAGGCGGAGGAGTTCAGCTTCGATGCCGGCGAATTCGAGAAGAAGCCGTTCGAGTTCGGCGGCTATCTCGAACTCAAGGCCGAGTGGGCCGACCTCAACCGCGATGGCAGCCTCTACAAGCTCAATGGCCTCGATCGCGACACGCTGAACCGCAACACCGCCACGGCCAAGCTCAACGCCAAATTCACCCAGGGCATCGCCAGCCTCAATCTGAAATATTCGGCAAGCGTGCAGCGCGACGAGCTCGCTAGCCTGCGCGACAATCACTTCGACGAAGCCTACGTCTCCCTCAAACCCGATCCCGGCTTCACGCTCGACGCCGGCAAGATCGCGATGAAGTGGGGCAAGGGCTACGCATGGAATCCGGTCGGTTTCATCGAGCGGCCGAAAGATCCGAACGACGTCGAACTGGCGCGCGAGGGATACGCCATGGTGGCCGCCGACTTCATCCGCAATTTCGACGGCGACCTGAAAACCGTGGCTTTCACCCCTGTGTTGCTGCCCGTAAGCAACCACTACAACAACGATTTCGGCGCACCCGACCACACCAATGTCGCGGCGAAGCTCTATCTGCTCTACAAAGACACCGACATCGATTTCGTCTGGTTCAACGGCGGCAGCCGCACTTCGCGCTTCGGCATCGACTTCTCGAAGAACCTGACGAGCAATTTCGAGATCCACGGCGAATGGGCGCGCATCCGCGACTTCGAGCAACGCCTTATCGACGCCGCCGGCAACGTGAAGAGCGTCACCCGCGACGCCACCAGCGCGCTGGTCGGCCTGCGCTACCTCACGCAGAACGACACCACCTGGATCGCCGAGCTTTATCGCAATGGCACCGGTTATAGTGAGCGTGAACTGTCCGACTTCCTCAGGCTTGCCGACAGCGGCAACCCGCTGCTCGTCAATAAGGCCAAGCAGATCAGCCCGGCCTTCGCCCGCCCCAATGCCGGTCGCGATTACCTGTATCTCAAGGCGAGCCAGAAGGAACCCTTCGACATCGTCTATTTCACGCCGTCGCTGACGTGGATGGTCAATCTGGCCGATAAAAGCTGGTCACTCACGCCAGAGCTGCTTTACACCGGCATTACCAACCTCGACCTTCGTTTGCGCGCCACCTGGCTACACGGAAAGAGCTACAGCGAGTTCGGCGAAAAGCAAAACCGGCGTAAGCTGGAGTTGATGGCCCGTTTCTATTTTTGAGCTCATGACTTCTTTTCCTTTGGCTTTCGTCGCTCACGTGACCCTGCACCCAAGTCTGAGTGAGTGTCCTTTTCCTTTGCCGTCCCGCCAGCGCCGACTTTTCACCGTCCCCCTCGGTGCATCCATAAGCGGATAGCTCGTCTACGATGGTATTGAGGCCGCATGTCGCGGCCTGGCATTTGGGAGACCATCATGGCAAACCGCGAAGTCGTCCTGTGTAACCCCGTCCGTACCCCCATCGGCACCTACGGCGGCACTTTGAAGAACACCCCGGCGACGGAACTCGGCGCCGTCGTCATTCGTGAAGTCCTAAAGCGCTCCGGCCTTGCGCCGGAAAAAGTGCAGACCTTGGTCATGGGCCAGGTCATTCAGGCGGGCAGCAAGATGAATCCGGCGCGCCAGGCCGGCATCGGCGGCGGCTTGCCGGTCGAAGTGCCGGCGCTGACCGTCAATCGCGTTTGCGGCTCCGGCGCGCAGGCCATCGCCTCGGCGGCCATGGAGATCATGGCTGGCTACATCGATTGCGCCATCGCCGGCGGCATGGAGAACATGGACATGGCGCCCTACCTCTTGCCGCAGGGCCGCTGGGGCGCGCGCATGGGCGACATCACCATGTTCGATAGCATGTTGATGGACGGCTTGAACGATGCCTTTTCTGGCCAGCACTCCGGCTGGCATACCGAGGATCTGGTCGCCAAATACGGCATCAGCCGCGCCGACCAGGATGCGTGGGCCTTGCGCTCGCAACAGAACTTCGCCGCGGCGCAGGCGGCCGGCAAGTTCGCGGCCGAGATCGTGCCAGTCGAGGTCAAGGGCCGCAAGGGGCCGGAACTCTTTGCCAAGGACGAGCACAACCGCCCTGACACCACGGCCGAATCCCTGGCCAAACTGCGTCCCGCCTTCCGCAAGGATGGCACCATCACGGCAGGCAACGCGCCGGGGCTCAACACCGGCGCGGCGGCGATGATCGTCTGCGAGCGTGGCTTTGCCGAGGCGAATGGCTTGCAGCCGGTGGCAAGGCTGGCGTCCTATGGCGTGGCGGCGGTCGAGCCCGGCTTCTTCGGCATCGGCCCGGTGCCCGCCGTGCGACAGGCCCTGGCGCGCGCCGGCTGGCAGGTCGGCGACGTCGATCGCATGGAGGTCAACGAAGCCTTCGCCGCCATCGCCATCGCCTGTACGCGCGAACTGGGCTTTGCGCAGGACGTGGTGAATGTCGAGGGCGGCGCCATCGCCCACGGCCACCCGATCGGCGCCTCCGGTGCGGTGTTGACCACGAGGCTGATCCATTCGATGCACCGCGACGGGCTGAAGCGCGGTATCGTTACGCTGTGCATCGGTGGCGGCCAGGGCATCGCGCTGGCATTGGAAACGATCTGAAAGGAGAACGACACATGAGAAAGCAATGGAAGACATTCCTCGTCACCGCCAGCCTGCTGGTAGGCGGTTCCGTGCTTGCGGCGGACAAGCTCATCGATGTGGGCAAGGGCGAATACAACGCTGCCTGCGCCAGTTGCCATGGTCTGCAAGGCAAAGGCGATGGACCGGCCGCCGACCAGATGAAGACGAAGGTCCCCGATATCACCGGCCTGGCGAAGGCCAACAACGGCGTCTTCCCCTTCGACAAGGTCTATCAGATCATCGACGGCCGTGCCGAGATCAAGGCGCATGGCTCGCGCGAAATGCCGATCTGGGGTGCGGCGTTCCGCCGGCAGACCTCGGTCTATTTCGAAAACTACGCCGGCGATCCCGAATCCGGTGCGCGCAGCCGCATCCTGGCGCTGACCGAATATGTCTATCGCTTGCAGCAGAAATAACCCGGAAGCCCAGGGCCGATCAGACGGCGCCGACTTTTGCCCATGCTCATGAAGCGTTTCACCTGGTTCGCGCTGGCGGTGGGAACAGCACTGACCGCTGGCGCCAGCCTTGTATTGACGGCTTGGCTGGATTTGCATCCCTGTCATCTGTGCATCTTCCAACGCCTGCTATTCATGCTGCTGGCGGTCCTCGCCGGGGTGGCGTGGCTGTCGCGATCCCGTGCCGCAACGCTGGGGGCCGGTGGCCTGTTCGTCGCCACCGCCCTGGGCGGCATGACCGTGGCCGCCTACCAGAGCTGGCTGCAATGGCAGCCAGCCGGCACCGTCACCTGCGCCGGCAGCCAGCCCAGCATGCTCGAACGCTTCGTCGAATGGCTGGGGCAACTACAGCCCGAGCTGTTTCTGGCCACCGGATTCTGTGAAGACAAGGAACTGACCCTGCTGGGCCTGAGCCTCGCCAATCTTGCTTTCATGATCTACCTAGCGTGCGCCATGCTGGCGATCAAGTTTCTCGTTTCACATTCACGGGAGTCATACCAATGAGCGTGACACGACGCGAATTCCATCGCGTGCTGCTCGCCGGCAGCCTGATCGGCACGGGGCTGACTGACATATCCAATGTGCTGGCGGCGCCGGCGATGAAAGAAGGTATCGATTGGTCGCCGGTCAATCCGCCGCAACCAAGCGATACGCCCGGGAAGATTGAGGTGCTGGAATTCTTTTCCTACGGCTGCCCACACTGTCGCGAGATGCATCCGCATGTGATGAATTGGGCAGCGCGTCTGCCCGGGGATGTCGCCTTTCGCCGGGTGCCGGTCAGCTTCGGCCGCGCCGCCTGGGCGAATCTGGTCAAACTCTATTACACGCTGGAGGCCGAGGGGCAGCTTGATCGCCTCGATCAGGCCGTCTTCGATGCCATTCATGTACGCCGCGTCAATCTGTTTACCGACAAGGCGATTTTCGACTGGATCGGCGCGCAAGGCGTCGACAGGGAAAAGTTTCGCGCCACCTTTGCTTCCTTCAGCATCGGATCGAAGCTCGCACGCGCCGAGGCGCTCACCGCTAACTACAAGGTCGATGCCGTGCCGCGCATGGTGGTCGGTGGCCGCTACAACGTGCTCGGCCACAATGCGAAGACTTACGACGACATCTTCGTCATCGCCAGCACCCTCATCGACAAGGTGCGACACGGCTAAGCCGAAACATCCGCTTACGGCCGACATAGAAGATTACAGTTCGTTACCTGATTGGCATTGCTCTCCCGGGGGCTCTGGCCATAATGAAAACAGTCCGACGAAGGGTCGGAACTTCAACCAGACTCAAGGAGATGATCGTGAAGAAAGGCGTTAAGCTCGCTCCTCCGCGCATGAACGGCTGCGATGTCATGAAGGTGCGCGGACTCAGCGAGAGGCAAGGCCCTATTCGAGCAAGGCGACTGGAATCGCCAGGTTCCCGCCTGTGCCAACTGCCATGTTGCGGGACAGGATTTTGGCCGTCGCGTCACTTTCCCGCTGCTTGAAGGCCAGCATGCTGCCTATATCGAAGCGCAATTGAAGGCACTACGCGAAGGTGCGCGCGGTAATGCGATGATGATGCCGATGATCGCGGCACGGCTTGGCGACGCCGATATCAAGGCCATCGCGGCGTATATTGCGCAGCCATGAAAGCTTTCGTCCGCATACTATCGATCTGCGTCGCACCGGCGTTCCTCGTCGGCTGCCAGAACATCGGCTACCGCGACCTGCCGCGCGACCGCTACGGCTACACGCAGGCCATCGCCGAGTCATGGAAGGAGCAGATGCTGCTCAACATCGTTAAGGTGCGCTATCTCGATCCGCCGGTGTATCTGGACATTTCCTCGGTCATCAACTCCACCTCGCTGGAAACCGAAGTTTCGCTGACCGCCACACTGTTTCCGCATCTCGGAGAAAACAACAGCCGCGGCGCCGGCGCCATCGGCCGTTTCGGCCAGACGCCGACGATTTCCTACGAGCCGCTTTCCGGCCAGCGGCTCGTCAAGAGCATGCACACGCCAATCCCGCCGGAAACCGTATTCGCCACCATCGGCGGCGGCGGGCGCGCCGACTTCATCCTGCGCGCCACCGTGCAGGCGATCAACGGCATCTACAACGTCTCCAGTTCGCCTTCGCGCGGCCGGCGCCACGATCCGCGCTTCCTCGAAGCGGCCGAGCTGATCGGCCGCATCAGCGAAGGCGGCGGCATGAGTCTGCGCATCGAACCACGCGAAAGCGGCATCCGGTCGACGCTGACGCTGCGTGCCGCCGATGACGAACAGGCGGCCGATATCGCCCGCCTCAAGGCTCTGCTCGGCCTTGATGCGGCACGTGACACCTTCGCCCTCGGCTTTGGCGCGGCGCGCGGCGGCAACGACGAGATCGTCGTTCTCACTCGCACCATGCAAGGTGTGATCGGCGATCTCTCCGCCGGCGTCGAGGTGCCGCCGGAAGACATCGCCCAGGGCCGAGCCACGGCGCGCGGCAAATTGGCCAGCGGCGAGGCCGACGACGCGTTGTTGCGCATCCGTTCGGGCATGGAAAGGCCGGCGGACGCCTATGCCGCCGTCTTCTACCGCAACCGCTGGTTCTGGATCGACGACACCGACCTCGATTCCAAGCGCAGCTTCCGCTTCCTCGCCATGTTCAGCTCGCTGGCCGAAACCGGCACGACGCCAGCGGCACCGCTGCTGACCATTCCGGCGCGTTGAAACAGAAATCGCGCCGTCCTCTTGGCTCACCTAGGCGACCGTCGTCACGCCCTGAGCGAAATCCACGCAATCCGGTTCAGGGCAGCGCTCCAGTCTGATTCGAATATTCGGGTGCATCCTTTCGCCGACCGGTTCGTCTTCGTTGTTGTTCAACCCTCAAGGAGTCCCATCATGAAAAACATCAAGGTGCTCGGCACCGGCTGTGCCAACTGCAAGACCACGCTGAAACTGATCGAGGAGGTGGCGGCCGCCAAGGGTGTGGCCGTTCAACTCGAAAAGGTCGAGGAGCTCAAGGACATCATGAGCTACGGGGTGATGAGCACGCCGGGGGTCGTCATCGACGGCACGGTGGTGCACGCCGGCGGCATCCCGAGCCGCGAGAAGATCGATGGCTGGCTGGTTTGAGGAGGCGACGATGGCACCGCAGAAGAAATTCCACCTCGCCTTTTCGCTGATCATGGGCCTGCTGATGATCTCGCTGATGACTTTTGTCATCACCGCCGTCAATGTCGGTTTCGGCCCGGATTTCCTCGTTCGCTGGGGCAAGGCGTTCCTCGTCGCCTACGTCGTCGGCGTGCCGGTGATCTTCTTCATGGCCCCGGTGGCGCGTAAGATGACTGGCAAGCTGCTCGGCATGCCGACTTGAGGCGTGCCGTTCCGCCAGCGCCGACTTTCATGACTTGCGCCGAACTACCCGATTACATTCCCGAGGCACTGCGTCAGGCAGTGCGTCCTCTTTCGCTCAGACGCAAGCAAATCCTCTACCGGCAAGGCGAAACAGCGACGGCAATCTATTTCGTGCGCAGCGGCGAGCTCGAGGCCGCGCGCTTTTCTCCCAAGGGAGATGCGCTGGTGATGCTGCGTGCGAGTGCCGGGGAATTCTTCGCCGAACTGGCGCTGAACGTAGAATGCTATGGCTGCTCGGCCTACGCCAAGGTGGATAGCGAACTCTTTGTTTTGCCCAAGCCCAAGGTGCTGGAGTCCCTCCGCGGCGACATGGCGTTCGCCATGGCGTTCCTGCAGGCGCAGATGCGCAATGCGCGGCGGCAGTGCTCGCGTTACGAGCGTGTGCGCCTGCGGCGTGCCGAGGATCGCGTGATGCATTTTCTCGTCACTGAGGCCGGTCCCGATGGCTGGATCCGGCTGCCCGGGCCGCTTGCCGACTGGGCGGCGGAATTGGGCCTCACGCCGGAAAGCCTCTACCGGGCACTGGCTCGCTTACGCGCCGAAGGACGCATCGAAGGCGAGGGCAGCATGCTACGTAGTTGCCAGACGAAATAGTGCGCTGCACACTGATTGCAATCATGGTGCGCATTTTTTCAGCCTAATAGCATCCTGGCTCCCACCCATAAACAGAGAGGAGCCATGATGAACCCACTTCAGCGAATCGCGCGCTTGCGCGCAGTCTTCGTCAGTATGCTTGCGTTCGCAGGCCTTTCCGCCCAAGCCTACGAGCCAGCCCAACCCGGTAGTTTCGACGATCCGCAGTTCTGCGGCAGCTGTCATCAGCGCATCTACAAGGAATACTCGCAGTCGGTGATGGGCACCGATCTGCAAAACCCGATCGTCTATCAGTTTTTCACCGCCACCAACGCGAAGGGCGAGAAGGACGGCATGGGCTACCAGGGTTTTTTCCCTGGCCAGCCGGGCGATTGCGCGCAGTGCCACGTGCCCAAGCTGGTGCTCAAGGAGCACAAGGCAGGGCGCGCAGTGGATTTGGGCCAGGCGATTCGGGACAAGGCCGACTTCGGCATTTCCTGCAGTTACTGCCACACGGTGCAGAACGTCAAGGTCATCAAGGAAGGCGACCGCTACAAGACCGGGCCGATCCATACCGTCACGCTCGACGAAAGTGGCGCGATCCACGGACCGCGCAAGGGCGTCAAGGCAGCGCCCTTCGAGATCAAGGTCAACCCGGTACTCAAGACTGCCGAGTTTTGCTCACAATGTCACCTCAACCAGGAAGAAGGCCACGCCAAGACCCGCAATGAAGGCAAGGGCGTGCTGGCGATTTCCACCTACGAGGACTGGAAGAAGCTCTACGATGCCGGCATCGTCAAGCAGACCTGCCAGGAGTGCCATATGCCGCTCCTCCCGGGTAAGCAGGAGATCGCCGTCGGCGCGCCCAAGCGCTACGGCGCCCGTGCCCATACCTTCGTCGGCGCGCACGATCCGGCCACGCTACAAAGCTCGGTGACCATGGATGTGGACACTCAGATCGTCGGCGATGAGCTGGTGGTGAAGACCGTCGTCGAGAATGTCGGCGCCGGTCATAGCATTCCCGGTTCCGGCCCGATCCGTGCCGTCTTGTTGAAACTCGATGTTTTCGATGCCGAGGGCAACCTGCTGAGATATACCGGCGACAAGAGCGGATTGCTGCACCCGCTCGCCGGCATGGGCAATCCGAAAACCGGCGAGCGCGGCCCGCAGGACTGGGGCGGCATGCCGGGCAGGTTCTACGGCAAGCCGCTGCAATCCCCACCCGACCCCAAGACCGGCCAGCCGCGCCTTGGCGTGGGCGGCTTCCAGGCCGAGAAGATCGCCTTCGACACCACGCTCAAGCCCTTCACCCCGGATCGTGGCGAATTTCGCTTCAAGCTGCCGCCGGGCAAGGCGCCGGTCAAGGTCGTCGCCCGCCTGGTCTATCGCTGGGCCACCATCGGCCTGGCCAACGCCAAGGGCTGGAAGGTCGATGACCGTCCGATGAAGGTGGTCAGCCGCACCGTCGAGCGCTCGTGATCTAACCCGGGGGAACGTGTAACGACGTTCCCCACGCTGCATCCATTGGTAAAAAGCCACGGCTACCCAAGCACATAACCCTCACCACTACAAGGAGTAATGAATGACTGTCAATCGCGCAATTTCCAGTTTCGCGGGCTTCATGATGATGTTGAGCCTGGGCCTCGCCCATTACACTGGGCAGGTCGACCTGTCCCACATGAGTTGGTTGTGGCTCGGCGCTTTTGTCGGCGCAAACATGTTCCAGATGGGCTTCACCGGTTTTTGCCCGGCAGCCTCGATCATGCGGGCGCTGGGCATGAAAGACAGCGATGGCGGCTCCTGCAGTGCGTGACGACGAAGAATTTGCCCGCCGTCTGACGGGCAAGTTTTACGGGGTTCTGCGCTGGCAGGATCTCGACGCCCTGTGGGACCGGGTTCGGAACGAGCCGGAAGGCTGGTTTGTCAGCCTGACCGGCGCAATGCTTCCCGACTCGCCGCTTTCCGCGGAGGAATTGAAGCGTTTCGTTGACGGAGTCGATGCACTGCTGGGGCAAGAGCATCGCGAGGACTACTGTGGCATCGTCTATGCCGACGACCTGGAAACGCCGACGCTCGTCAAGATCTACGACCCCAACAATCTGGGCAGTTCCTGCGGCATGCACGGTGGCGCGCATCCCCCGCGCTGGTTGCTCTCGCGCCTGCGGCCAGAAGCCATCGCCGACACCGCGCCGCTGCCCAATGTTCGCAAGCGCTGGTGGCAGGCGCTGTTCGGCTGATTGCCGTCCCGCCAGCGCCGACTTTTTCGATCACCTGCCTCTTAAGGGCCTTGTCATGGACGTTGTGCCAACCCACCACACTCCGCCTACCGGCGCGGCGCTGGTCCATCATCTGCGCGACCGCCTGTTCTGGTATGCGCTGGCCGCGATGGGCGGCGGCTGGCTGCTCGGAATGCTGGGTGCGGCCCAAGCCAAGGCCTGGGCGCCGGCGCTGGCTGCGGTGATGAACGTCCTGGTGTTCCTGATGATCTTCCCGATGATGATCGGGCTCAACTTCGCCTCCTGCCCAAGGTGTTCAAGCAGCCGCGCCCGCTGTTGCTGAGCCTGTTCTACAACTTCGTGCTGACGCCCGTCATTGCCTGGTTTCTGGTGCAGGGCATGGCCGGTTCGCCGGAACTGGCGCTGGGGTTCTATCTCGTCATGCTGATTCCCGGCTCGTCGATGGCCATTGCCTATACCGGCATGGCCGGCGGCAGCCTGGAGCTTGCTACGGTCGCCCAGGCCGCCGGTTTTCTGGTGGCGCCGCTGATGCTGCCGCTGTTCATCCTAAAAACCTCAGTTACACGATCCCATTTGCATGATCAGGCAGCAAGCGGAGTATCTGAGGCGGCCCGATGGCCGCGAGGGTGCGTTTGAGATGCTCGCAGCAGCGCATCCAGACCGATCGGCGTTTGAACTGCTCCGCAGCTTCGCTCGCCCATTTCTGGAGTTGGCTGGAGATGCGCATGAGCACCTGCCGGGCCTTGTCGAAGTAGGCGTGCTGGCCGGTGAGCGTGATCGTGATCTGGCCCGCATGCTCGGTACGCCGACCGACCGAGGACATCAACCAGGGGCGGCTGGTGATGGCTTCGAGCCGGGCTTCAGGGTTGGCCAGACGTACGAACAGACTCCACCCGTTGTAGATCAGCGCCACCGCGCGCCGACAGCTGGCAGCGATGCAGGTCATTCGTGGTGAAGCCGCCCCAGCCCCACTGGTTCTTGAGCTCGTCGAATGTTGATTTCCACGCCGAACTGACCCGGGGTTTTCATCTGGAACTGACCCACGGTGTTATGCGCGCAGTATAGCTACGCGGGTATGGGTAGGGTTGCGGTTTCGGGTGGTTGTTCTCCTTTTGGTTTGGTTGTTCGAGTACGGCCCGGCTGCAGCCGGGCCGTACTCGTCTTGAAGCGCCAGGACTCGTTGCCGGTCTCGACGATATGGCAATGATGGGTCAGGCGGTCGAGCATGGCGGTGGTCATCTTGGCATCGCCGAAGACGTTTCCCCACTCGGCGAATGACAGGTTGGTCGTGATCATCACGCTGGTGTGCTCGTAGAGCTTCGACAGCAGGTGGAACAACAAGGCGCCCCCGGCCTGGCTGAAGGGCAGATAGCCGAGCTCGTCGAGGATCACCAGATCGACGTAAAGCAGCCGATAGGCCAATTGCCCGGGTTTGCCGTTGGCTTTCTCCTGCTCCAGTGCATTGACCAGTTCCACCGTCGAGAAGAAGCGTACGCGCTTGCCCAGATGCCGGACGGCCTCGACACCGATGGCCGTCGCCAGGTGTGTCTTGCCGGTGCCCGGTCCGCCGATGAACACCACGTTGTGGGCAGCATCGATGAAGTCGCCGCCGTGCAACCGCCGCACCAGAGCCTCATCCACCTTCGCCTGGGCGAAGTCAAAGCCCGGCAGATCGCGGTGGGCCGGGAACCGGGCGGCCGTCATCTGATAGGCAATCGAACGCACCTCCCGCTCGGCGGTCTCGGCTGCCAGAAGTTCCGCCATCCACTGCTCGGGGTCAAGGTCGCTGTGGCGAGCCTTGGCCACCAGCTCCGGCCAGCACTGCGCCATGCCATGGAGTTTCAGGGCCTTGAGGCGGCCGATGAGCTCAATCGACATGGCTCACCTCCTGGCGCAGTTGGTCGTAGCGGTCCACGTTCGGTTTCGGCTCTTCGGCCAGTTTGAGCGCTGTCTCGATCTTGTTCGGGGCGGGAATTCCTGCTTTCAGCCGCGCCAGCACATTCATGACATGCTCACCACTCGGGCGGCCGGACTCCAGTGCCAGTTCGACTGCCACCAGTACCGTATCGAGGCCATGTTTCGGGATGGCCCCAAGCACATCGGCCATGACACGATCACCGCCAGTCTGCTTGAGCAGGATGCGCTGGAGTCGCAGCAATGGCTCGGGCATTTCGGCAAACGGGGCGCCATTCCTGAGCGCCCCAGGTTTCCGCTCGACGATGCCGATGTAGTGGGTGAAGTCGTAAAAGGTCTGGTCACGCTCGAAGCTGCGCACATGGCGGGCGACTTCCTTGCCGTCGGCCACCAGTCGTAGTTCCGCCGGGTAAATGCGCAGGCTCAGAACGGCATGGGCATGTTCGGCTGGCACACTGTAACGGTTGCGCTGGAAATGGATCAGCGCCGTGCTGGTCACCCGTACCGGCTTCTCGACATAACCGTCAAACGGCTGCGGGGCCGGCAGCATCTGCATCAGTTCGTCTTGCAGCAGCTCACCGATGGTCAGCGCCGGCCATTCCGGATTGGCGGTATCTGTCCACGCTTGACGGCACTGCTCGCCAAGCCACTCATTGAGTTCGTCGAGATCCCGCCAGCGACGCTCGCTGGCCTGGTGCCAGATCTGTCGGCGACGATCCTGGACGTTCTTCTCGACGCGGCCCTTCTCCCAGCCCGAGGCGACGTTGCAGAATTCCGGATCGAACAGGTAGTGCCCGCACATGGCGTAAAAGCGCGGGTTGATGTCGCGCTCCTTGCCACGACCAACCTTGTCGACAGCGGTCTTCATATTGTCGTAGATGCCGCGTCGCGGCACGCCACCAAAGGCGGCAAATGCACGCGCATGGGCGTCGAACAGCATTTCGTGGCTCTGCCCGTAGTAGGCGGTCAGCCAGAACGCTCGGCTGGCGCATAGCTTGGTGTGCGCGACTTCGAGCTTCCGGCGCAGGCCGCCGACGAAGGCATATTCGGTGCTCCAGTCGAACTGGAAGGCTTCGCCCAGCGCAAAGGTCAGCGGAACAAAGGCCGGCCCCGGCTTCTCGGCTTCCTCCTTCCGCCAGCGCTTGATATAGGCGCAGACCCGCCCATAGCCCCCGGAGTAGCCCTGTGCCTGGATGGCCTTGAACATGGCCATGGCCGTGCGTCGGTCCCGCTTTGGCCGGTGACTGTCGGTCTTCAGCCATTGCGTCAGTTGTTCCGCCCAGGGATCGACGACGCTCTTCGCTTCCCGTTTCTTGTACTGCGGCTCGACAACGTCTTTCTGTCGCAGCCAGTGCCGCAGGGTGTTCCTTGCCAGTCCCGTTCGCCGCGCAATCTCGCGCAGCGGTATGTGGTCGCGGAAATGCATCCGCCTGATCTTGGCCAACATGCCCACTTCGATCACTCCTTCTGTCCTCCCTGCCGCTAAACCCGGCAGGGTAACCAATCAAAGGTGGGTCAGTTTTAGATGCAAATTACCCAGTCAGGTGGGTCAATTCCGGACGGCCGTCAACATTGACGGATCATCTCGACCGACTCTGCCGATATTTCAATTGCCGACTCGAGGAGTTGGCCGAATACGTTCCGGACGAGGATGTAAGGACCTGAACGATTGCCAAACCAGTCACGGATGGCAGGAGTCATTTACTCCCTATCGGCACATGCCTGGTTTTGAGTATGGTCACAGCATGGTCACACCATGGTCACATTTTGGTCACAGAGAAATCTCCCGAACGATCGAAGACGATTTCTCCTCGTGACTGAGTCACGCGTCAAGGCATTTTGCATGACGACAGCCGTGTCATGACATGTGATTATCCGGTCACATGCCTTGGGTTCGCAATCATAAAACTTGCTTTGAAAAGAAAGAGTTGGCGCGCCTGAGACGATTCGAACGTCCGACCCCAGCCTTCGGAGGGCTGTACTCTATCCAACTGAGCTACAGGCGCGCGGTTTTTGAATTATAACCCCCTTGACCAGGCCGGTCGCAGCGGGGCGTGCGCCGGGTCGGCGAGGGCGGCGTGAAGGGCAGTCAACAATCGGTCTTTGTCGGCGTTGAGCGTGCCTTTCAGCACCAGCCAGTTGGAGGCGTGGTCCGAGCGGAAGACGGTGCGCGTAAGTTCCAGCCGTTCGATGAAGTGCGCCATTTCGGTGAGCAGACCCGGGATGTCGAGGGGTTCCCAGCCGGGAAAGCCGGCGCGCAGCCTTCCCTCGCCTTTGGGGAAACTGACGACCAGGGTGGCGAGATATTCGGGCTGGGTGGCGTTGATGAGCGCGGCCGAGCGCTCGGCGTGTTGCTGCCAGTGCGCTCGGCCACCGAGGCCGTTCAAGATCATGACCGAGCGCGTGATGCCTGCCGCGCCGAGTTTTTGCAGCGCATCAAAGGTGCTGGCGAAGGTTTCGCCTTTCTCGACGCGCCGCAATACTTCATCGTCGCCCGATTCGGCGCCGACATAGACGAGTTTGAGGCCTGCTGCGCCGAGTTCCGTGAGTTCGGCGACGGATTTCTTGCGCAGGTTGCGCGGCAGACAATAGCTGGAGACGCGATGCACCGCGGGAAGATGGGCGCGTATCGCGTCGAGGATGGCGAGCAGCCGACGTGTCGGCAGCACCATCGCATCGCCATCGGCAAGGAAAACGCGGCGCACGCGCTCGCCGAACAGATCGCCGCAACGCCGGATGCTTTCCAGCACTTCGGCTTCATCGCGGGCGCGAAACTTTTTCTGCGGGGCGGTGTACATCTCGCAGAAGGTGCAGCGGTTCCAGGAACAGCCATCGGTGACGGGCAGGATCAGCGATTCGGCTTCCGAGGGTGGCCGGAAGACGGGTTCGACGTAACGGATCGGATCGTCGGACGGGAACATGGGAACAGGCAGTGGTTCGCGTGGCGTCATTATGAATCAGGAACGGCCCACGCCTGCTAGCATCGTCGGATCATGCCTGCCTGGATATCCACCCTCCTCAGCCGCCGCATGCTGATCTGCGTGTTCACCGGTTTTGCATCGGGCATGCCGCTCTATCTCCTGCTCAACCTGCTGCCGGCCTGGTTGCGCAGCGAGGGCATCAGTCTCAAGACGATTGGTCTGTTCGCGCTGATCCAGTTTCCCTACACCTGGAAATTTCTTTGGGCGCCGCTCTTGGATCGCTTCGTCTTGCCCCTGGGCCGGCGGCGCGGTTGGATTTTCCTCACGCAGACGCTGCTGCTCTTGATCATCGCGCTGCTTGGCCGGCTCTCGCCCACGGAGGAACTGGGCACGATCGTCTGGCTCACTGCGCTGCTCGCGTTCGTTTCGGCGACCGCCGACGTCGCGCTCGATGCCTACCGGCGCGAGCTCTTGGCCGAGAATGAGCTGGGACTGGGCAATGCAGTGCATGTCAATGCCTATCGCATCGCCGGTCTGGTGCCGGGATCGCTGTCCCTGATTCTTGCCGACCATTTCGCCTGGGTTACGGTGTTTCTCGTCACGGCCCTGTTCATGCTGCCGGGCATGGCGATGGCCCTACTGGTCGAAGAACCCGCCATTGCCAAGGGCTCTCCGCGCACCCTGCGCGAAGCGGTGGTCGAACCGTTTCGTGAATTCATCACACGCGCCGGCCTCAAGGAAGCCCTGCTGATCCTGGCTTTCATCTTCTTCTACAAGCTCGGCGATTCGATGGCCACCGCGCTGGCCACGCCTTTTTATCTCGATCTCGGCTATGCGAAATCGGACATCGGACTCGTCGCCAAGCATGCCGGCCTGTGGCCGGCGGTGTTCGGCGGACTGCTCGGCGGGCTGTGGATGGTCAGTCTCGGCATCAACCGTGCCTTGTGGCTATTCGGCGTCGTGCAGGTGGTCTCGATCTTCGGCTTCGCCTGGCTTGCCGCATTGGGGCCGCAGAGCGACATCGATGCCGCGGCGCTGGTGCGCCTCGCGGCGGTGATCGGCTTCGAGGCGCTCGGCGTGGGGCTGGGTACGGCGGCCTTCGTCGCCTTCATCGCCCGTGCCACCCATCCCACCTACACGGCCACCCAGTTCGCCCTTTTCACCAGTCTCGCCGCCGTACCGCGCACCTTCATCAATGCCACCACCGGCTGGCTGGTCGAAACGCTCGGCTGGATGCCCTTCTTCCTGTTGTGTGCATTGCTCGCCCTGCCGGGCATGGCGCTGCTCATCAAGGTCGCGCCGTGGCGCCGATGCAACGCATGACGACGGCCTGCAGGAAAAATCGTTGGCTGCTTCAACCTTTTTCCATCAACACCGTTATGTTTGTCATGTCGCTTCGATGGGACGGGGGGACGTAACCATGGTGATCGTGATGGACATGGCAACAGGAAAGAGAGAGAAGGCGGGCGAGAGGGAACCCGCGATCGAAGAATTCGGCGCCTACGTCGATGAGGTGTTGAACGCCGGCTGGCTGCCGCAGCTAGATGCGCGGCTCGAAACCCATGCCGCCAGCGATGCGGCCCCCGCCGCAGGTCTGGAGCCCGACGAGTTCCTACGCAACCTCTACCGCAACCAGGAGTGAGCCTCCGGGTGCCATCCCGGCCTCGCTCGCAGTCGCCTCGCCCCCGCCTGCGGCGGGCCTCCTCCGCTGCGCGCTCCTCCAGCGCCGATTTTCACAGCGCATGGCGGCGGTCGCCGTGCGCGAAACCGATGAGCGGCGTCTCGATTCCCTTACCGAGGGCGATGACCTTGAAGAGCTCGCCCATTTCATACGGCGAGAGCAGCATCTGCACCGCAGCGCTGGCAGAGTAGGCGCGGGTGCTGCCGCCTGACTGCCGTTCCGCGAGCAGCTCGCCGATCCCGCAGTTGATCAGGAACGTCGCCTGGTTCGTGTAACCGAGCACATCGAGCCCGGCATCGAAGCCGGCCTCGGCCAGGGCGGTGAAATCGACATGTGCAGTGATGTCCGACAGCCCAGGCCACCAGAACGGATCATCGTGCAGGCGCTGCTGGTAATGGCAGCGCAGCGTCCCGTGATTGCGTAACGGGTGATAGAGCTCATGACTGGGCAGGCCATAGTCGATCAGGAGCAGCGCGCCGCGTTCGAGCCGCCGGCCCCATTCCGCCACCCAGGCGCGGGCTACCAAGCCGATTTCGCTTTCGAACGGCGCTTCGACCGGCAGGGCCGCCATGGCCGCCGCGAGCGCCCCCTGCGCCGGCCGTTCCTCCGCCCAGCCGAAGCCATCGCCGCGCAAGGTCACGCCCCGCTCCATCCATCCGGATTCGCGCCAGGCGACGGCATGCACAGGCAATGCGTCGATGAGCTCGTTGGCGATCACGCAGCCGGAAAATGTCTCGGGCAATGTCTCCAACCAGACCACGCGCCGCGCAAGATGCGGCGCCACGGCTTCGATGGTGGCCTGCTGGCGCGCGCGCAATTCGCCCGAGAGCTCGAGGATTTCATAGCGCGCCGGCAGGGCATCGAGCGCTTCGAGCGCCAGCAGGAGATCGGCGGCGAGCCGGCCGCTGCCGGCGCCCACTTCGAGCAAAGTCGGCGCTGGCGGGACGGCACGCAGGATTTGTGCGACCTGCCGCGCCACTGCCTGGCCGAACAGCGGGGTGAGTTCCGGCGCGGTGACGAAATCGCCCGCCGCGCCGAGCTTGTGCGCCCCACCGGCGTAATAGCCCAGCCCCGGCAGATACAGCGCCATTTCCATGTAGTCGGCAAAGGACAGCCAGCCGCCGGCGGCTTCGATGCGCGCTGCGATGTGATGGGCCAGCGTTCGGCTGGCGGCTTGGGCGTCGGCGGAAGGGGGTGGAAGACTGAGATCCATGAGCGATTTTATGTCGAGCGTCGCTCGTGAAACGGGAGTTTGCAAAGGAGAATCCCTACCTATAATGAAAATTCGAATTCAACAGGAGGCTATCGTGAAAACTGTCATCGTCTCGTTCAGTGCGGCCACATTGCTCATCGGCAGCCTCGCCGGCTGCGCCAACATGAGCGAAACTCAGAAAACCACGGCCACGGGTGCGGCGATCGGTGCCGTCGCCGGCGGGCTGATCGGCGGTGGCAAGAACACCGTCAAAGGCGCGGCCATTGGCGCAGCCGTAGGCGCGGCAGGCGGCTATCTGTGGTCGAAACACATGGAAGACCAGAAGAAGGCGATGGAGCAGGCCACTCAAGGAACGGGCGTGACCGTCACCCAGACCCCGGATAACCAGCTCAAGCTGGAAATCCCAAGCGATATTTCCTTTGATCCCGGCCGTTACGACATCAAGCCCAATCTGCGGCCGATCCTCGACCGCTTTGCCACCACGCTGAACCAAAATCCGGCGACGACGGTCACCATCGTCGGCCACACCGACAGCACCGGTTCGGATGCCATCAACAACCCGCTCTCGGTCAATCGTGCCGCCGCCGTGCGCGATTACCTCGTGGCACGCGGGGTGGCGAGCAACCGCTTCGCCATCGATGGCCGCGGCTCACGCGAGCCGATTGCCGACAACAGCACGCCGCAAGGTCGGGCGAAGAACCGCCGCGTCGAAATCTTTGTCGCAGAGCACGCCAGGCAGCAGTAAGCACCGCCCGCCCATGAAGTATTCTCACCATTTTCAGCCGAAAACGAGCCGCGCGCCCGCCACCACGAGCAGCGGCTCGGCAAGCATCGCCGCGAGACAGTGCGTGTTCAAGGCCGCGTCGCCGAACGTCCGCCACTTCAGTGACCAGACGAAACGCACCAACGCGAGGCGCGGGCCGAAGCCTGTAGAAAGCCGAAAATCCGGCCGGCCGAGCGCATTCCAGACATCGGGGTGCGCGCTTTCGAGACGCCGCATCAAGCGCGCGCCGTTGATCAGCGCAAACGCCAGCACAGCCAGGAAGCCGAACCCTTTCAGCATGGGCTAGGCCGAATCATTCCGCCGCCGGAACTGCCCATCGGGCAGGCACTCGTCAGGATTGGCGACGAACAGCCAGGAGAGCGCCATCAGGGCGGGCACCGCCAGGAACCAGGATGAACTACCCGTGAAATACTGGCCCACGAAACCGATGATGCATCCCGCGACGATGCAGCCGGCGAGAAGCAGAACACGGCCGACGAATTTGATGCTGTGGCTTGGCACAGAAGCGTTGTTGGGCGTTGGGTGGGCGCAGGGTTAGGGTGCGGTCGGTAAAGCAGGTGTATAGTCTTTTTCGTCTTTTTTTTACATCCTGCTGGTTTTGCAAGTCAATGCTTTTGTCAAGTCCGGTTATGCCGCCCGAGGACATCCCTCGACCGCAAGCGCCACCCGCGCGAGCAGGGGAGTAGCGGAGGGGGAGGCATTTTTGTCCGATCTGGCGGTGAATGGCAGGATGACGGCCCGATGCGTGACGAGACGGCTGGATCGGCTGTGAGGGCGCAGCTCGGCGCTGGCGAGACTGCACGCCGCTTTGGCGGCATCGAACGCCTCTACGGCGAAGGCGCCCTGGCGCGGCTTTCTTCCGCGCATGCCTGTGTCGTCGGCATCGGCGGGGTTGGCTCCTGGGCGGCAGAGGCGCTGGCGCGCTCAGGCATCGGGCGACTGACGCTGATCGATCTCGATCACATCGCCGAGAGCAATCTCAACCGTCAGGCCCATGCGCTGGAGGCCACGCTGGGCATGGCGAAGGTGCGGGCGATGGCCGCGCGCATCGCAGGGATCAATCCGGCGTGCGGGGTGACGTGTGTCGAGGAGTTCGTGGCGGAGGACAACGTCGCGACGCTGCTGCCGCCTTGCGATCTCGTACTCGACTGCATCGATCAGGTGAAAGCAAAAGCGGCGCTGATCGCGCATTGTCGCAAGCTCGGGATCGCCGTGGTGACCACCGGCGGCGCGGGCGGGCGCGTCGATCCGACGCAGATTCGCATCGCGGATCTTTCCCGCACCACGCAGGATGCGCTGGCCAGCAAGCTGCGCGCCAAGCTGCGCCGCGATTACGGCTTTCCGCGTGATCCGAAGCATAAGTTTCGCGTGCCGTGTGTGTTTTCGCCTGAACCGATCCGCCGGCCGCAGACGCTGGCCTGCGACGTCGATGAGGCCGGGCTGCATGGGCTTTCCTGCGCCGGTTATGGTTCGTCGATGGCGGTGACGGCCGCCTTTGGCCTCGCGGCCGCCGCGCACGGCCTCGGTATACTGCTCGGATGAACGTCAATGAACCAGTCGTTTTGATCACCGGCGCGGCGCGGCGCGTCGGCGCCGAGATCGCGCGCACGCTGCACGAGGCGGGTACGCGCGTCGTGCTGCATTACCGCGCTTCGGCCGAGCATGCCGAGCGGCTCGCGGCGGATCTGAATGCGCGCCGCGAAAACTCGGCGCTGGCGCACCGGCACGATCTGCGCGACAGCGCCGGCGCGGCGCGGCTCGTCAAGGCGACGATCGCCCATTTCGGCCGGCTCGATGCGCTGGTGAACAACGCCTCCAGCTTCTTCCGGACGCCGATCGGCAGCATCGACGAGGCGGCCTGGGATGATCTGATCGGCAGCAATCTGAAGGGCCCGCTGTTTCTCTCGCAGGCCGCAGCGCCGCATCTGGCGGAGGCGCACGGTTCGATCGTCAATATCACCGACATTCATGCCGAACGGCCACTGAAAGGCTATCCGGTCTATTGCGCGGCGAAGGCGGGGTTGCTCGGCCTCACCCGCGCGCTGGCGCTCGAGCTGGGGCCCCGCGTGCGCGTGAATGCGGTCGCACCCGGCGCGATCGAATGGCCGGAAAACGCGACGGATTTTCCGCCCGAGGAACAGACGGCGATCATCGAACACACGCTCCTGAAGCGCATCGGCTCGCCGCGCGACATCGCGCGCACGGTGAAATTCCTGATCTTCGATGCGCCTTACATCACCGGTCAGGTGATCAACGTCGATGGCGGGCGCACGGCGCATTTGTAGGCGGATGGCATGAGCACCTACAAACAGGCCCACAAGGCCGAATACGAGGCGAACAAGCTCGCCAAATTTCTCTATCGGATGGTCGGCAAGGCGATTGCCGATTACAACATGATCGAGGAGGGCGACCGCGTGATGGTGGCGCTCTCAGGCGGCAAGGATTCGCATTCCCTGCTCGACATCCTGCTCACCCTGAAGGAGCGCGCGCCGATCCGTTTCGATGTGATCGCCGTCAATCTCAACCAGAAGCAGCCGGGCTTTCCCGCCGAGGTGTTGCCCGCCTATCTGGAAAAACTCGGCGTGCCTTACCGCATCGTCGAGGAAGATACCTATTCGATCGTCAAGCGCGTGGTGCCGGAGGGCAAGACCACCTGCGGGCTGTGCTCACGGCTGCGGCGCGGCGTCCTCTACCGTGTGGCGAGCGAATTGGGGGCGACCAAGATCGCGTTGGGGCACCATCGCGACGACATCCTCGCCACGCTGTTCCTCAACATGTTCTTCGGCGGCAAGCTCAAGGCGATGCCGCCGAAACTGGTCACCGACGATGGCCGGCATATCGTCATCCGGCCGCTCGCCTACTGCCCGGAAAAAGACCTCGCCGCCTGGGCGCAGCATCGCGGTTTTCCGATCATCCCCTGCAACCTCTGCGGCAGCCAGCCGAATCTGCAACGGGCGCAGATCAACGAGATGTTGCGCGACTGGGACAAGCGACATCCCGGCCGCATCGAGACGATGTTCCGGGCCTTGTCCGATGTGGTGCCTTCGCACCTGATGGATGCGAAGCTCTATGACTTCGCCGGGCTCAAACCCAGCGGTCATCCGGAGCCGGACGGCGACACGGCCTTCGACGCGGAAGAGGTCGGGGCCGTGTCGCCGCAGGTGATCGATTTCAGTTAGACAGACATTCCTTCATGAAGGCCTTGCGGGCGTCGCCCTTGAGCGCTTTCTTGGTCGCTTCGGCGTTGCAGGTCTTCATCTTTTCCTGCTGAGCGGCGCGGCCGTCTTTCTTGGCCGACAGACACTGCTTCATGAACGCCTTGCGCTCGTCGCCGGCGAGATTCTTCGCCTTGGCTTCGGCATTGCAGTCGGCCATGCGCTGCTGCTGCGGCGTGACGGCGAAGGCGGGGGAGAGGGCAAATTGGCTGGCGATGACGAGCGTGGCGGCGGCGAGCAGTTTCTTCATATCGTTTCTCCTCGGGTGGTTGGCTGGGAAAGTGAAACCAAAAAATCACGGCATCGGGAGCGATGCCGCGCTTTTTTTAACGCATTTGCATGAAAAAGGGTTGACGCGCGCAATTCGGCGCTGGGAGGACGGCACCGTCAGGCCGGCTGTTTCTTGTGCGCATGGCCGCGGGTCAGCAGCGAGCCGCCCAGCATGCCGAGGCAGGCCATCAGGAAGCCCGCGAACTGCGGCGGGATGGCGCCCTCGGGGGCGAGGATTTCCAGCGGAATCCAGGTGATGAAACCCAGCGCGATCGCCCAGTAAGCGCCCCGTGTCGAGGCGCGCCGCCAGTAGAGGCCGGCGACCAGCGGCACGAAGGCGAGCACCAGCGTGATCTTGTAGGCGTTCTCGACCATCTTGTGGATGCCGGTTTCCTTTTCCAATGCCCAGAGCGCATAGAGCGTGACCAGCACGGTGAAGATCGCCACGACCCAGCGCGTGATGACGAGCAGTTGATGATCGGGCAGCTGTCGGCGGCGGCTGATGAAGTCCTTGATGACGTTTTCCGAGATCGTCACCGACGGCGCGAGCAGCGTGCCCGAGGCGGTGGACATGATGACCGCCAAGAGGGCGCCGTAGAAGATCACCTGGGCGAACAAGGGCAGATGTCCCTTGATCAGTTCCGGCAGCAGTTTCTGGCTGTCTTCACCCAGCCAGCGGGCCGCCAGTTCCGGATCGATCAGGTTGGCGGAGTAGGCCATGAACAGCGGCACGGCGGCGAACAGGAAGTAGGCCAGCCCGCCGACGACCGTGCCCCAGACGGCGACGGTCTCGTTCTTCGACGAGTTGGCACGCTGAAAGACGTCCTGTTGTGGGATCGAGCCGAAGCCCATGGTCAGCAGGCCGGAGATGAAGGCGATCAGCGCCACGGCATCCAGCTCCGGCCAGAAGTGGAACTTCGCGTTGTCTGCGGCATGCGCGATGACCGGGGCGACGCCGCCGGTCATGCCGGTGAGCAACCAGGCGATGTAGATGAGGCCGATGACGATGATGATCATCTGGAAAAAGGTGGTCAGCGCCACCGACCACATGCCGCCGTAGAGGGTGTACATCAGCACCACCGCCGCGCCGATCAGAATGCCTTGCTGCTGGGTGATCGCGCCGTCCGAGAGCACGTCGAATACCAGGCCCAGCGCGGTGACCTGGGCGGAAACCCAGCCAAGGTAGGAAAGCGCGATGGCGATGCCGGTGATCACCTCGACGGTGCGGTCGTAGCGCTGGCGGTAGAAATCGCCGATGGTGAGCAGGTTCATCCGATACAGCTTGCGGGCGAAAAACAGTCCAAACAGCACCAGACACAGCGAGGCGCCGAACGGATCGGAGATCAGCCCGGCGAGATCCTCTTTCAGGAAAGTGGCGGGGATGCCCAACACGGTTTCGGCGCCGAACCAGGTGGCGAACACCATTGCCGTGACGATGTAGAACGGCAGCGAGCGGCCGGCGGCGATGTAATCCTTGGCATTGTGCACCTTGGTGGCGGCATAGATGCCGATGCCGATGGAAACGACCAGATAGAGGATGACGAAGCCGAGCAGCATGAGCGGTCTCCGGAAGCAGTGCTAGAAGAACTGAAAGGTGGCGAGCAGCAGTGCGGCGAGGGCGAGGAGCACCGCGGCGTTGGCGAGGCGGCGGCTGCCGGCCGCCTCCTCGCGCAGGCGCGCGAGCTCGTCATCGAGCACGGCAGTACGCTCGCTCGCCTGCGTGAGCGCCTGGTGTGCGAGGCGCGGCAACGCGGGGAGCAGCGACGCCCATTGCGGACCCTCTTTCTTGATGTGATTGATCAACCCGCGCAGGCCGATGCGCTCGCTCATCCAGCGTTCGAGGAAAGGCTTGGCGGTTTGCCACAGGTCGAGATCGGGGTCGAGCTGGCGGCCCAAGCCCTCGATGTTGAGCAGCGTCTTTTGCAGCAGCACGAGCTGCGGCTGGATCTCGACATTGAAGCGGCGCGAGGTCTGGAACAGCCGCAGCAGCACATGGCCGAAGGAAATCTCTTTCAGCGGCCGGTCGAAGATCGGTTCGCACACCGCGCGCACCGCGGCTTCGAGTTCGTCGACGCGGGTGTTCTTCGGCACCCAGCCCGATTCGATGTGCGCTTCGGCCACCCGCTTGTAGTCGCGGCGGAAGAAGGCGAGGAAGTTGATGGCCAGATAATTTTGGTCGACCTCGGTGAGCGTGCCGACGATGCCGAAATCGAGCGCGATGTAGCTGCCGAAGCTGTCACGATCGGTCGAGACGAGGATGTTGCCCGGATGCATGTCGGCGTGGAAGAAACCGTCGCGGAACACCTGGGTGAAGAAAATCTCGACCCCGGCGCGCGACAGCGCCTTGAGATCGACGCCCGCTGCGACGAGGCGGCCGACCTGGCTGATCGGGATGCCGTACATGCGCTCCATCGTCATCACGGCGCGCGAGCAGTAGTCCCAATACACCTCGGGCACCTTGAGCAGCTGCGAGCCGGCGAAATTGCGTCGCAGTTGCGAACAGTTCGCCGCTTCGCGCATCAGGTCCAGCTCGTCGTCGAGATGCTTGGCGAACTCGCGCACCACCTCGCGCGGCTTCAGGCGCTTGCCATCGGACCAGAAGCGTTCGAGCAGGCCGGCGAAAGTGTCGAGCAGCGCGATGTCGTGCGCAATCACCGGCGCGATGCCAGGGCGCAACACCTTGACGGCGACCTCGGTACCATCGAACAGCGTCGCGAAATGCACCTGGGCAACCGAAGCGGAGGCCACCGGCTCGCGCTCGAAAGTCGCATAGATCTCGCTCAACGGCCGCCCGAAGCTCTGCTCGATCTCGGCGATCGCCTCGTCAGAGGGAAATGGCGGCACCTGGTCCTGCAGTCTCGCCAGCTCGTCGGCAAGGTCGTCGGGCAACAGGTCGCGGCGCGTGGAGAGCACCTGGCCGAACTTGACGAAGATCGGTCCGAGCGTTTCGAGGGCCTCACGCAGCCGCACGCCGCGCGGCGCGGCCAGCCGGCTGCGGTCGCGCCAGAAATACAGCCCGTTCAACAGCTCGAGCGGCCACGCCAGCCGACCACTCGGATCATGTTCGAGGATCAGCCGGTCGAGGCCGTACTTGAGGCCGACGCGGGCGATTTTGGCGAGACGGAACAGGCGCACAGGGAAAGACCGCAGCAATCGAAGGGCGAAACTTTAGCACCCTGCGGCCATTTTGGCCGCAGGGTGCCGTCCCGCCAGCGCCGATTTCAAGCGAGGATCTCGTAGCTCGGGTTCTTGATCATTCCCACGGCCTTGACGATTGCCTCGATGACCCGCGGCCGGGCAAAACTTTTGCGCCAGGCGATCGCGACCCGCCGGGAGGGGGCGGGTTCCTCGAAAGGAATCGACACCACCAGGTCGTTCTTGTAGATGCCGTTCAGCGCACCGGCCGGCAACACCGAAATGCCGTAGCCCGAGGCAACCATGCAGCGCACCGTTTCGATCGAATGCCCTTCGTGTGTCGACCCTTCGGCATGGCTGATCTCGGGACAGGCATCGAGCACCTGTTCGCGGAAGCAGTTGCCGGCCTTGAGCACCAGCACGTCTTCGCCGCGTACTTCTCTTGCCGCAATCCGTTCCCGCTTCGCCCACGGATGTCCTTTTGGCACGATCACTTCGAAGGGTTCGTCGTAGAGCGGCTGGACCTGCACACCGGGAATGTCGAAGGGTAGCGCGATGATGGCTGCATCGACCGTACCGTATTTGAGGTAGTCCGCCAACAGCGCCGTCATGCTTTCCTCGATGAACAGGCGGGTCTCCGGCGCAATGCGCTTCATCGCCGCGATCAATTCCGGCAGCAGGTAGGGGCCGATGGTATGGATCACGCCGAGACGGAAATCGCCATGGAGCGGATTCTTGCCGAGCTGGGCCACCTGCTCGATGCGGCGGGCTTCGTCGAGGGTTTTCCTCGCCTGGGCGACGACCTGCCAACCCAGATCGGTGAGTGCGACATGACCCTTGCCGCGCTCGATCAAAGTGACACCCAACTCCGCTTCGAGATTCTGCAAAGCCACCGAAAGGGTCGGTTGCGTGACGTGGCAGCGTTCGGCGGCGCGACTCATCGAACCTTCGTCGGCGAAGGCCACCAGGTAACGGAGAGCGGACAGCTTCATGGCCATAGGAAACGACTATACGAAAAATAGTAAAAAACTATATATAAATCATTGACTTACGTCAACATCCGCAAAAATTTTACGGGTATTTTTCTGCTCTGCACGACGTTTTTTCCATCAGAAAGGAGTGGCTCATGAAAATGCGTTCTCTCGTCGTTTCTCTGGCCGTCATCGGCCTTGCCTCTGGTGCTTCGCTGACCCGTGCTGAGGAGTTTGTCAAGCCGATCCAACCGCCGAAGCAGATCAACCTCGGTATGGTGGAGTTGGGCAAGAAGCTTTATTTCGATCCGCGCCTGTCCAAGTCAGGCTTCATCTCCTGTAATAGCTGTCACAATCTGTCGATGGGCGGCACCGACAATCTGCCCACCTCGATCGGCGACAAGTGGCAGCAGGGACCGATCAATGCGCCGACGGTGCTCAATTCCAGCCTCAACGTCGCCCAGTTCTGGGATGGCCGTGCAGCAGACCTGAAGGAACAGGCCGGTGGGCCGATCGCCAACCCGGGCGAAATGGCCTTCTCCCACACCCTGGCCGTCGGCGTGCTCGAATCGATTCCCGAATACGTGCGCGAATTCAAGATGGTCTTCGGCAAGGACAAAATCGACATCGACCAGGTCACGGCCGCGATCGCGGAATTCGAAAAGACGCTGGTGACGCCGAATTCGCGTTTCGACCAGTATCTGCTCGGCAAGAAAGATGCACTGACGGCCGAAGAGGAGGCCGGCTGGAAACTCTTCAAAGAGAGCGGTTGTGTCGCCTGCCACAATGGTGAGGCGCTGGGCGGCACTTCGTTCCAGAAAATGGGCCTCGTCGAACCCTACAAGACCACGGCGGCCGCGCAAGGCCGCGCGGATGTCACCAAGAAGGACGCCGACCGGATGATGTTCAAGGTGCCGACGCTGCGCAATGTCGAATTGACTTATCCCTACTTCCACGACGGCGCCGTCTGGACGCTCAAGGAAGCGGTGGATCTGATGGGCCGGCTGCAGTTGGGGCGTAAATTCACCGATAAGGAAAACGCCCAGATCGTCGCTTTTCTGAAGACGCTGACCGGCGAGCAGCCGAAGTTCCAGCTGCCGATCCTGCCGCCTTCCAGCGACAAGACACCCAAGCCGAAGCCTTTCGCGAAGTAAGCGTCGGCCGGAACCCCGCTGCGGCGGGGTTTTTGATGCCAAAACTCGGCGCTGGCGGGACGGCAGGGGTGAGGCCACCCGTCAGCCGAGCGTGGTATCGAGCACCATCATCAGTGCAAAGCCGGCCATCAGCCCGATCGTCGCCGGCGTCTGATGGCCATTGCGGTGCGTTTCGGGAATCACTTCGTGCGAAACGACGAAGATCATTGCGCCGGCGGCGAGCCCCAGACCGATCGGATAGGCGATGGCATAACCGCCGGCGAGCCCGACGCCGATCAGGGCGCCGAGAGGCTCGAAGAGGCCGGTGAGGATCGCGACGGCGACCGCGCGGTGAGGTAAAAAGCCCGCGGCCCGCATCGCCAGTGCCACGGCGAGCCCTTCCGGAATGTCTTGCAACGCAATCGCAGCGGTAAGCGGCAATCCGGTCGCGATATCGCCGCGCGCGAAGCCGACGCCGATCGCCATGCCTTCGGGCAGGTTGTGTAACGCGATGGCGAAGACGAACAGCCAGACCCGGCTCACCTGCGCGTGCCCGGCGCCCCAGCTGCCGCTCTTGGCATGCTCGTGCGGCGTGAATTCGTCGAGCCCGAGCATCAACAGCACGCCGAGCGCCAGACCGAGCACGACAATCGCGGCGCCGATCGCCTTGTCATCGACGAGATCGGCGGCGGCGGCGAGACCGGGCAGCAGCAGCGAAAAACAGCTTGCCGCGAGCATCATCCCGGCGGCGAAGCCGAGCATCGAGTCTTCGAGTTTTTGAGGAATCGCACGCAGCGCAAAGGCCGGCAAGGCGCCCAGCGCCGTCGCCACAAAACCGGCCAGGCCTCCCAAGAGGCCGTAACGCAGGCCTAATGCGGCCCCATCGGCCGCGACGGCGAAGAGACTTTGCGCCAGCAAGCCGAGCACCGCCAGCGCGCCCAAGCCCATCCCCGTCGCCGCCCAAGGATGACGACGCGCATGGACGACGAGCAGTGCAGGCCAAGGTGCGGACAAAGAGAATCCCGAAGCGTTCATGTCGCCAATGTATTACCGAATCGACGCTCGAGCCAATTGAATCCGCCGACCGCAGGGATAGTGGCTGACTATGGGTCGGCCTGCGCTTTTAGTCCGGCACGAACTTCAGCACATTGCCGTTGATGCAGTAGCGCTTGCCGGTGGGCGGCGGGCCGTCGTCGAAGACGTGGCCGAGGTGAATGCCGGATGAGGCGCTCCGCACCTCGATGCGGCGCATGCCATGGGAGAGGTCGACGTGCTCGGTGAGCGCGCCGGGCAGGGGCGCAAAGAAACTCGGCCAGCCGGTGCCGCTATTGAATTTGGCGTCGCTCCGAAAGAGCGGCGCGCCGGTGATCGGATCGACGAAGGTGCCGGGACGCTTTTCATCGAGATGCGAGCCGGTGCCGGGATATTCGGTGCCCTGCTCGAAGGCGATGCGCTGCTGTTCGGGGGTCAGCAGATGAAAGCCGAGCCACTTCCAGAACCGTGGCTTGTCGCCGTTCCAGCCGGTGTAACGCGAAACCTCCTTGCCGTTTTCGAACAGCACGATGGTCGGCGTGGCGAACAGCGCCTTTTCCAGCGTCCAGCCGGCGGGTGGCTGCGGGCTCAGCGTGCGCGCGACGGGCACCTCGGACTGCCAGTGGTCGAGGATTTCGGCCTTGAACTGTTTGCAATACGGGCAATCCTCGGCTTCGAAGACGATCAGCTGACGCTTGAGATTGAGCGTTTTCGGATCGAGAGCCTTGAGCGGCGCGGCGGCCTTGCTCCCCAGTGGACCTGGATACTTGACCCCGGTGCCGCCGAGGCCGCAGTAGCCGTTCGGGTTCTTCTTCAGGTAGTCCTGGTGGTATTCCTCGGCGCGGAAATAGGTTTTGAGCGGGGCGATTTCCGTGGTGATGGTGCCGCGGCCAGCGGCCTGGAGCGCGGCCTGATAGACATCGCGGGTCTTTTTCGCGACGGCGAGCTGCGCGTCGTTCGTCGTGTAGATCGCACTGCGGTAGTTGCTGCCGATGTCGTTGCCCTGCCGGTCGCCCTGCGTCGGATCGTGGTTTTCCCAGAAGCGGGCGAGCACCGTCTCCAAGCTCACCTTCGCTGGGTCGAACGTGACCTTGACGACCTCGGCATGGTTGCGCTTTTTCGTCATGCCGAAACGCAATGCCCGCTCATGCGCGAGGATCGCCTCGTAACGGCCCTCGATCTCGCCATTGGCATAACCGCTCTCGACGTCGATGACGCCCGGCAGCTCGCTCATGCGTTTTTCCGCGCCCCAGAAGCAGCCCATTCCCAACACGATGGTTTCGGCGTTGGCAAGCGTCGTCATGATGATTGACCCCACGATGAAAAGTGCTTTGAACATGATGTGCATGCGTTCCCAACGAAATGGAACCGAACGGGCAAAATACCAGTCTTCCTGGTATCGATGACATCCAACCCCATTTAGACAATCATGCGTCCAAAGGTTCTCCTCCTGACGGCCGTGCTGGCGCTCTCTGCCAGCGCGGCAAGTCTCTCCGCCTGTGCCCGCGGCGAAAAGCCCGAACCTTGCGGCGTCGCGGGCGAGTGGCGCGTGCCGGGTGAGCGTGCCGCGCAGCCCGTCGCGTTCCCGGCACTGCTCGATCAGCTAGCGCGAGCGCAGGTGGTGCTGTTGGGCGAGGCGCACGACAGTGCCGAGGATCACCGCTGGCAGCTCCATACGCTCGCGCAGCTCTACAGCCGCCAGCCGAATATGGCGATCGGCTTCGAGATGTTCCCGCGCCGGCTACAGCCGGTGCTCGACGAGTGGGTGGCCGGGCGGCTCGCCGAGGACGAGTTCCTGCGCAAGGTGGAGTGGGAGAAGGTCTGGGGCTTCGACGCGCGCGACTATCTGCCGCTGTTTCACTTCGCGCGCATGAACCGCATCCCGATGCTGGCGGTCAACGTCGAGCGCAGCCTGATCGATGCCGTCGGCAAACAGGGCTGGGACAATGTCCCGGAAGCGCAGAAGGAAGGCGTCGGCCGGCCCGCGGCGCCGACGGAAGACTATCGCCAGGCGCTGCGTGCGGTGTTCGAGCATCATCCGGCGAAGGCGCGCGGCGAAGAGGCGTTTCCGCGCTTCGTCGAGAGTCAGACGCTCTGGGACCGCGCTATGGCGCAGGGCATGGCCGAGTATCTGGGCAAGCACCCCGGCGCGCTGGTGGTCGGCATCATGGGCGCCGGCCATGTGCGCAACGGTCATGGCGTCGTCCATCAGCTCAAGGCGCTGGGGGTGACGAAGAGCAGCATCCTGCTGACCTGGAACCGTGACAATGCCTGTGTGGCGCTGGGTAAAGGCTATGCCGATGCGCTGTATCTCGTCGAGGCGCCGAAAGAGAATGCGCCGCGGTTGGGCGTGGCGACCGAACAGGCCGGCGAGACGCTGCGCATCACCGAAGTGATGACGGGCAGCGTCGCCGAGGCCGCCGGCTTGAAGCGCGGCGATCTGATCGTCTCGATCGCCGGCCGGCCGGCGAAAAACTTCCTCACCCTGCGCACGCTGGTGCAGCGCCAGACCCCCGGCACCTGGCTGCCGCTGAAGATCCGCCGCGGCGACGAGGAAATGGAAGTCGTCGCGCGCTTTCCGTTGGGCTCCTGAAATGATCAGTGTCCAAGCCACTTGGCTCATGGTTCGCGGACGGGGGCGCCGTAAGGCTTGGGCGCGGGCCGCCCACAACTCGCTGCGCTCGGACAAGTGGGCGGCTTTTCCGCACCCTTCGCCAACGGCCGCCCGACGTCCGCTCACAAATCGCCTCGTGGCCTGGACACTGTCCTTCGCTCTGCTCGCCTTTCCTCTTTTCGCCTGGGCGCTGCCGCATCTCGAACTCGAGGTGTGGCTCGATCCGGCCACGCGTGCGTTCAACGCCCAGGCGACGCTGACCGAGCCGCAGGGCCTGACCGGCATGCGTCTTGGCCAGGGTTTCGAAATCACCGAACTCAAGCTCGATGGTCAGCCGGTCAAAAGTCGGCGCTGGCGGGACGGCACGCGCAAGGTCGAAATCCGCTATTGGGGCATGCTCGCGCCGATGCCGGCGCTCGACCACCGCCAGGTGCTGACCCTGCGCGAGGGTTACAGCGGGCTGGAAGGCAGCTTCCTGCCGGCGTCATCCGGCTGGTATCCCGATCCGGGCACGCTCTTCAGTCATCGCGTCACGCTCCATCTGCCCGCCGGGCAGAAAGGGCTGGTGCCGGGCACGCTCGTCGAGGAAAGCGATACGTCCGCCGGCTACCGTGCCGTGTTCGAGTTCCCGCACCCGGCCGACGCGCTCGAACTGATGGCCGGGCCATATCTCGTCAGCGAGCGCGCGCTCAAGCTCGCCGACCGCACGGTGCGCATCCGCACCTGGTTCCACCCGGAGCTGAAGGATTTCGCGCCGGGCTACCTCGACGACTCGGCGCGCTATCTCGAGCGTTACAGCAAGCAGATCGGCCCCTATCCGTTCGGCATGTTCAGCATCGTCTCGAGCCCGCTGCCCACCGGCTATGGCATGCCGACGCTCACCTATCTCGGCCGCGAGGTGATCCGTCTGCCCTTCATCCGCGCCACCTCGCTCGGCCACGAGGTGTTGCACAACTGGTGGGGCAACGGCGTCTATCCCGACTGGCAGCGCGGCAACTGGTCGGAGGGGCTGACCACCTTCCTGGCCGACTATGCCTACAAGGAAGACGAGGGTGCAGCCGCTGCGCTCGAGATGCGCATCGGCTGGCTGCGGGACTATGCCGCCGTGCCGCCGGAGGAGGATTTCGCGCTCAAGGATTTCACCGCGCGTCACCATGGCATCGCCTCGATCATCGGCTACGACAAGGCGGCGATGGTGTTTCTGATGCTGCGCGACCGGATCGGGCGCGAGGCCTTCGAGCGTGGCTTGCGGCTCTTTTGGCAGCGCCACCAGTTCAGGACCGCGGGCTGGCGCGATCTCGAAGCCGCGTTCACTGACGCCTCGGGGCAGCCCTTGCGGGATTTCTTCCGCACTTGGGTGGAGACGGCCGGCGCACCGCCGTTTACCGGCAGCGATCCGGATTTCCGCATCTGGCGACGCGTCGATCCCAAAGTGTTTCCACCGATCTTGCGCGAAGTGTTCGTGGCGCCCAAGGCCGGCGTCGTCATCACCGATCCGGCGCTGCGTGAGCCGGCGCAAGCACTGGCGCAACGCATCCTCGATGCGAGGCCGGTGTCGGTGAGCACGACGCCGACGACACAGGGCCCGCTGCTGATCGTCGGGCTTTCCGCGGAGATCGATGGCTGGCTCGCGCGCAACGGCTTGCCGGCCCGTCCCTTCCCGGCGCGCGGCTCGGCGCAGGTCTGGGCCGGGCGGGATGCGCAACAGCGCCCCTACGTCGTCATCGCGGCGCAGGATGCCAGCGCCTTGCTGGCGTTGCAGCGCGCGCTGCCGCACTACGGCAAACAAAGCTGGCTCGTCTTCGATGGACCGCGCGCGGCCGACAAGGGTATCTGGCCGCCGCGCCGGCAATGACGATGGCGAAGAAATTCCCCCTGCACCCGAAACATCCCGAGCGCATCTGCTGGGGCTGCGACAAATATTGTCCGGTCGAGGATCTCGCCTGCGGCAACGGCTCCGAACGCACACCGCATCCCGCCGAGCTGTTGGGCGACGATTGGTATCTCGTCGGCGACTGGGACTTCGATCTCGAGGGAATCGCAGCGGCCAAGTCGATCAAGCCCGGCGGGAAGCCGTGAGTACGCCGCCGATCAGCGCGAGCCAGGCGGCGAGATAGCACCAGCCGCCGTACGGCGTGAGCCAATGCACGGCATGCAGGCCGGCCATGCTGCGCAGATAGAGCGTGCCGGAGAACAGCACCGTGGCGACGATCATCAGCCCACCCGCGGCGGCGAACCAGCGCGAGGGCCAGTGGGCGGCGAGCAGGCCGACCGCCAGCAAGGCGAGCGAATGGAACTGGTGATACTGCATCGCCGTGTCGAACCATTGCTTGGCGGCGATGAGCTGCTCGCTTGGTGCGTGCGCGGCGATGGTGCCGAGGATGATCGAGGAGAGCGCCAGGAAGGCGGCGATGACGAGGAAGGTCTTGGCGGTAGCGTTCATGAGACAAAAGTCGGCGCTGGCGGGACGGCATGGAATGATACCCAAATGCCCCGCCGGCGCCTTATTACGGGTCAATGCAGATCGAAGCGGTCGGCGTTCATCACCTTGACCCAGGCGGCGATGAAGTCCTCGACGAACTTCTTCTTCGCGTCATCCTGCGCATAGACCTCGGCATAGGCGCGCAGGATCGAGTTCGAGCCGAACACCAGGTCGACGCGCGTGGCCGTCCATTTGAGCTTGCCGCTCTTCCGTTCGCGGATCTCGTAGAGATTGCTGCCGACCGGCTTCCACGTGTAAGCCATGTCGGTGAGATTCACGAAGAAGTCGTTGGTGAGCGCGCCGACCCGGTCGGTGAATACGCCATGCGGCGTGCCGCCGTGACTGGCGCCGAGCACGCGTAGTCCGCCGATCAGCACCGTCATCTCGGGCGCGGTGAGCCGCAGCAAGGAAGCCCGGTCGAGCAGTAGTTCTTCCGGAGTGACCGCGTAGTCTTTCTTGAGCCAGTTGCGAAAGCCGTCGGCCACCGGTTCGAGCACCGCGAAGGATGCGACGTCGGTCATCTCCTGCGTCGCATCGCCCCGACCTGGCGCAAACGGCACCGTGACCGCGAAGCCGGCCGCCTGGGCTGCCTGCTCGATAGCGACGTTGCCGCCAAGCACGATCACATCGGCGATGCTCGCGCCCGTTTCGGCGGCGATCTTTTCATAGACCGCCAACACTTTCGCCAGGCGAGCCGGCTCGTTGCCTTCCCAATCCTTCTGGGGTGCTAAACGGATACGCGCGCCGTTGGCCCCGCCGCGCTTGTCGGAGCCACGAAAAGTGCGCGCTGAATCCCAGGCGGTGGCGATCATTTCCTGGATCGAAAGATTGCTTGCGGCGATCTTCGCCTTGACGGCGGCGATGTCGTAGTCGCTACGGCCCGTTGGTACCGGGTCTTGCCAGATGAGATCTTCCTGCGGCACATCCGGTCCGAAGTAACGCGACTTCGGCCCCATGTCGCGGTGGGTGAGCTTGAACCAGGCACGCGCAAAGACCTCTTCGAAATAGGCTGGCTCACGATAGAAGCGCTCGGCGATCTGGCGATAGACCGGGTCGAACTTCATCGCCATGTCGGCGTCGGTCATCATTGGCAGCACGCGAATCGACGGGTCTTCGACATCGACGGGCATGTCCTCTTCCGCGATGTTGACCGGCACCCACTGCCAGGCGCCCGCCGGCGACTTCTTCAGCCACCAGTCGTGGTTGAGCAACATGTCGAAATAGCCCCCCTTGCCGGTGTTCCACTTCATCGGCTGGCTCGTCCAGGCGCCTTCGAGGCCGCTGGTCACCGTGTCACGACCGATGCCGCGGGTCTTGTGGTTCATCCAGCCCAGGCCCTGTTCCTCGATCTCCGCGCCTTCGGGTGCCGGACCGAGATTGGCGGCAGAGCCGTTGCCGTGTGCCTTGCCGACCGTGTGACCCCCAGCGGTGAGGGCGACGGTTTCCTCGTCGTTCATCGCCATGCGCGCGAAGGTGATACGCACCATCTCGGCAGTCTTCAAGGGGTCGGGCTTGCCATTGACACCTTCCGGGTTCACATAGATCAGGCCCATCTGCACTGCGGCGAGCGGGTTTTCCAGCGTGTCGGGCTGGTCGAGGTTGCCGTAGCGCTCGTCGCTGGGCGCCAGCCACTCGCGCTCCGCGCCCCAATAGATGTCTTTCTCCGGATGCCAGATGTCCTCGCGACCGAAGCTGAAACCGAAGGTCTTGAAGCCCATCGATTCGTAAGCCATCGTGCCGGCGAGCACGATCAGGTCGGCCCAGCTCACGCGGTTGCCGTATTTCTTCTTGATCGGCCACAGCAGGCGCCGCGCCTTGTCGAGGTTGGCGTTGTCGGGCCAGGAGTTCAGGGGCGCGAAACGCTGGTTGCCGGTGCCGGCGCCGCCGCGGCCGTCGGCGATGCGGTAGGTGCCCGCCGCGTGCCAGGCCATGCGGATCATCAGGCCACCGTAGTGACCCCAGTCGGCGGGCCACCAATCCTGACTTTGCGTCATCAGCGCCTTGAGGTCGTTTTTGAGCGCTGTGACGTCGAGCTTCTTCAGCTCCTCGCGATAGTCGAAATCCTTGCCCAGCGGGTTGGTCTTCGTATCGTGCTGGTGCAGGATGTCGAGGTTGAGGGCTTTGGGCCACCAGTCGTGCTGCTTGTCCGCCGTGGTTGCGCCGCCGTGGGCGAACGGGCATTTGCCTTGGGTGTTCATGTCTCTCTCCTTTCGTGGTCAGGTGGATGAGAATCACTCTCCACGATGAGAGACTACGGCCGGGCCTTCCTCATAACAATTGAATTGTCACTATCGGGTCGATAGCTGATGCTGCGCCAAAGTCGGCGCTGGTGGGACGGCACCTGCAGGGTATTCAGGCCCGGATCAACCGTCCGCAATGATGGTTGGCTTCGAGTGCGATGGGCACGATCCCTGGCAGGTCATTGACGATCGGCGTGCTGGCGAAGCTGTCGCGGCTGACGTTCAGAAACAGCGGATTGCTTTCGCGCTCCTCGCCGATGCTGCTGACGCGCCGGCCGTTTAGGCAATGACCGGGATAGACCAGCGTTTCGTCCGGGAAGGCGAACAGCCGTCGGACGACGCTGTCATACAAGGTGGCGGCATTGCTGCCCGGCTCGTCGGTGCGTCCGCAGCTGCCGATCAGCAGGCAATCGCCGGTAAACAGCCGGCCGCGCCAGTGGTAACTGACGCAACCGGGTGTGTGGCCCGGCGTGGCCAAGACTTCGAGCTCGATCGAGCCGCAGCGTAGGTGGTCGCCGTCGTGGAGCAGGCGATCCGCATCGGCGATGCCGGTATGGGCGCCGACGGCCACCCGCGCCCCGGTCCAGGCGCGCAGCGAATCCGCCGCGCTGATGTGGTCGGCATGCAGATGCGTTTCCAGCACCCATTCCAAGGTCAACGCCAGCTCGCCGAGCAGGCTCAGATAAAGCGGGGTCTGGCTGACGACGGGATCGATCACCAGCGCGCGTCCCGTCTCACCGCAACCGATGAGATAAGAATAAGCCCCGGTGGGCTCGTCGCGCAGCTGGCGAAAGTGGTCCATCTTCAGCCGAGGTCCTTGAGTGACTTGGCCCAGGCTTCCATCGCCTCGTTGGCCGGTTTCATCGGCGCTTCCATGAAGTTGATGATGAACTTGTCACCGCAGTCGACTAGCCCAATCGAGCGCGGCCGCACCGCCAGCACGTTCGGGTTGGGCAGCGCCAGGCCGAAGCAGAACACCAGATTCTTGGCGGCCTTGATCTCGGGGGCGATCTCGCCGCCGAGCTTTTGCGTGTGCGCATAGTGATCGAACTCGGCGATCCAGGCCACGCGGCTGTCGGCGGCGATCTTCTCTTTCAGCTTCGCGGCGATGTCATCGACCGATCGGCAGCTCGTCTCGTTCTTGCCCAGTTCGAGCACGAAGATGGGATATTTTTCCTGCAACATCATTTGTTTCATCGGTTTCTCCTTGGGGTGGATAGGGTTGATTTGAGGGTGTTACAAACTCACTTCGGCAATGGGCAGCGTTCGACTTCAGCGGCCCGCATCATCGCTGCCGTTCTGCTGTGCCTCGAACCACATGGCATTGAGAACGGCGAGCAGGACGGCCATGGTAAGGCCGAGAATCCAGGTGAAATACCACATAGCGGCTTTCCTTTCTCAGTAAGCGGAGCGTTCGTGGGACTTGATGAAGTCGGGTGTGATCTTGCCCGACATCACCTTGTAGGCCCAGCCCGTGTAAGCGATGATGATGGGGGTGAAGACCAATGCGGCCCAGAACATGATCTCCAACGTCAGCCGGCTCGACACGCAATCCCAAATCGTCAGGCTGGATCGAGGGTCGGATGAGGAGGGCATCACGAACGGGAACATCGCTACGCCGGCCGTGCCGATCACGCCGAGCTCGGCGATGGCGCTGAAGACGAAGGCAATCGCCGGCCGATCCTTCCAGGCCGAGAGCAGAGCGATCAGGCCGCCGACGAAAGCTGCGCCGGGTACCAGCCACAGCAGCGGCTGCTCGAGGAAGTTGGCGAGCCAGGCGCCGCGCTGTAGTTCGACCGTCTTGGCCAGCGGATTGGGCAGGGCATGCGGATCGACCACCGAGGTGATGGTGTAACCGTTCATGCCGGAGGAAACCCAGACGCCAGCGGCGGCGAAGGCCGCCAGTAGCAACACGCCGAAGAACAGGGATGCCTGCTTCGCCCGTGCATAGATCGCGCCCTCGGTGCGGATCATCAGGTAGTTCGCGCCGTGAAAGGTCAGCATCGCGAGACTCACCACGCCGGCGAGCAGTGCGAAAGGATTGAGCAGCGCCCAGAACGTGCCGGTATAAACCGGCATCAGGTTGTCCTCGAAATGAAATGGCACACCGAGCAGCAGGTTGCCGAAGGCCACGCCGAAGATCAGCGCCGGCACCGCGCCGCCGACGAACAGACCCCAGTCCCAGGCCGTGCGCCAGATCGGGTGATTGATCTTGGAGCGGTAATCGAAGCCGACCGGGCGGAAGAACAGCGCCCAGAGCACCGCGAGCATCGCCCAGTAGAAACCGGAGAAGGCGGTGGCATAGACCAGCGGCCAAGCGGCGAAGATCGCCCCGCCGCCGGTGATGAACCAGACTTGGTTGCCGTCCCAGTGCGGGCCGACCGTGTTGATGATCACGCGCCGCTCGATGTCGTCCTTGCCGACGAAAGGCAAGAGCGTACCGACACCCATGTCATGGCCGTCCATGATGGCGAAGCCCAGTAGCAACACACCGACGAGGAGCCACCAGATGATCTTCAGGGTTGCGTAGTCGAACATGTTCATGCTCCTTGAGTGGCAGTCGAGTAGGGGGGTTCACCCTCGTAACGACCCGTGCCGAGGCTGGCCGGGCCGAGGCGCGCATACTTGAACATCAAGTACATTTCGACGATCAGGAGCCCCGTGTAGAAGAACAGGAAACCGGCCAGCGAGCCATAGAGGCTGGCAGCGGAGATGGTCGAGGTGGACAGATGCGTGGGCAGCACGCCGTAGATGGTCCAGGGCTGGCGACCATACTCGGCGACGAACCACCCCACTTCCGAGGCGATCCACGGCATCGGGATCCACCAGACCGCCCATTTCAGCAGCCAGCGTTGATCCTGGAAGGTGTTTTTCGCTGCATGCCAGAAGGCCAGGGCAAACAACAGGGCGAAGGAGAAGCCGAGCGCGACCATGAGGCGGAAGCTCCAGAACATCGGCGCGACCTTCGGGATCGAATCGCGGGCTGCTTGCGCGATCATCTCGGGCGTCGCCGCGGTGACGTCTGGCGTGTATTTCTTCAGCAGCAGACCGAATCCGAGGTCGGCTTTGTGCGCTTCGAAAGTGGCGCGATTCTCAGGGGTATCTTCGCCACCACGCAGCTTTTCGAGGGCCTTCACGGCCACGATGCCGCGTTCGATGCGCGCCGCCGCCTGCTTTTCGAGATCGACGATGCCGGGCAGCTCGGTCTTGGCCGAGCGTGTGGCGATGAGTCCCAGCACATAGGGAATCTTCACTTCGGCGCGGTTTTCGCGCTTCTCGTCGTCGGGCAGCGCGAACAGCGTGAAGGGGGCCGGGGCGGCTTCCGTGTGCCACATACCTTCCATCGCCGCGAGTTTGGCCTGTTGATGTTCGGTGACGGCATAACCGGATTCGTCACCGAGCACGATCACCGACAGCGCCGAAGCGAAGCCGAAAGCGGCGGCGATGCGAAAGGAGCGTTTGGCAAATTCGACGTTTCTTCCCTTGAGCAGATACCAGGAGGAAATGCCAAGCACGAACAGGGCACCGGTCACGTAGCCGGCCGAGACGGTATGCACGAACTTCGCCTGCGCGGCCGGATTGAAGACGACATCCCAGAAGTTGGTCATCTCCATGCGCATCGTGACGTAGCTGAACTCCGCGCCGACGTGGTTTTGCATCCAGCCGTTGGCGATCAGGATCCACAAGGCGGAAAGATTCGAACCGATCGCGGTGAGATAGGTGATCAAGAGGTGCTGACGTTTCGAGAGCTTGTCCCAGCCGAAGAAAAACAGACCGATGAAAGTCGACTCGAGAAAGAAGGCCATCAAACCTTCGATGGCCAGCGGCGCACCGAAGATGTCACCGACGTAGTGCGAGTAATAGGCCCAGTTGGTGCCGAACTGGAATTCCATCGTGATGCCGGTGGTGACACCCAGCGCAAAGTTGATGCCGAACAGCTTGCCCCAAAACTTCGTCATGTCACGGTAGATTTCCTTGCCCGTCATTACATAGACCGTCTCCATGATGGCGAGCAGGAAAGAAAGACCGAGCGTGAGTGGTACGAATAAAAAGTGATACATCGCAGTGGCAGCGAACTGCAACCGCGAGAGGTCGACGACTTCTTGGGTGATCATGGTTGTCTCTCCGGAGCGGTGGGGTTGGGGGAGTAGCCAGGGCCAGGTGCGGTGAAACCCGGCGCTGACGGTATGGCACCGGCGGCAGCGGGTGCGATCAGCACAGCGGCGACTCGGTCGGGATCCATGCCCTCGGTCATCTTCGGCAGGACCGGCTGACTGAAAAAAGCCTTCCAGATACCGAAGAGCAACAGCAGTTTGAGCGCCAGCATGAGGGCGATCTCCCGCCCCAGCGGGCTGCGCGGTCGGCCTGCCGAGTCGCGGAAAGGGTTCAGTGTCCGCAGCCGCATGAATGACCTTCGTCATGGGCATGACCATGGTCGTCGTGGTCATGCGGTAGCGGTGGTTTCAGATTGCCGAGGAAGCAGGCGCGCACCGCGGTGAGTGGATCGGTTTCGCCGGTGCGCACCACCCGGATGCCCCGGCGAGCCATACGCATCACGAAGCCCTCGCCAGCCCCACCGGTGAGCAACAGGTCGACGCCGTCGAGCGGATGTTCCCGGCGATCGTCGAAACCATGCATCGCCATCTCGATCGGTAGGTCCAACCGCCCGATTTCGGCGATTCGATCCGGTCCGCTGGCTTCGAACAGAATGAAACGCCGCGCTTTCCCGGCGTGGCCGGTGATCGTGCGGAAATTCTGGCTGGTGACAGCGAAACGTGTCGGTTTTGTCATTTCTGTCATGTCGTTTCCTTTGTTCTGGCAGTTCGATGAGCGCGAAATGCCGTCAACTGATCGATGAGGATCGACTCCACAACCCTCAACGGCTCGACATTCGCAACTGCCCATATTCAAGAGCATTGCAGTCGAGTGCATCAAAAACCATGCCAGCACGACAGCGATGCCGTTTGTTTATAAGCCAATATTTATATTATGAAACACTTTCGGCTCTGGATCGTTGGTGTCAGTAATGACATGGCTCTCTGACAGGCTGTGTCAAATCAATCTTTGAAACCCCTGCGAAACGCCGCGAGCGGGATGGGATGCAAGGCGCACGGAGCGCAGCGACCGAGACATATCAAATAGATAGGCGAGGGAGCGAGCACCGCGCAACGCAGCAGACCGCCCGCACAGCCAGTTTCGCAGGGGTTTCTCTTTGGGAGGCCCGGTCCTTGCCTGCACGAAGGAGGCAGGAATCCTTCTTTATCTGTCCTTTGGACGATCGTCCGTCACGGTAAGATCGCAGGCTCGATGCCAGGCGAAGGAGCCGTCTCGTGAAGCCGCAAATCGTTCCCACCCAACGCGAGGTGATGTTTTCCACCGAGGAATTCATCGTCAGCAAGACCGACTTGAAAGGGCGCATCACCTACGCCAACCGGGTGTTCATGCGCGTCGCCGACTACCCCGAAGACCAGTTGCTCGGCGTGCAGCACAACATCGTGCGCCATCCCGACATGCCGCGCGGCGCTTTCAAGCATCTGTGGGACACGATCCAGACCGGCAAGGAATGGTTCGGCTTCGTCAAGAACATGACTTCGCACGGTGATTTCTACTGGGTGTTCGCCAATGTCACGCCCGATTACCAGGATGGCCGCATCGTTGGTTACTACTCGGTGCGCCGCCAGGCGCCGAAGAAGGCGATCGAGACGATCGCGCCGATCTATGCCGAAATGCTGCGCATCGAACGCGAAGCGGGACCGGCGCAGGCGTGTGAGGCTTCGCTTGCCTGGCTCACCCAACAGCTCGCCGCGAAGAAAGTGAGTTACGAGCGGCTGGTGCTCGATCTGTTCCATCAAGCCAACTGAGGGAGAAGGCAACATGGCGATCGATAAGCCGACGAGCAGCAGCAGTCACGGCATTCTCTTCGTCCGGCAACGGTTGGTCGCCGGTCTGACGGTGATCGTCCTCGTCGATACCGCGTTGGCAGTATGGCTCTATTGGCTGCAAGCTTTCCTGCCGCTGCTGGTATTGCCGCTGGTGACGGCCGTGCTGGCCTTCGGGCTGTTTCGCTGGGCCACCGGGCCGCTCGAAACCCTGCAGCGCATCAGCGAGGCGCTCGAAGCCGCCAAACGCGGCAACACCCATGTGCGCATCACTGGCACCAAGGGCCTGGGCGAGTTCGGCAAGATCGCCTGGCAGCTCAACGACTTCCTCGACATCGTCGAAGCCTATTTCAAGGACGTGACCACCTGTTTCGCTCGCGCCGCCGAGGGCGATTTCGAACGCCAGGCTTTCAAGGAGGGGATGCCCGGCATGCTCGCCGAGTCGATGGCGGGCATCAACAAGGCGCTGGCGGCCATGCGCGCGGCCGCCGAGTTCTCCAACCGCAACCGCTTGATGAGCGAGCTGCATCAGTTGAACAGCGGCAGCCTGCTGAAGAACCTCGTCGGCAACCAGAGCGATCTGGTCGAGGTCGGCAAGGCGATGGACGGTGTCGTCGTGCTGGCCAGGGAAAACGAGCGCGGCGCGATCGACAGTCAGGGCGCAGTGCGTGAAATCACGTCTGGATTCGCGGCGATGCGCGACCAGATGAATGAAACGGGCCAGACCGCGCAGGCGCTCGGCGAAGCGACCCATACCATCCAGCAGACCGTGCGGCTGATTTCCGAGATCGCCGAACAGACCAACCTCTTGGCGCTCAATGCGGCGATCGAGGCCGCACGGGCCGGCGAGATGGGGCGCGGCTTCGCGGTGGTGGCCGATGAAGTGCGCAAACTCGCCGAACGCACGCGGATCGCCACCCAGGAAATCGGCAAGATCATCGCGACCTTGTCGGAACGCGTCGACGCCATGGTTTCCCAGACCAACGCGCTCGGCGATCAGGTGCAATCGATTGGTGGTCGGGTAGCCGGTTTTGCCAGCCAGTTCGATGCGGTGGCGGCTTCGGCCCAGCAGACCATCGCGGCACTGAACCGCGCCAAGGATCTGGCCTTCACCTCATTGGTCAAGCTCGACCACGTGATCTACATGCAGCGCGGCTATGCCGCGATCGAGAAGAGTGGCACAGGTGAAGAAGCCCAGGCCGTCTCGGTCGACCACCACAACTGCCGGCTCGGCAAGTGGTACGAGGAAGGCCATGGCAAGCAGGCCTTCGCGAGCCTGCCGGCTTATGCGGTGCTCGAAGCGCCGCATCGGCAAGTGCATGCCGGTGTGCGCGGTGCCGTCGACGCCTCACGTCAGGACTGGATGCACGAACCGGCTGCGCTTGCCGCGATCGTCGATCGGATGCGCACGGCCGAGGCCGGCAGCCGCGAGGTGATCCGCCTGATCGGCGAAATGATGGCGCAGAAATATCCGCCGGCGTCCAGGGCCTGATGAGTCAGCATGACGGGCGACCGGTTCCGTCCGAGCCCGATCATTCGGTCGCGGTGAGATGACACGCAAGGTAATCGCCAGAAAAAGCCGCCTGCACGGCATGGGCCTGTTCGCCTGCCGAGATCTGAAAGCCGGAGAGCGGCTGATCGAATACAAAGGCAAGCGCTACGGCAAGGGCGAATATCCAGAAATGGGGGACGACGGCATCACCAAGTTTCTCGGCCTGTCCGATGGCACTGGCATCGACGGCACCGGCTGGGCGGCGCTGGCCAATCACAGTTGTGATCCCAACTGCGAGCTGCAGGAAGAACGGGACGCGCGCGGCAAGCTGCACGCCTGGCTGTTCGCGCTGCGCGACATCAAGGCGGGCGAGGAGCTGCTTTGGGACTACCGCCTCGACATCCGCTCGCGCAAGGTGGCCTATACCGACTGGGCCTGTGCCTGCGGCTCAGATAATTGCCGCGGCACGATGGCGGATCCCAAGCGCATCCGCGGGGCCAAGCCGGCCAAGCGCTGAAACGGTCGTTCAGTCGGTTGCGCGACAACCTCCACGTGCAGTGAGTCGAAGTCAGTGCGCTTTGAGCATGCGCTCTACGTAACGGGCGATCAGGTCGACTTCGAGATTCACCTTCGCACCCGGATGGAGGCGCTTCAGCGTCGTCACGGCGACGGTGTGCGGGATCAGGTTGATCGAGAACGTGCGTCCTTTCACCTGGTTGGTGGTCAGTGAAACACCATCGACGGTGATCGAGCCTTTGCGCGCGATGTATTTCGCCAGCGCTTTCGGTGCCTTGATTTCCAGCAGATGCGACTCGCCGACCGGCTCGAATCGCGTCACCTCACCGACGCCATCGACATGACCGGAGACGAGATGGCCGCCGATGAAGTCATTGAGCCGCATCGCCTTTTCCAGATTGACCTCGCCGCCGAGCGTATCGAGGCCGACGGTGCAGGACAGCGTCTCCTGCGAGACCTCGACCTGATAGGCATTTTTCTTCTTGGCAATCACGGTCAGGCAGACACCCGAATGGGCGATCGAGTCGCCGATGGCGACATCCTTGAGGTTCAGGCCGGGGGCTTCGATGGTCAGGCGCAAGCCCGTTTCGAGCGGTTCGATGTGAGTGATCTTGCCGGTGGCGGCGACGATGCCGGTGAACATGGGGTTCCCCTTTTTCAGTGGCGCAAGGCCTGGTCGAGCGTTTGCAGAAATGCTGCCGCGGGCTGGTAACCGACGACCCGCAAGCCGGCGATTTCCTGACCGTTCTTGAAAAACACGGTGCCCGGCGGGCCGAAGAGGTCGAAGCGCTTCATGAGCGCCTTGTCGTCCGCATCATTGGCGGTGACATCGGCCTTGAGCAGCACGAATTCCCTCATCTTCGCGGCAACCTGCGGGTCGGCGAAGGTGAATTTCTCCATCTCCTTGCAGGAGACACACCAGTCGGCGTAGAAGTCGAGCAGCACGGGTTTGCTCGCGGCGGCCACACGCGCGTCGAGCTCGGCGCTGGTCTTCACCCTTTCGAAAGTCGGCGCTGGCGAGACGGCACCCATGGTCTGGGCACTGGAAACCCGCAGGAAGCCGAGCGGCTGCAGCGGATCACGGCTGCCGCCCAACAGGCCGAGCAGCAACGCCGCGCCATAGAGCAACATGCCGATGCCGATGCCTTTCCAGAACCGGTGCCAGCCGCCGGCATGGGGCGGCAGTGGGTCAAGCGCATGGAGGTAGATGGCCGGCACGATCAAGAGTAGCGCCCAGCCGAGCATCACCGCCCACGCCGGCAACACCGGCGCGACGAGCCACAGCGCGGTGGCGAGCAGCACGACGCCGAAGAACTTTCGCACGCCCTCCATCCAGCCGCCGGGTTTGGGCAGCAGTGAGCGGGAAAACACGCCGACGGCGATGAGGGGTGCGCCCATGCCGAGCGCCATCGCGAACAACGCCGCACCGCCGAGCACGGCATCCTTCGTCTGCGCGATGTAGAGCAGCGCGCCGGCCAAGGGCGCGGCGACGCAGGGGCCGACGATCAGCGCCGAGAGCGCGCCCATGAGGGCGATGGCCGGCAGCGAGCCGCCCTGACGGTTGGCCCGGTCCGACAGCTTCGATTGCAATGCGGCAGGTAGCTGCAGTTCATAGAAACCGAACATCGACAGCGCCAGGGCGACGAAGACCAACGCGAAGGCGGACAGCACCCAGGCGTTCTGCAGCGCATTCGAGAGCAGCGTGCCTGAGAAACCGGCCGCGACGCCAACCGCCGCGTAGGTCACCGCCATGCCGAGCACATAGGCGAGCGAGAGCGCGAAGGCGCGCGCATGGGTGACGGCGTGGCCATGATTGACGATGATGCCGGAGAGGATCGGGATCATCGGGAACACGCAGGGGGTGAGCGCCAGCAGTAGCCCGAAGCCGAAGAAGCTGGCGATGGCGACCCAGAAGCCGGCGTTCTTCAACAACCCGGCGATGCGGCCGGATTCGTCAGCGGCAGCATCGAAAGTCGGCGCTGGCGGGACGGCACCCGCAGCCGGAACGGCAGGCGCCGCGGCGCTCATCGCCGTCAGCGTGACTTTCGCCTGCTGGGTCATCGGCGGGTAGCAGATGCCTTCGTCCCAGCAGCCTTGTGAGTCGGCGCGCAAAGTGATCGTGCCGCTGCCTTCGACGACGGGGATGCGGATCGTCAGCGTGCCGCGGTAGGTCTCCACCTTGCCGAAGAAATCGTCTTCCTTTTCCTTGCCCTTGGGGATTTCGGGGTCGCCGAGCTTCGCGCCGTCGGCGCGGAAGGCGAGTTTGTGGCGGTAGAGATAGTAGTCGGGCGCGATGTCCCAGCGCGCCTCGATGGTCTTTTCATCCAGCGCGCGGGCCGAGAATTTGTAGGCTACTTCCGGATCGAGCGGTTCGGCGGCCTGGGCAAGCCCGGCGAGGAGGAATGCCCACAAGGCGAAGAGGCGGATCAGCATGTCGTGGATTCCGTGGTTTCCGAGGCGACCCAGGCGAGATACTCCGGCAGGCCGTGAGCGATTGGGACAGCGATGATCTCGGGAAGTTCATAGGGATGGCGCGCACGGATCGCGGCTTCCAGCGCCGCATAGCGCGCCGCGCTGGTCTTGATCAGCACCGGCACTTCCTCGGCGTTTTCCGTCTTGCCCTGCCAGCGATAGACCGAGCGGCAGGGCGCGAGGATGTTGACGCAGGCGGCGAGCCGCGCCTCGATCAGCGCGCCGGCCAGCGCATGGGCGCTGTAGCTGTCGGGCAGGTTGGTGATGACCAAGAGGGCGGGAGAGATGTCAGCCATCCTGTTATTCTAGCGGGCATGGAACTCACCCCCAGCCAGATCGTCGAGTTTCTCGACCGCCACGTCGTCGGCCAGGAGGAGGCCAAGCGCCAGCTCGCCGTCGCCGTGCATACCCATTACCGCAAACTGGGACTGGCCAGAGACCAGGGCCTCGAGCTCGTCAAGAGCAATGTGCTATTGGTCGGCCCCACCGGCACCGGCAAGACGCTGTTGTGCGAGACGCTGTCGAAAGTGCTCGCCGTGCCCTTCGTCACTGCCAACGCCACCTCACTGGCGCAGAGCGAATACGTCAATGAGGAGATCGAGGCGATCCTCACGCGCCTGATCGACAAGGCCGGCGGCGAGCTCGCCCGCGCCCAGCGCGGCATCGTCTTCATCGACGAAATAGATAAACTGAAGGCGCCCGCCGAAGCCGGCGGCGCGAGGACCCCGGCCGGCGAGCGGGTGCAGCATGCGCTGTTGAAGATCATGGAAGGTGCCCCGGTGAAACTCAAGGCCGGCGGCCATTTCGACACCACCGAGACGCTGTTCATCTGCGGCGGTGCTTTCAGTGGCATCGACGAAATCCTCGCCCAGACGCACACCTTCGGCTTCATCGCCACCGGCGAGGACGACAATCAGAAGATCCTCGACCGCCTCAACGCGCGCATCAAGCCGACCGACCTGTTCCGCTATGGACTGATCCCCGAGTTCGCCGGCCGGCTGCCGATCGTCGCACGCCTCAAGCCGCTCAGCCGCGAGATGATGGTGCGCATCATGACCGAGCCGCAGAACGCGCTCTACAAGCAGTTTCGCGCCATCTTCGCCGCCGATGGCGTCGAGCTGACGATTGCGCCGCCGGTGTTCGAGCAGATCGCCGATCTGGCGATGGAATACAAGGCCGGCGCACGCTCCTTACGCGGCATCTTCGAGGAGATGCTGATGCCGGCGCTCTACCTCGTGCCCGACCACCCCGAGGTGAAGCGGGTCGTGTTCACTTCGCTGTTCGACGAGCCGCGCTATCTGGGGAGTGGATCAAGCTAGCGCCGCGGCGACGATCTGCTGCGCCTCGGCGACGATCCGTTGCAGATGCTCAGCAGAGACGAAACTCTCGGCGTAGAGCTTGTAGATGTCCTCGGTGCCGGAGGGGCGCGCGGCGAACCAGCCGTTGGCCGTCGTGACTTTCAGGCCGCCGATCGGCGCATCGTTGCCGGGCGCGCGAGTGAGCTTGGCGCCAATCGGCTCGCCGGCGAGCGTCGTCGCCGTCACACGCTCAGGCGTGAGGTTCTTGAAGGCGGCCTTCTGTTCCGGCGTGATGGGTGTATCGATGCGCAGATAATGCGGCGCGCCATATTGCGCAGCGAGCTTTTCGTAATGACGGCCGGGATCGGCGCCGGTGACGGCGGTGATCTCCGCCGCGAGCAGGCCCAAGAGGATGCCGTCCTTGTCGGTGCTCCAGGCCGTGCCGTCCTTTTTCAGGAAGCTCGCGCCGGCGCTCTCCTCACCGCCGAAGAGGATCGTGCCGTCATGCAGCCCCTGCGCGAACCACTTGAAGCCGACCGGCACTTCGAGCAGCCGGCGGCCGCGGCCCTTCACCACACGGTCGATCATGCTGGAGGAGACCAGCGTCTTGCCGATCGCGGCGATCTGCGACCACAGCGGGCGGTGGCCGAGCAGGTAGTCGATCGCCACCGCGAGATAGTGATTCGGATTCATGAGGCCGCTTGATGGCGTGACGATGCCGTGGCGGTCGACGTCGGCGTCATTTCCCCAGGCGATGTCGAAGTGGTCTTTGAGGCCGACGAGGCTGGCCATCGCGTAGGGACTCGAGCAGTCCATGCGGATCTTGCCGTCGTGGTCGAGCGGCATGAAGCCGAAGGTCGGGTCGACGTCCGGATTGACCACCGTGATGTCGAGGCCGTAATGCGCGGCGATCTGCGGCCAGTAATGGACGGCAGCCCCCCCCATCGGATCGACGCCGATCTTGAGATTCGCCTGGCGGATCGCCTCCATGTCGATCGCCTCGCCGAGCGCGGCGATGTAGGGGGTCATCAGGTCGTCGGCACGGACATTCGGCGCCGCCAGCGCCTCGGCGTAAGAGTGTCGTTTCACGCCGCGATTGCCGTCGGCCATCAAGGCATTGGCGCGCTGCTCGATCCAGCCGGTGACATCGGTGTCGGCCGGCCCGCCATGCGGCGGGTTGTACTTGATGCCGCCATCCTGGGGCGGATTGTGCGACGGGGTGATGACGATGCCATCGGCAGTGCCGTCCCGCGAACGCAGACTTTCATCGTCATTGTGGGCGAGGATCGCGCGCGAGATCGCCGGTGTCGGGGTGAAGCCGCCGCCTTGCTGGAAATGCACCTCGACACCGTTGGCGGCCAGTACCTCGATGACGTTCTGCTGCGCCGGCGCGGAGAGCGCATGGGTGTCCATGCCGAGGAACAGCGGCCCCGTGATGCCGGCCTCCCGACGGTATTCGGCGACGGCCTGACTGATGGCGAGTATGTGCGCCTCGTTGAAGCTGCCATTGAGTGCGCTGCCGCGATGGCCGCTGGTGCCAAATGCCACGGGCTGCGTCGCCGGCCAGCGATAGGCGGCGAGCAACGCGGAAACGTCGATCAGGCTGTCGGCGGGAGCGGGTTTGCCGGCGAGCGGGTGGGGCATGGTGTCTATCCTCCGTGTTTGGAGGACATTGTAGTCATTCAGCACGCCGACCAGTTACCGCTCGGATGCTATGTTTTTCGCCAGGTTTCCAGCCGGGACCACTCATCTCGGACGCCTGCTGTTTGCGCAAGGGGGCCGATGTCTTTTTAGCACTGGGAAATCACATGCGGTTGGCTCGAGCTGAAAAAGGTCGCCAGGACGTCGCTCTACTTGCACCGACTCTGGCTCAGCCAGTGATGTAACGGACCAGTTGCTCGATCTCGAATGTCTGCTCATCGATGATGCTTTTCACCAGATCGCCGATCGAGACGATGGCGATGACCTTCTGCTCGTGGTCGAGCACCGGCACATGGCGAATGCGTTTCTCGGTCATCAGGGCCATGACCTCGTCGAGCGTGTATTCCGGCGTGACATAGCACACCTTGCCCATCGGCAGATCGCCAATCCGGGTATTGATCGGATCCAGGCCTTTCAGCACCACATTGCGAATGTAGTCGCGCTCGGTGAAGATGCCGATCAATTTGTCGTCGTCCATCACCACGACGGAACCAATGTTGTGGTCATTCATGGTGTTGAGCGCCTGAATGACGGTGGCGTCGGGTGTGACGCTCACCAGCAATCGGGATGGATTGCTGTGCAAAAGCTGCTTGACCGATTTCATTGGTGTCCCCCCTGAATGCCTTCCATCCGTTTCCTGGAGTAGCGGCCGATGGCGCACTATGGCCCATCTGCCACCTCAACTCTTCTGTAAATAGAACTCGTAAGTGCCTGTGGCAATTTCTCGCGTATCGAGCAGCTTGATCGACGTTTCCCGTCCCCAGAGGGGAATCTCGTCGCGCGCAGCAGTGCAGTCCGTGACGAGCTGCAGGATTTCGCCGCTCTTCATGCCTTGCAACAGTTTCTTGGCCTCAAGGATCGGGCCGGGGCAGGAGATGCCACGCATGTCCAGTGTCGCGTGTGGAGTGAGTTTCTTGTCCTCTTTGCCGGCTTTGCGTAACAGATAGGCAACACCGCCGCCCTGCGGCGTGGCCGAAACCAGCACATTGCCGGAATGTGTGCACCAGGTCAGCAGGTCGTCATGCACGCCCGTACAGTCCGAGATGAGACAAAGCGTCTGCCCTGGCTTGAGATCATCGAGTATTTTCTTTGCACCAAGTAACGGTGCTGGGCATGTCATGCCCGAATAATCAATAACCACATCCGCTTTGATTGTCATGGTCGTTCCTTCATAAACGCGATAGATAGCCCTATGTCACTTATTGATAGCATAGGTCATCTCCTTCGTCCAGAAGAAGGGCTGCTTCTCCCGGCTGGATCAGATGTGGATCGCCTGCCCCAGTGCGCGCAGGGCCGTTTCCTGCACCGCTTCGCCGAGCGTCGGATGGGCATGGATCGTGCCGGCGACGTCTTCGAGGCAGGCGCCCATTTCCAGCGATTGCGAGAATGCCGTCGCAAGTTCGGCCACTCCGCGCCCGACGGCCTGCCAGCCGAGGATCAGATGGTTGTCGCGGCGCGCGACGACGCGCACAAAGCCGGTCGATGCATCGATCGTCAGCGCACGGCCGTTGGCGGCGAAGGGGAAGTGCGCGTGGAGCGCGTCGATGCCGGCCGCTTCCGCTTCATGGGGCGAGAGGCCGACGACGACGATCTCCGGATCGGTATAGCAGACGGCGGGGATTGCCGCCGGCACGAACTCGCGCCGGCGGCCGGCGATGATCTCGGCGACCATTTCGCCCTGCGCCATCGCGCGATGCGCGAGCATCGGCTCGCCGGTCAGATCGCCGATGGCCCAGACGTTGCGCATCGAGGTGCGGCATTGGCGGTCGATTTTCACGGCATTGCCGTTCATCGCCAGGCCGAGCGATTCCAGTCCCCATCCTTCGATACGTGGCTTTCTGCCGATCGCGACCAGCACGCGGTCGGCGGGCAGCTCGCGCTCCTCGCCGGCGAGATTGCGCAGGCGCACCGCGGTGCCGGCGGCATTCAGGCCGCGCACCGCGCAGCCGGTATGGACCTCGACGCCCAACTGACGCAGCGAGGCCGCGACCGGTCTGGTGAGTTCTTCGTCATAGGCGGGCAGGATGCGCGGCTGCGCCTCGACGATGGCGACCTCGACGCCGAGCTTGCGATAGACGATGCCGAGCTCGAGACCGATGTAGCCGGCGCCGACGACGACCAGCCGTTGCGGCAGGGTTTGCGGCGAGAGCGCCTCGGTCGAGGAGATCACGTTGCCGCCGAACGGCAGTCCCGGCAGCGCGGTGGCGACCGAGCCGCTGGCGAGCAGCAGATGCTCGCCAGCGATGCGCCACGGCTCACCGCCGTCGGCGGGACGCACCTCGACGGTCTTGCCATCGACGATGCGCGCGAAGCCTCTGACGACGCGTGCACCGGCTTTCTTGAGCAGTGTGGCGACGCCGCCGGTGAGCTTTTTCACGACGCCGTCTTTCCACTGGACGGCCCGGGCGACGTCGATGGCGGCCGATTGCACCTGGATGCCCAGCGGCGAATCGCCGGCGAAATGGCGCGCCCGGTGGAACTCGTCGGCGACGTGGATCAACGCCTTCGAGGGAATGCAGCCGACGTTGAGACAGGTGCCGCCAAGGGATTCGCCTTCGACCAGCACGGTGGGAATGCCCAGTTGCGCGGCGCGGATCGCGGCGACATAGCCGCCGGGGCCGCCGCCGACGACGAGCAGGGTAGTGGTTTCAGTCAACATGATGGATGCCTCATTCGACGAGAAGCGTCGCGGGGGATTCGAGGTAGCCGCGCACGCACTGGATGAAGCGTGCCGCATCCATGCCGTCGACGACGCGGTGGTCGAAGGATGAGGAGAGATTCATCATCTGGCGGGCGACGATCTGGCCATTCTTGATCACCGGCCGTTCGACCATGCGGTTGACACCGACGATCGCCACCTCGGGGTAATTGATCACCGGTGTCGAGACGATGCCGCCCAGCGCGCCGAGACTGGTGATCGTGATCGTCGAGCCGGACAGTTCCTCGCGGGTGGCATTGCCGCTGCGCGCGGCCTCCGCCAGGCGTGCAATCTCGCTCGCCATCTGCCACAGATCGAGCGTCTCGGCATGGCGCATCACCGGCACCATCAGCCCACCGTCGGTCTGCGTGGCGATGCCCAGATGCACCGCGCCGTAACGTGTCACGACATCGGCCTCGTCGTCATAGCGCGCATTGACCTGCGGAAACGCGCGCACCGCCAGCACGATCGCGCGAATCAGCAGAGGCAGCAGCGTGAGCTTGCCGCGCGTTTCTGCATACTTGGCATTCAGCTGCTGGCGCAGTGCTTCGCAGTCGGTGATGTCGATTTCCTCGACATAGGCGAAGTGCGGGATGTGGCGCTTCGCTTCCTGCATCTTCTGCGCGATCTTGCGGCGCAGTCCGATGACCGGGATCGCTTCTTCCCACTCGATCCGCGCGCGCTGCGGGGCTGGCGTGGCGACGCCCTGCCGGCCGGCAATGAAGGCATCGACATCCTCGCGCAGGATGCGCCCGGCCGGGCCGCTGCCGGAAACGAAGCGCAGATCGATGCCGCGGTCCCATGCATAACGGCGCACCGCAGGCGAAGCGAGCGGCTTCTCACCCGGCTGTCGTGCCGGTGCGGGCGGTGGTACGTGCCGTGCCGCCAGCGCCGACTTTTGCGCGACTGCGGCCGGTGCGGCGGGTTCGGCGGCGACAGGCTTGGAGGGCGGGGGCGCGGCGGACGCGGTTTGGGATGCCGGCTGCGGCAGGGCGGCGCTTTCCTTGACATTACCTGCGCCGGCCACTTCGAGACGGATCAGTTCAGCGCCCACCTGCATGATGTCGCCCGCCTTGCCGCCGAGCGCGATGACCTTGCCCGCCACCGGCGACGGGATTTCGACGGTGGCCTTGTCGGTCATCACGTCGGCGAGCGGCTGGTCCTCGACCACCGTGTCGCCGACCTTGACGTTCCACGCCGCGAGTTCGACTTCGGCGATGCCTTCGCCGATGTCCGGCATCTTGATCACATAGATTCCCATGTCATTGGCCCTCCAGCGCGCGCTTGAAGCCCTCGGCCACCCGCTGCGGGCCGGGGAAATAAGCCCATTCCTGCGCGTGCGGGTAGGGCGTGTCCCAGCCGGTGACGCGCTCGATCGGCGCTTCGAGATGCCAGAAGCAATGCTCCTGCACCAGCGCGACGAGTTCGGCGCCGAAGCCGCTGGTGCGCGTCGCCTCATGGACGACGACGCAGCGGCCGGTCTTCTTCACCGAGGCGACGATGGTGTCGAGATCGAGCGGCCAAAGGCTGCGCAGGTCGATGATCTCGGCATCGATGCCGGACTCGTTGGCCGCGCATTCGGCGACATGCACCATCGTGCCGTAGGTCAGCACCGTCAGCTGCGTGCCGGGGCGATGGACGGCGGCGGAGTCGAGCGGCACCGTGTAGTAGCCCTCCGGCACCTCGCCTTTCGGATGTTTCGACCAGGGCGTGACCGGCCGCTCGTGGTGGCCGTCGAACGGGCCGTTGTAGAGGCGTTTCGGCTCGAGGAAGATCACCGGGTCGTTGCACTCGATCGCGGCGATCAGCAGACCCTTGGCGTCGTAGGGGTTCGAGGGCATCACCGTGCGCAGGCCGCAGACATGGGTGAAGAAGGCTTCCGGGCTCTGGCTGTGCGTCTGCCCGCCGTAGATGCCACCGCCGCAGGGCATGCGGATGGTGAGCGGCGCGATGAACTCGCCGGCCGAGCGGTAACGCAGCCGCGCCACCTCCGAGACGATCTGGTCGGTGGCCGGATAGAAATAGTCGGCGAACTGGATCTCGACCACCGGCCGCAGGCCGTAGGCGGCCATGCCGACCGCCGTGCCGACGATGCCGCTCTCCGAGATCGGTGCATCGAACACGCGCGACTTGCCGTATTTTTGCTGCAGGCCCTCGGTGCAGCGGAACACACCGCCGAAGTAGCCGACATCCTCGCCGTAGATCACGACATTGTCATCACGGGCGAGCATCACGTCCATCGCCGAGCGCAGGGCCTGGATCATCGACATCGTCGCCATCTCAGACCCCCAGTTCCTGACGCTGGCGCACGAGATGCGCGGGCATCGTCTCATAGACATCCGTGAACATGTCGGCGGCGCTATGCACATGGCCATCGGCGAGCGTGCCGTAGCTTTCCGCCTCCTTCTGCGCGGCGGCGATCTCGGCCTCGAGTTCCTGCGTCAGCGCCGCATGCCGTTCTTCTGACCACTCGCCGAGCTTGATCAGATGCCGTTTCAGGCGCTCGACCGGATCGCCGAGCGGGAAATGCTGCCAGTCATCGGCCGGCCGGTATTTGGTCGGATCGTCCGAGGTCGAATGCGCACCGGCGCGGTAGGTGACCCACTCGATCAGCGTCGGGCCGAAATTGTTGCGCGCGCGTTCGGCCGCCCAGCGCGAGGCGGCATAGACGGCGAGGAAGTCGTTGCCATCGACTCTGAGCGAGGCGATGCCGGCGCCGATGCCGCGTGCCGCGAAGGTGGTGCCCTCGCCGCCGGCGATGGCTTCGAAGGTCGAGATCGCCCACTGGTTATTGACGACGTTGAGGATCACCGGCGCGCGATAGACGTGCGCAAAGATCAACGCGGCATGGAAGTCGGACTCGGCCGTCGAACCGTCGCCGATCCAGCCCGAGGCGATCTTCGTGTCGCCCTTGATCGCCGAGGCCATCGCCCAGCCGACCGCCTGCGGATACTGGGTGGCGAGATTGCCCGAGATGCTGAAGAAGCCGTACTTGCGGAACGAGTAGAGCACCGGCAGCTGGCGGCCCTTCATCGGGTCGCGCTCGTTCGAAAACAGCTGGCACATGATATCGACGAGCGGCGCCCCGCGCGCCATCAAGAGGCCCTGCTGGCGGTAGGTCGGGAAGGTCATGTCGTCGGGTTCGAGCGCCAGCGCATGGGCCACCGCGATGGCTTCCTCGCCGAGGCATTGCATGTAGAACGAAAGTTTCTTCTGCCGCTGGGCGATCAGCATGCGCGCGTCGAAGATGCGCGTCTTCAGCATCGTCGCGAGGCCGAAGCGCAGCTCGTCCGGGGTCAGTTCCGGCACCCAGGGACCAATGGCATTGCCCTCGTCGTCGAGCACGCGCACCAGCGCGAAAGCGAGGTCGCTGGTGTCGTAAGGCTGGGTGTCGATCGGCGGGCGGCGTACGCTGCCTGCCGGGGAGACGTGCAAGTATGAAAAATCGGTATGGCGGCCCGGTCGTCCGGTGGGCTCGGGCACATAAAGCCGTAGCGGCGTGCTCATGGTGGTCACTCCTCGCTCGATCGTGTCTTGCGTCTTGGTCATTACACGGCACAGGGCGGGTAAGCCCCTGCCGACCGGTTGTCGCAGTGCGAAAGGGGTCGCCTTTCAGACCGCAGGCGTGAAGTATCGCGCGCGGGCCCGTCCCGTGCAACAGGATTATTTGAGGATTATTTGAGGAAGCGGTGCCGGGCGAGCACGACCGCAAGCCAGAAGGCGGCGCAGGTGACGGTGCTCAACACCACGACGTTGAGCACTGGATGCGCAGGGAGTTGGCCGAAGATCAATGGCCGGATCAACGCGACCGAGTGCGACAGCGGCAGCCAAGCGGCGATGGCCTGCACGAAGGCTGGCAACTGATCGACTGGAAAAAAAACGCCGCAGACCAGCACCATCGGCGTGATGAACAGCGTGAAGTAATACATGAAGAAATCGAAGGACGGCGAGATCGCCGTGATGATCAGACCGAGCGCGGCGAAGGTGAGGCCGGTGAGGAAGATCGCCGGCAGCGCCCACAGCGCGAGCGGCCCGGCGACATAGCCGAGCGCCCAGATCACCGCGAGGATTGCCGCGCCGGAAAGACTCGCCTTCGCCGCGGCCCACAGGCATTCGCCGGCGAGCACGTCGTCGAGCAGGAGAGGCGCATTCATGATCGCTTCCCAGGTGCGCTGCACGTTCATGCGCGAAAACGCCGAGTAAAGCGCTTCGAAGGAGGCGGCGTTCATCGTCGAGGCGCACACCGTGCCAGCGGCGAGGAAGGCGATGTAGGGCATGCCCTCGATCGGCGGCAACAGGCCGCCGAGGCCGTAGCCGAGGCCGAACAGATAGATCATCGGATCGGCGAGATTGCCGAGCAGCGAAGGCAGGGCGAGCTTCCTCCACACCAGCAGATTACGGCGGAATACCGCGATCGCACGCCAGGAAAGTGTTGGGAAACGGCTGTCCATCAATCCCTCAGTTCGTGGCCGGTGAGCTTGAGGAACACGTCTTCCAGATTCGCCGGCCGCAGCGGATCCGGCGAGACCGGCACATGCGCCGCGATCAGCGCGCGTGGAGAACCTTCGGCGATGCGGCGTCCGTGGTCCATGATCAGCAGCCGGTCGCAAAGGCGCTCGGCCTCCTCCATGAAGTGCGTGGTGAGCAGGATCGTCTTGCCTTGGGCGAGCAGCTCGCGCAATCGTTCCCAGATCAGGTGGCGCGCCTGGGGGTCCAGACCGGTGGTCGGCTCGTCGAGCACCAGCAGCTCGGGGTCGTTGATCAGCGCCCGGGCGAGGGTGAGGCGGCGCTTCATGCCTCCCGAGAGCGTGCGGATGTTGCCGCGTTCCTTGCCGGCCAGACCGGCGAATTCGAGCAGCGCGGGAATGCGCACCTTCAGCACGCCATCGGGCAGGCCGAAATAGCGGCCGTAGACGAGCAGGTTCTCGGCGAGGCTGAAATCCGGATCGAGATTGTCGAACTGCGGCACCACGCCGATGCGCATCCGCGCCTCGCGGCCATGCGGCGGCACCGGCAGGCCGAGCACGGTGATCCGGCCGCCGTCGGGCGCGGTGAGACCCAGGCAGCAGCGCAGCGTGGTGGTCTTGCCGGCGCCGTTGGGGCCGAGCAGGCCGAAGCATTCGCCCCGGGCAACCGAGAACGACAGGCCGTCGACCGCCGGCTGGCCATCGTAGCGTTTGACGAGCCGGTCGACGACGAGAGGCGGGGCGGCGCTGGGCATCGGATCGGATAACATCGCAGGCATGGAATACGCCATTTTGCCCGTAACGCCCTTCGAACAGAACTGCAGCCTGCTCTGGGAGCCGGAATCGCGCCGCGCGGCGGTGGTCGATCCCGGTGGCGACGTGGAAGAGATTCTCGCGGCGATCGCTGCGCGCGGGCTGCGGGTCGAGAAAATCCTGCTCACCCACGGCCACATCGACCATGTCGGCGGCACGGCGGCACTGGCACGGCGGCTTTCCGTGCCGGTCGAGGGGCCACAGCGCGAGGATGCGTTCTGGCTCAATGCGCTTCCCGAACAGTGCCGCATGTTCGGCTTTCCCGACACGGCAGCGCTCAAGCCCGACCGCTGGCTGGAGGAGGGCGATACGGTGACGGTGGGCGACGAGACGCTGGAAGTCCTCCACACCCCCGGTCACACGCCGGGGCATGTCTGCTTCATCCACCGGCCGTCACGACTGGCGATCGTCGGCGATGTCTTGTTCGCCGGCTCGATCGGCCGCACGGATTTCCCGCGCGGCGACCATGCGGCGCTGATCCGTTCGATCCGCGCCAAGCTGTTTCCGCTCGGCGACGATTACGTCTTCATCCCCGGCCACGGCCCACTGTCCACTTTCGGCGCCGAACGGCGCGGTAATCCATTCGTCGCCGACTGAGAAACCCCTGCGAAACTGGCTGTGCGGGCGGTCTGCTGCGTTGCGCGGTGTTGGCTCCGGCCGCTTCGCTTAACATCGGCTGCGCCGATGTTAGCCTGCGCCGAAACTTCGTTTTGGCTTCGCCAAACTTCGTTTTCGCTCCCTCGCCTACCTACCCGGTATGTCTCGGTCGCTGCGCTCCGTGCGCCGAGCTATCATCCCGCTCGCGGCGTTTCGCAGGGGTTTCGGCGGGTTATTTTTTCAGCGCGTCGCGGATTTCGCGCAGCAGGACGATGTCTTCCGGCGTCGGTGGCGGTGCGGCCGGTGCGGCGGCTTCCTCGCGTTTCAGGCGGTTGATCTGCTTGACCATCACGAAAATGATGAAGGCGAGGATCAGGAAGTTGAGCAGCACGGTGAGGAAGCTGCCATAGGCGAACACCGGCACACCGGCCTTCTTGACCTCGGCGAGGGTCATCGCGACGCCGGGGGGCACTTCCTTGAGAGGGATGAAGTAGTTGCTGAAATCCAGTCCGCCGACGATTCGGCCGACGAGCGGCATGATCAGATCACCGACCACCGAATCGACGATCTTGCCGAAAGCGCCGCCGATGATCACGCCGATGGCCAGATCCATCACGTTGCCCTTGATGGCGAATTCGCGGAACTCCTTGAGAAAGCCGCCCATGTTTTTTCTCCTGACCGATGACGGAAGAATGCACTATATAGCAATCAGACATGTTTCCGAAGAACGGCAAAACGATTATCATCATTCCATGCCTCTCGATCCCATCAGCGCCGCGATCGTCGGTTCCCTCATCGGCTCGGCCGTCGAGTCGGCCCTGACGCCTGCTGCACCCCAACCGGTTACGGGAATGGTGCGCCATTTGCCCGTCGAGGCGAAACGGGGCGTGATGAGTGCGCCCGTCAACGGCCAGGTGCAGATCGACGGCCAGACTTATCTGCTTTCGCCTGGCGTCGTGATCCGCAATGAATACAACATGACGATCCTGCCGCCGCTGATGCCCGCCCGCGCCCTGGTGCGTTACCAGACGGATGCGATGGGCGCGGTGTATCGGGTCTGGATTCTTTCTGCAGCCGAGGCGCAACTGGCCGAAGCACAGAAGTGAAAGTCGGCGCTGGCAACACGGCACGACGCTCAGTGAAAACCAAGAGCCTTTCCGTCGAACTGCAACCGGTCGACAACGTCCGGCTGGCGAATCTCTGCGGCGCGCTCGACGAGAATCTGCGCCAGATCGAGCAAGCCTTCGATGTCGTGCTGACGCGCCGCGGCGAACATTGCCGGATCAGCGGCGAACCGGACCAGGCGCGGCTGGCAGCGACCGCGCTGCGGCATTTCTATGCGCAGGCGGCCACACCGCTGTCGGTCGACGACATCCAGTTGGGGCTGATCGAGCTGAGGAACCGCGGCGAGATTCCTGCGCCTGCCGCCGGCCTGCTCACCCGCAAGGCCGATCTGCACGGCCGCACGCCGCATCAGGTCGAGTATCTGAAGGCCATCCAGGAGCACGACATCACCTTCGGCATCGGCCCGGCCGGCACCGGCAAGACCTATCTCGCCGTCGCCAGTGCCGTCGATGCCTTCGAACGCGAGCAGGTGCAGCGCATCGTGCTCACCCGCCCGGCCGTCGAGGCCGGCGAGCGGCTCGGCTTTCTGCCCGGCGATCTGGCGCAGAAGGTCGATCCCTATCTGCGGCCGCTCTACGATGCGCTCTATGACCTGATGGGCTTCGACAAGGTGATGCGCCTGTTCGAGAAGCAGGCCATCGAGGTCGCGCCCCTGGCCTACATGCGCGGGCGCACGTTGAACCATGCCTTCATCATTCTCGACGAGGCGCAGAACACCACCCCCGAGCAGATGAAGATGTTCCTGACGCGCATCGGCATCGGCACCAAGGCGGTGATCACCGGCGACGTGACACAGATGGACCTGCCCAAGGGGCAGAAATCCGGGCTCATCGAGGCGCGGCGCATCCTCGCCCAGGTGCGCGGGCTGGCCTTCACCGAATTCGACGCCGCCGACGTGGTGCGCCATCCGCTGGTTGCGCGCATCGTTGCCGCCTATGAGCAGGAAAACGCCTGAACTGCATCTCGCGGTGCAATACGCCGTCGCTGGCGCTGATCTGCCAGACCGTGCGCAGCTGCGTCGCTGGGTGCGCGCGGCGCAGGAGAAGCCCGTCACCGTCACGGTGCGCTTCGTCGATGCGGATGAAGGCCGCGCACTCAACCGCGCCTATCGCGGCAAGGATCATGCGACGAACGTGCTCTCCTTCGTCTATGAGGACGAGCCGGTGGTCGGCGATCTGGTCATCTGCCTGCCGGTGGTGCGGCGCGAGGCGGTCGAGCAGGGCAAGGCCTTGCGCGCGCATCTGGCGCACATGGTGGTGCATGGTATGCTTCATCTGCAAGGATACGACCACGAGACGAACGAAGCCGATGCTGCGCGGATGGAAGCGCGCGAGCGAACCATCCTGGCCCGTTTCCGCATCCCCGATCCTTACGCTTAACGCGCATGGCGGCAATCGGCACCCGCAGAGGATGAAATACCCATGCGCAAAAATAGACGCCCGCCCTCCCCCAGCCCCTCCCTCGCGGGAGGGGAGACTATCAGCGCGGCTTGCGCCGCGAAGGTAGGCTGCCGTCGTGGAAACGATCGTTTCGTTGCCTCACTTTTCACCTTGTAATGCACTTAAACCATGGACCCTTCCCGAAGTCGCCCGTCATTGCTGGAACGTCTCTCGCTGCTACTGCTCGGCGAGCCCGAAGACCGCGAACAACTGCTGCAGCTGTTGCGCAAGGCGCACGACCGCAACCTGATGGATGCCGATGCGCTCTCCATCATCGAAGGCGCCCTGGCGGTCTCCGAAATGCAGGTGCGCGACATCATGGTGCCGCGCGCGCAGATGGATGTCGTCTCGATCCACGATCCGCTCGAGAAGATCGTCGATTTCGCGCTCGATACCGCCCACTCGCGCTTTCCGGCGATCGGCGAGAGCAAGGACGACGTGATCGGCATCCTGCTCGCCAAAGACCTGCTGCGGCCGTTCGCCGGCCGCGAGTTCGACCTGCGCGACAGCCTGCGGCCGGCGGTGTTCATTCCCGAATCGAAGCGCTTGAATGTCCTGCTACGCGAATTCCGCGCCTCGCGCAATCACATGGCGATCGTCGTCGATGAATACGGCGGTGTCGCCGGGCTCGTCACCATCGAGGACGTGCTCGAGCAGATCGTCGGCGACATCGAGGACGAATACGACTTCGACGAATCGGTGGGCAACATCGTGCTCGACAACGCGGGCCGTTACCGCGTCAAGGCGATCACCGAGATCGCCGACTTCAACGCCGCCTTCGGCACACATTTCTCGGACGAGGAGTTCGATACGGTCGGCGGGCTGGTGATCAAGGCGCTCGGCCGCCTGCCGAAGCGCAATGAGGTCGTTGTCATCGATGGCCTGCGCTTCCAGGTGCTGCGTGCCGACAGCCGGCGCGTGCACACGCTGCTGGTCGATCCGCAAAAGCGGCTGCCCATCGATTCCGCTTCATGAGGCAGGCATTGTTCGCCGCGGGCCTGGGCGCGGCGACGGTCCTCGGCTTCGCACCCTTCGAGCTCTTCGCGCTGCCGGTCTTCACCCTCGCGCTGTTGTTCCGCCTCTGGCAGCGCGCGCCCTCCGCTCGCGCTGCCGCCGGTTTGGGATTTGCCTGGGGCCTGGGCTTCTTCCTCACCGGTGTCTCGTGGGTTTATGTCAGCCTGCATGACGTCGGCGGCATGGCCGCGCCGCTCGCCGTCGTCGCAACACTGCTGTTTTGCGCCTATCTCGCGCTGTTTCCCGCGCTCGCCGCCTATCTCGCCTGCCGTCTCGCCAGCGCCGACTTTGTCCGGCAGTCACTGCTGTTGGCCGGGCTGTGGACGCTGACCGAGTGGCTGCGCGGCTGGCTGTTCACCGGCTTTCCGTGGCTGGCGATCGGCTATTCGGCCACCCCGCCGAATCCGCTCGCCGGCTTCGCGCCGGTGCTGGGCATCCACGGCATGAATTTCCTCGTCGCGCTCGTCGCCGCGCTATTCGCCCATGGCACGGCGAGCAGGTCGCGCACGGCGGGTGTGCTCGCCACGGTCGGGTTGATCGTGGGCAGCGGCCTGCTCTTGCGCGGCATGGACTGGACGCAGCCCACCGGCGCGCCGCTGAAAGTCGCGCTTCTCCAAGGCAACATTCCGCAGAGTCTCAAGTGGCGGCCGGAAAATCTGCAGCGGTCGATCGACAGCTATCTCGATTTGGCGCGACAGCATCCCGCGGCCCTCACCGTGTTGCCGGAAACTTCGATTCCGCTGTTCTTCGACGCACTGCCGCGTGAAATTCGGCAAGGACTCGCTCAGCACGGCGACGTGCTCTTGGGGATCGCGATCCGCCACCGCGAGGGCGGCTATGTGAATGGCGCGGTGGCGCTCGGCCAAGCGGGGGCGCAAAGCTATGCCAAGCGGCATCTGGTGCCGTTCGGCGAATACATCCCGCCGGGATTTGCCTGGTTCTTCGATCTGGTGAGCATCCCGATGGCGGATTTCTCGGCCGGCCCGCCGCGCCAGGAACCGCTTGACCTTGCCGGGCAGAAGATCGCGCCGAACATCTGTTACGAAGACCTGTTCGGCAACGAGATACGCGCCGCGCTGCCCGCGGCGACATTACTGGTGAATCTCTCGAACACCGCCTGGTTCGGCAACTCGCTTGCCCAGCCGCAGCATTTGCAGATTTCCCGCCTGCGCGCCCTCGAGACCGGACGCATGATGCTGCGCGCGACGAACACCGGGATGACGGCGGCGATCGCGCCCGATGGCCGCGTGCTCGCCGCCCTGCCGCCCTTCACGCGCGGGGCGCTGATCGTCGAGGCACAAGGTTTTGCGGGCATCACGCCTTATCTGCGCTGGGGCGATGGCCTGGCTTTGCTGCTCGCGATTGGCGCCATTTTGCCAGGGTGCTTCGCGGCTTACCGGAAGCGGCGCAGCCGCTAAAATCCGGCTTTCGGCGAGAAAATCATGAAACCCACCTTCCAAGAAATCATCCTGCGCCTGCAAAGCTTCTGGGATCGGCAGGGCTGCGCGCTCTTGCAACCCTACGACATGGAAGTCGGCGCCGGCACTTCGCATACCGCCACCTTCTTGCGCGCGCTCGGCCCCGAGCCGTGGAAGGCCGCCTATGTGCAGCCTTCGCGGCGACCGAAGGACGGCCGCTATGGCGAGAACCCGAACCGTCTGCAGCACTACTACCAATATCAGGTGGTGCTAAAGCCCGCGCCCGAGGACATCCTCGATCTCTATCTCGGCTCACTCGAAGCCTTGGGCTTCGATCTCAAGCAAAACGACGTGCGCTTCGTCGAAGACGACTGGGAAAATCCGACGCTCGGTGCCTGGGGCTTGGGCTGGGAAGTGTGGATGAACGGCATGGAGATCACGCAATTCACCTACTTCCAGCAGGTCGGCGGTATCGATTGCAAGCCGATCACCGGCGAGATCACCTATGGTCTGGAGCGCCTGGCGATGTATCTGCAGGGGGTCGAGAACGTCTTCGACCTCGTCTATGCACCGGGCATCAGCTACGGCGATGTGTTCCACCAGAACGAGGTCGAGCAGTCGGCCTACAACTTCGAGCACAGCGATGTCGAATTCCTGCTCACCGCCTTCGGCGCACACGAAAAACAGGCGCAATACCTGATGGAGCAGCAGCTCGCGCTGCCGGCTTATGAGCAGGTCTTGAAGGCCGCCCACACCTTCAACCTGCTCGATGCGCGCGGTGCGATTTCGGTGACCGAGCGCGCCGCCTACATCGGCCGCATCCGCACGCTCGCCAGAAGCGTGGCGCAAAGCTATCTCGAATCGCGCGCCCGGCTCGGCTTCCCGATGGCGCCGCAGGAACATGCCGCCGAAGTGCTGGCGAAACTGAACGAGAAGAAGGCAGCCTGACCATGACGACGAAAAATTTGCTCGTGGAACTGTTCGTCGAGGAGCTGCCGCCGAAGGCGCTCAAGAAACTGGGTGAGGCCTTCGCCGCGACACTCGCTGAAAAGCTCAAGGCCGCCGGCCTCGTCGATGAGACGGCCGTCACCGCCTACGCCTCGCCCCGGCGTCTCGCCGTGCATCTGGCCAACGTGCTGGCCAAGGCAGCCGATAGGCCCATGCAGCAGAAGCTGATGCCGGTCGCCGTCGGACTCGATGCCCACGGCAATCCTACGCCGGCGCTGCTCAAGAAACTCGCCGCGCTCGGGAAAGATGCCTCGGTCGTGCCGAGCCTCAAACGGCAGATGGACGGCAAGGCCGAGGCGCTGTTCCTCGACAGCGTCGTGCCCGGCATGACCCTGCAAGAGGGCTTGCAGGCCGCGCTGGAAGCCACGCTCGCCAGCTTGCCGATCCCGAAGGTGATGAGCTATCAACTGCAGGACGGTTGGACCACCGTGCATTTCGTGCGCCCTGCGCACCGCCTCGTCGCGCTTCATGGCGCCGAGGTGGTGCCGGTCTCGATCCTGGGGCTGACGGCCGGCCGCGAGACCCAGGGCCACCGCTTCGAAGCCAGCGCCCATCCGCTGGTGATCCGCGAGGCCGACAGCTACGCAGAGCAGATGGAAGCAGAGGGCGCGGTGATTCCGGGCTTTGCCGCGCGCCGCGCCGAGATCGAACGGCAGCTCAAAGAGGCTGCGCTCAGGGAAGGCCTGCAGCCGATCGCGGACGAGGCACTGCTCGACGAGGTCACCGCCTTGGTCGAACGGCCGAACGTGCTTCTCTGCCAGTTCGAAAAAGAGTTTCTCGACGTGCCGCAGGAATGCCTGATCCTGACGATGAAGGCGAACCAGAAGTATTTTCCGCTGCTCGATGCCACCGGCAAACTCACCAACAAGTTCCTCGTCGTCAGCAACATCCGGCCCACTGACCCCTCGGCGGTGATCGGCGGCAACGAGCGCGTGGTGCGTCCGCGGCTGGCGGACGCGAAGTTCTTCTTCGACCAGGACCGCAGGAAATCGCTGCTGGACCGCATTCCGGGCCTGGCGAAAGTGGTCTATCACAACAAGCTCGGCAGCCAGGGCGAGCGCGTCGAGCGTGTCGCACGGCTGGCGCGCATGATCGGCGAGCGGCTCGGCAGCGCAGAGCTCGCCCATGCCGCGGACCGCGCCGCGCTGCTGGCCAAGGCCGACCTGCTGACCGACATGGTCGGCGAGTTCCCCGAGCTGCAGGGCATCATGGGCCGCTATTACGCACTGCATGACAATGAACCCGTCGAGATCGCCGACGCGATCGAGGATCACTACAAGCCGCGCTTCGCTGGGGATGATCTGCCGCGCGGCGACGTCGGCCTCTGTGTTGCGCTCGCCGACAAGCTGGAGACGCTGGCCGGACTGTTCGGTATCGGCCAGTCGCCTTCCGGCGACAAGGATCCCTTCGCGCTCCGCCGTCACGCGCTGGGCGTGCTGCGCATGCTGATCGAGAAAGAGCTCGCGCTGCCGCTCGATGACCTGATCGAAGCGGCCTTCGCCGTGTTTCCTGCCGGAATGCTGCGCGATGCGCGGCACGAGCTCGAGAGCTTCGTGTTCGAGCGCCTGGCAGGGATGCTGCGCGAGCAGGGCTACACGGCCCAGGAAGTGGATGCAGTGTTGTCGTTGCGCCCGGTGCGCATCGATCAGGTGCCGAAGCGGCTCGCCGCGGTGCGCGCCTTCGCCCGGCTGCCGGAAGCGGAAAGCCTCGCCGCCGCCAACAAGCGGGTCGGCAACATCCTCAAGAAGGCGGAAGGCGTGGTGGCACCGACGGTCGATCCGACGCTCTTCAGCGAGGAGGCCGAGCGTGCTCTCCATGCGCAGCTGACTGCGATCAAGCCGGAAGCCGACGCGCTCTTCGAGCTGGGCGACTACACCGCATCGCTGGCAAGGCTCGCCGCGCTCAAAGTCTCGGTGGACGCGTTCTTCGACGACGTGATGGTGAATGTCGAGGATGCGGCGCTGCGCGCCAACCGGCTGGGCTTGCTGGCGATCCTGCATCAGGCGATGAACCGCATCGCCGATCTCTCGCGCCTCTCCGCTTGATCGCCGCCCATGCCCGCGACGAAGCTGATCATCCTCGACCGTGACGGTGTCATCAACCAGGACTCCGAGCTCTACATCAAGTCGCCCGAGGAGTGGATCCCCATCCCCGGCAGTCTCGAAGCGATCGCGCGGCTCAACCAGTGGGGGTTTCGCGTCGTCGTAAGCACCAATCAGTCCGGCATCGGCCGCGGTCTCTTCGACATGGATACGCTGAACGCGATCCATGACAAGATGATCAAGGCAGTCGCCCACGCCGGCGGCGCGATCGATGCGATCTTCTTCTGCCCCCACACCAACGCCGACAATTGCGCATGCCGCAAGCCCAAGCCCGGCATGCTGAAGGAGATCGCCGCGCGCTACAACGTCAGTCTCGCCGGCGTGCCGGTGGTCGGCGATTCCTTGCGTGATCTCGAATCGGCGGTGGCGGTGGGCGCGCAGCCGATCCTGGTGCTGACCGGCAAGGGCAGGAAAACCGAGAAAGATGCTGCACTGCCAAGCCACACGTTGGTCTTCCCCGACCTGGCGACCGCCGTGCAGAAACTCACGGCGTAGAGAGGCCCGCTGAATGAATCTGCTGCGCTCTTCGCTCTTCATGCTGGTGATGGTGCCGTCGCTGGTGCTGGTCGTCGCCTTGCTGTTGTTGCTGTTCTGGTTGCCACTGCGCAGCCGGCGGCTGCTCGTGATGCCCTGGGTGCGTTTCGTGATGTGGCTGACCGAACATCTGCTCGGCATCCGCATGCGCATCATCGGTGCTGAGAATGTGCCAGCCGGGCCCTGTGTGATTTTGGCCAAGCACCAGTCGGCCTGGGAGACCTTCGCGCTGCAGTTGATCTTTCCGCTCACCTCATTCGTCTACAAGCGCGAGCTCAACTGGCTGCCGTTCTTCGGCTGGGGCATGAAGCTGATGCCCTTCGTAGCCATCGACCGCACCTCCGGCAAGGCGGCGTTGAAGCAGGTCATCGAGCGGGGCAAGCAACGGCTGGCCGAAGGGTATTCGGTGGTGGTCTTTCCGGAAGGCACGCGCGTCGCGCCAGGGCAGAGGCGCGATTTCAAGATCGGCGGCGCGATGCTCGCCGTCGCCGCGAAGGTTCCGGCCGTGCCGGTGGCGCACAATTCCGGCGAATGCTGGCCGCGCAAGGCGTTCATCAAGCGTCCCGGCATCGTCACGGTGAGCATCGGCACGCCGATCGACACTGCCGGCCGCAACGCCGGCGAGGTGAATGCGCTCGCCGAAGCCTGGATCGAGGCCGAAATGCGTCGCATCAGTCCACATCTCTATCGCGATGCCGAAGCGAGACCCGCAACTGAGACTGCGGCTTGATGCCGTCGCCCACGATGCCGACACCGCCTGGCGGGACGGCGCGCGTGTCGCCTATCTCGGCGGCTGGCTCACGCTCGAGCTCGATACCGACCGGCCGGGGCCCGAACGGGTGGGTGATGCATTGCACTTGCCTTTGCCGCCCGCTGCGACACCGCGGCAGATCCGCGACATGACGGAGGCCTGGCTGCGTGACGAGGCGCTGCGCGTGTTGCGCGACTCGGCGCTGGCAACACGGCACCCGGATGCCGCAACGCTGCGGATCGTGCTGAGTTTCAGCCGTCATGGGGATTGGGCGCAGCGCGATGGCGGTGTGCTGCGCTGCTACTGGCGGCTGATCGAGCAACCGCTGCCCGTCATCGAGCAGGCGCTTTGCCGGGCGATGGCCGAGGGGGCGCCCGCCGCCGTCGAAGACCTGTTTGCCCTGGTCTGATGCCCGATCAGCTCGAACTGTTTCGCCAGCTGCCACCGCAGGATACCCGGCCGGGAAAGCAGCATTACCTTCTCATCGCTGGCCACATCGTCGCTTATACGCTGCGGCGCGACCGGCGCCGACTCGCCATGCGCATCGACGAGCGCGGGCTCAGTGTCGGCGCGCCGCGCAGCGTGACGCTCGCGGAAATCGAGGCGTTCATTCGTGGGCATGGCGCCTGGGTGCTGGAAAAACTCGCCGCCTTCGCGGCCCAGGGCGCCCGCCGGCATCTGCCGATCTTTGACGGCGCGCGCCTGCCGCTGCTCGGCGGCGAAGTGTGCGTGCGCGTGACCCACGGCGCCAATCGCGGCGTCTGGAGCGAGGGCGAGCTCTGGCTTGCCGCGCGGCCCGATGCCGATCTGTCGGCACTGACGCGACGGGCGTTGCAACGGCGTGCGCTCGAACACTTCCGGCCCCGGCTGGTCGAGATGGCCGCACGCATCGGCCAGATGGCGCCACCCTTGGCCTTGAGCTCGGCGCGCACGCGCTGGGGCAGCTGCAGCCTGCGAAGCGGCATCCGGCTCAACTGGCGCCTGATCCATCTCGCCCCGGCGACGATCGACTACGTCATCGCCCATGAAGTCGCGCATCTCGTCGAGATGAACCACAGCCCGCGCTTCTGGCAGGTCGTGGAACGGCTTTACCCCGACTGGCGTGCCGCGCGCGCACGGCTCAGGCAAGAGGGTGCCGCGTTACCGCTGATCTGAGGCCGCGGACAGGCGCGCCGCGAGAAAACGTTCGAGGTGGCGGTCGGTGATGCTGATGTGGCTGATGAACCAGTCGAGCAAGAGGAACTGACAGCGGAAGGCCAGGCGCAGCGGCGAGACGACGCCGGTGGCGATCTCGTTGCGCAAATCCGCGAGGAAGGCGCCGAACTTGAGATGCTGCTGATGGTGTTCGGCGCGCGGGGAGGGTGGGTAGCCGTGTGCTTCCATCAGCCGTTCTTCGGTGTCGAAGTGCTCGGCGGTGATTTCGACGAGGCGAGCGATCAGCCGTTCGGCCTGAGCGGCCGTCTCTGCTTGCAGTGCTTCGGCGAGGGCGACGATGTGGTCGAAGATCAGCCGGTGCATTTCGTCGAAGGCGGGGAAGTCGAGAGAATATTCCGGCTGCCAGGTGGCGAAGCCGTCGCTTTCGGAAAGGCCGGCGGAATCGACCTGGCCGGGATGCCGGCAACGCTGCCAATAGACGGATGCCGGGGCGTCGCCCGGCGTGCGTTCGAGGCATTCGGCAAACAGCCGCCGTGCTTCCTCGCTGCGGCGGAAATGGTAGTGGGCGAGCGCGTCCTCGAAGATGTCCAGACTGGCCAGCTTCGCGGCCTTGAGCGGCGCCGGATCGGCATCGAAAACCTCGTAGATCGATTGCGCCAGATGCTTGCCGCGCACCCGTACCCGATCGATGAAGCGGATCGAGAAGCTGCCGGGATCGCGGATGCTGTTCAAGGTGTGCTGCGTGATGAGGATCGGCGTCTGCCAGGTCTTGGTCAGCGTCTCGACGCGTGCCGCGAGATTGACCGCGTCGCTGATCACGGTGACTTCCATGCGCTTGTCGCCCCCGATCACGCCGAGCATCAGGAGGCCGGAATTGAGCCCGATGCCGATGCGGATCGGCTGCTCTGGGTGCGGCTCGGGCAAGCCGGCAAGCCCACTCGCGCGGTGGGTATTGAAGCGCTCCAGTTCGGCGAGCATGCCCAGCGCCGCACGCAGCGCGTCGTCGCCCCGCGAGGGAAACAGCGCCATCACCGCATCGCCGATGTATTTGTCGATGAAGCCGCCATGCGCGAGCACGACGGGCTCCATGAAGGAGAGATAGGCGTTGATGAAATCGAAACACTGTTGCGGCGACATCCGTTCCGACAGCGAGGCGAAGCCGCGGATGTCGGAGAACAGGATCGTCATCTTCTTTTCGGCCTGATTACCCCAGTCGACATCGAGGATGCTGTCCTTGCCGAGGAGTTCGATCAGTTGCGGCGGCACGAAGCGGGCGTAGGCCGTTTGCAGATCGGCAAGGCGTTTTTCCACCCCGTGACGTGTCGCGATCTCGGCCTCGAGACGCGCCCGCAGGCGTTTGAGCTCGTCCGTGGCGTCGTCGCCGAGAGGGGGTTCGCCTGGCCTGGCTGGGTTCGTCATCGCCCTTCGTTTCGCAAGTTGCATGGTGGGCCCGCAGGGGCTCGAGCCCAGGACCAAAGGATTCTGGGACTACTTCAATGACCACGGCGCAGCGGCCCTCGTCAGCGGCCGCGGCGAGAATGCTGGTGGGCCCGCTGGGGCTCGAACCCAGGACCAAAGGATTATGAGTCCTCTGCTCTGACCGACTGAGCTACAGGCCCGCCGCGACCGATTATAAGCCGGGTGTAACACGCGACCCAGGCATCAGGAGCCTTCGGAGGCAGGCAGGATCCAGAAAAGTCGGCGCTGGCGAGACGGCACACTGACGGCCGGCAGCTCGCGGTCGAGGATTTCCATCGTCGCGCGGCCGACGTATTCGCCGGCGGTGTCGTCCATCTTGCTCGAGTATTCGAGCGCGCGCAGATAGGCGCGGCCGATCAGCCGGCCCAAGGGCGGCGGGTTGTAGAGCAGTTTCTTGATGATGAACGGGTTGAGCGTCAGCGGATCGTAGTTCTTCGGCAGATAGCCGCTCGCGATCAGCCGCTTCTCGACCGGGGTGTTGGGCTGCACGCCGACGAAGAAGATGAACGGCAGCACCTTGTCGCGGCCGAACAGCGCATAGAGTTCCTCGATGCGCGCCATCGTCGCCCGCAGCGTCGCCGGGGTTTCGCCCGGCGCATTGAGCGGCAGATACAGCTTCACCCTCAGGTCGGCATACTCGCCGCTCATCGCTTCCTTGAAGTAGCGAAAAGCGCCCATCTGCTGTTCGAGTTCGTAACCGAGCGTCAGGCTCTCGATCATCTCCTGCGAGCCGGTGAAGGACAGATCGAGGCTTTCCAGACCGGAATCGAGCATCTTGCGCGCGATCGCCGGCGTCATGTAGTTGAGGCGCAGATAGCCGGTCCACCGCACCTTGACTCGACGCGCGAGCATTTCGTCGAGGATCGCCTCGGCATGCGCCATGCTGCGCCGGGTCGAACAGAACTGTGCGTCGGTGAACCAGATGCGCTTGACGCCATACTGCTTGTTGAGAATCTCGACCTCTTTGGCGACCTCGACCGGATCGCGATAGCGCTGCCGGGCACCCTCGATCTTGTTGTAGAGGCAGAAATGGCACTGGAACGGGCAGCCGCGCTTGGTATGCACGCCGATCGTGGCATCCGGCCCGAGGTATTCTCGGAAGGACGGAAAGATCGATTCGATGTAAGCGAAATCGACCGCCGTGAGCTGGCCGAGATCGAAGTTTTCCTCGGCCGGCCGGTGATGCACCGTGCCGGCATGATTCTTGTAGTAATGGTGGCCGGCTGGTGTTTCCGCACCATCGACGATCGACAGCATCGCCGCCTCGCCTTCGCCGACGACGACGACCGTGTCAGTCGGACAGCGCTCGGCGACGTAGCGGCCGAAGATCGACACCGCGGTGCCGCCGACGACCAGCCGCGTTTGGGGCGAGAGCTTGCGCACCAGCTTCAGGTAGCCGAGATTGCGCAGTCGCTGGCTGGCATAGTCATAGATGATGCCGATCGCCTGCCAGGCCGCTTTGAGGCGCTTGAACGGATTCGGCGAATGGTCGTAATTCATCACCACGTCGAGCGCATCGTTTTCCGGATGCGGCCCGAAGGTCTGCATGTTGCGCCACGAGAAGGCGATCACGTCGGGTTGCAGTTCGCGCACACGGGCGATCAGGGCAGCCTTGCGTTGGCGCGGTGGAATCACGGCGAGATCGAGGATCTCCTGCCGGACGTCCGGACGCTGCTTGTGGATGAAATCGGCCAGATAGACGATGCCGCCCGGCCAGATCTTCCAGACGGGGAAGCGCACATAGAGGACGGAACGGGCTGGGATTGGCATGGGGATGGACGGGATTTCTTCTTTTTTTTTGCAGCTCAAGCTTTGAGCATAGAGCAATTCTGCTCGTTCGGATATGCCCCTTTTTGGGTATATAAGGAAATACTAAATAACAGGTGAAACGCTGCCAGCGCGTACCACAACCTCTGACGGGTTTTCAGCGCTTGAAAGGCGCCAGAACCCGTGCTGGGAAATTGGCCCGCCAGAACTGCCAGGCGAGAAAAGCACGCTTGCCCCAGCGCCACAGGAAGCGTCGGGTACCTGGCCGCACCGCCGCCAGGAGCGCGATGCCGGTGGCGACGATCTCGGGATGTCGCTTCACCCAACGCGCACCGTCGTGCAGACTGTCGGCCGCATCGAAGAGCGGCGTAAGACCTTGCAGATGACCCCCCAGGGCCAGACGCTGGCCCGCAGCTTCGAGTTGCAGCCGCTGCTTTTCCAATGCCAGTTCGAGCGCATTCATCTCATGTTCCTCTCATTATTGGACTGCACGTCCCTGGATCATGCGTCGGCAGGCAAAGCTCATCGAAAAGATGCTTCAGTCGGTGCGATAGCCAATGCGGAAACCACCCCAGTGCCGGCCTTTGACATAAATGGGCGCTGAGATGTCGTGCATGATTTCGCCAGTATCGCGACGATAGGTCTGCAACAGAAATGGTGTCTCGTGTGCGCCGCAGCGTTTGCCGACCGGATCGTCGAAGATGCGCTTGGTGCGGTTGCCGAGCATGTCCTTCTGCTCATCTCCGGTCAAGGGTTGAGAATAACGTCGGTTGTGGGTCGGCACGTAGCCATTGACGTCGCAAGCGATCGCGTAGGCGAGGGCTTTCTCTTTGTCGAGAAGGGGCTCCTGCACCTGCGGCAGCAGTCGGTCGGTCAGCGCGTCGTAGCGCGTATGGAACTTCTGCGGCCGGGTGTTCGGGATCGGGACATAGTTCTGGTCGAACAGGTCAGCAAATCCGATTTCGCCGCGCTCGACCGCAGCTTCGAGCAGGCGGCCGATTTCGGCCGCGGCGTTACGCACCAACTCCGGCATGCGCATGTGCAAAGCCAATGCTTCCTCGCCACGGAGGCCAAGCTTGAAAATGGTTCCGACCTCTTCGAGGTTGGTCGCCAGATCATCGAGCCGGCGGGTCTCTTCGAGGGTCAGGTTGGCTCCTTCGCTGTTGCGATCGGCGAGAGCCATGATGTTGGTGACGAGCTCGGCGATCTCGCTGGTATGCTGTGCCTGGGTCTGCGCCGCACGGGCAATCAGTTCGACCTTGGCAGTCGTCTCTTCGGCACCCTGTTTGATCAGCTCGAGCGCGGCTGCCGCCTGGCGCGCAAGCTCGGCGCCATTGCGCGCCTGTGAGGAACCCTCGCGAATCGAGGCGATCGCGTTTTGCGTCTCGCTCTGGATCGCGCTGATCATTGCACTGATTTCTCCGGTCGCGGCGCTGGTCCGCTCGGCGAGCTTCCTCACTTCGTCGGCGACGACGGCAAAACCGCGCCCTTGTTCCCCGGCACGCGCGGCCTCGATGGCTGCGTTCAGGGCGAGCAGATTGGTCTGGTCGGCGATCTCGCGGATCGTCGATGCAATACCGGAAATCGCTTCGGAACGTTCGCCGAGGCTGGCAACGACCAGTGCCGACTGTTCGACGGAGCGGGCGATACGTTCGATTTCGGCGGATGCTTCTTCGACGATACGCGCGCCGTGTGCCGATTGTTCCCTGGCCTGTTGGGCGATCTGCGCGCTTCCCTCGGCGTTGACGGCGACTTCGTTCATGCGGCCCGCCATCTCTGAAACGGCTTCGGCGGCGGCTTCGGCCGCAGCATTCTGTTCCTGAGACCCCTGCGCCGTGCTCTCCGCTTCGCGCATCAGCTTGTCGGCCATCTTCGCGACCTGGTCGGCGTTGAAGACGATGCGGGTCGTGATGCTGTGGAAGGTCGCCAACAGTTCGTTGTAGGCCGTCGCGACCGGGGCGACCGGGCTGTCTGCCGGGGGAACGACTTGCCGTGTCAAATCACCGTCTTTGCGCGTCGTCTCGATCGCTTCACGCAACAGCTCGAGCGGTCGCCCGAAAGCGCCCGACAGCATCAGGGTAGGCACGAGAACTGCTGCGATGCCCAACACTGCGTAGAAAAAGACGATCGCCGCCCCGGGGTCGCCGCCCGCGAGATGAGCCCCCCAGACTCCCGCACCGGCGACGAGCAAAGCAAAAACCAGCAGCAACAGGCGCCGCCACGTTGAAATACCCGACATGCCTCCACTCCTCTTTCCGGGGCCGTTCAGTGTGCCTTTGCCCTCGCCACCGACTTTCCCTGTTGTGATTGCAGCAACAATGATACCTACGGGTGAGAAATATTGCCACGAGTGGAAACGGGGTCAGTTGTCAGAACTTGGCGAGATCGGCTCAATCGCGAGACTGGATCTGAAGCAATTCTCATCCTGAGCAAGTGGGTGGCGAAGAGGAGGTCTACTAAACGCCGTCCTCGTTGCGCAATGCCGCCTCGTCGCGCTGTAGCTCGGCCAGACTGGCGGCAAAGAGGCGCGAGCCCTGCTTGAGCAGGCGTAGGGCCACCCAGCTGGCGATCAGGGCGGCGAAGAGGAACAAGGCCGTGAAAATACCCAACGCGAGCACGCGGTGGCTCTCCCACAGCAACACGGTGAGGAAGACGCCCAGAAAGGCGAGGCCGAGCACCCCGGACAGGATTGCCAGGCCTCCCCACAACAGCAGCCCGGTGATACGCCCGACTTCTTCCTGCGCTTCGACCTTGAGAAGCTCGAGGCGAGTGCGGATCATTGCGACGCCGGTCGTCGCAAGTCCGCGCAGGGATGCCAGCAGGCCGGGAGAAGCGTCAGGCACGCTTGACTCCCGCCTCTCTCAGCGCCGGCCGATCAGCAGGCCGACGATGAAACCTAGCCCTGCGGCGATGCCGACGGAGCGCCAGGGATTGTCCTGCACATAGTTGTCGGCGGCGCGGCCGACCTGCTTGGCTCTATCGACCAAGGCCGCTTCGGCGTCGGCGAGACGCACTTTCGCATCGGCCAGACGGCTCTGGATGCGCGCGCGCAGGTCGGCAGCCTTGTCGCCCGCCACGTTGGCGGTGGCGCGCAGCAATTCCTCGGCATCGGCGACGACCACCTTGAAATCGGCGATCAGTTTTTCTTTGTTGACTTCGGCCATTTCGGTCATTTTCAGCTCCTTGGCAGTGACGATTGCATCGCGAGGAATTCATTCTCGCACAGAAAACGGGATGTCAATTCGAACTATGGCCACGCATATCCGATTGTCAAGGGGGCGTGGTCCGAAAAGCGCGCCGCTTTGTAGACCTCCGCAAAGCGCGCCTTTCCGGCGATGCCGGGCGTGGCGAGCTGGTAATCGATGCGCCAGCCGACGTTCTTCGCCCAGGCCTGGCCGCGGTTGGACCACCAGGTGTACCCTTCGCCTTCGGCATCGGGGTAGAGCCGGCGATAGACGTCGACCCAGCCGAGCTCATCCTTGACGCGGGCGATCCAGGCACGCTCCTCGGGCAGGAAGCCGGAGTTTTTCTGGTTCGATTTCCAGTTTTTCAGGTCTTTCTCCGTTGGTGCGATGTTCCAGTCGGCGCAGATGACCATTTCACGGCCGGTTTTGCGCGCTTCGTCGCGCAAGGCGGCCAGATGGGGGAAGAAGACCTCCATGAAGCGAAACTTGGCGGCCTGGCGTTCGGGGGAGGAAGAGCCCGAGGGCACATACAGCGAGATCACGGTCAGCCCCGGCCAGTCGCAGCGCAAGAACCGCCCCTCGGCATCGAACTCTGCGATGCCGATGCCCTCGGTGACACGCTGCGGGGCATGGCGCGCATAAAGCCCGACGCCGCTGTAGCCTTTCTTCTCGGCAAAGTGGAAATAGCCGTGATAACCAGCCGGATGGTGCTCGGCAGGCGACAAATCGGCATCCTGCGCCTTGAGTTCCTGGACGCAGACGATGTCGGCATCCTGGTGCGCGAGCCAGTCGAGCCAGCCCTTTTTGACTGCGGAGCGGATGCCATTCAGATTCAGCGTGACGATTTTCAGCATGTAGAATGATCCGATGATGAGCGAGGCAAACGATTTCAGCCGCGACTTTATCGCGTTCGCCTGCGAGCGGGGGGTGCTGCGCTTTGGCGAGTTCAAGACCAAGGCCGGCCGCCTGTCGCCGTATTTCTTCAATGCCGGGCTGTTCAACGACGGTGCTTCGCTGGCGCGGCTGGCGGATTTCTATGCACGCGCGATCATCGCTGCCGGGCTTTCGATCGACATGCTGTTCGGGCCGGCCTACAAGGGCATCCCGCTGGTGGCGGCGGTGGCGATCAAACTGGCCGAGCGCGGCCGCAATCTCCCTTTCGCCTTCAACCGCAAGGAAGTCAAGGATCACGGCGAGGGCGGCAGCTTGATCGGCGCGCCGCTCGCGGGACGCGTGCTGATCGTCGATGACGTGATTTCCGCCGGTACCTCGGTGCGCGAATCGGTCGAGATCATCCGCGGCGCCGGCGCGATCCCGGCAGGGGTCGTGATTGCGCTGGACCGCCAGGAACGCGGCACGGGCGCTTTGTCCGCCGTGCAGGAAGTCGAACGGGAGCTGGGGCTGCCGGTCATTGCCGTCGCGCGCCTTGCCGACCTGATCGACTATCTGTCGGGCCAGCCGTTGCTCACGGAAAACCTCGCGGCGGTTCGCCGCTATCGGGAGGTGTATGGTGTCGATTGAATTCCGTACCCTACTGTGCGCCATCGGCCTGACTCTGGCTCTGCCGGCTGCGGCGCGCATCGTCTGTTGTGACGTGAATGGCAAGCGGGTGTGCGGCGATCCGCCGCCGCCGGTGTGTGACAACCGGGCGAAGATCATCTATCTCAAAGGCGGGTTGTCCAAGGAAATCGAGGCACCGCTCACGCCCGAGCAGCGGGCCGCGCGCGAGGCCGAGGAGGCGCGCAAGAAGGAAGAGGCCAGGCTTGCCGCCGAACAGGCGCGCAAAGACCGCGCGCTGCTCGACAGCTTCACGAGCGTCAAGGAGCTCGACGCGGCGCGCGACCGGGCGATCGCCGATCTCGAAAAGAATGCCGAGCAGGCGAAGAACCGCCTCGAAGCCGCCCTCGCCAAACAGAAGAAACTCGATGACGAGAAAGAGTTCTACCTCAAGAAGCCGCTACCGGCGGTGCTGAAGAAACAGATCGAAGAAAACGAACGCGAAATCGCCACGCAGCGTCAGGCGCTCGAACAGAAAGAGCGGGACGTCGCCGCGGTGCACGAGCGTTTCGCCGCCGACCGGGAACGTTACCTGCAGCTCACCGGAAAGGCCACAGCCAGGAAATAGCCTGCCCGTGCCGGTCGACCAGCGCCGAGTTTTCACTGGGGCTTTGGCGGCAATGGCCCGCTTCAGCTGGAGAGCTTCCTGCGCAACAGTTCGTTGACCTGCTGCGGATTCGCCTTGCCCTTGGTCGCCTTCATCACCTGACCGACCAGCGCGTTGAAGGCCTTTTCCTTGCCGGCGCGGAATTCCTCGACCGATTTCGGATTGGCGGCGATCACCGCGTCGACGATCGGTTCGATCGCCGCAGTGTCCGTCACCTGCTGCAAGCCCCGCGCGGCGATGATGGCGTCGGCGTTTTCGCCTTCGCCATTCCAGAGCGCATCGAACACTTCCTTGGCGAGCTTCGAGGAGAGCGTGCCATCGCTGATGCGGCGGATCATGCCAGCGAGTTGCGTGGCCGAGATGGGGCTTTGGCCGATGTCCTTTTCCTCACGATTGAGCCGTGCGGCGAGTTCGCCCATCACCCAGTTGGCGCAGAGCTTGGCGTTTTCCTTGCCGGCGGCGGCGACGGCATCCTCGAAATAACGCGCCACCTCGCGCGTCGCGGTGAGCGTCGCGGCATCGTAATCAGACAGGCCATATTCGGTTTGCCAGCGCGCCTGCATCGCCTGCGGCAGCTCGGGCAGGCCGGCTTTCACCTCGGCGATCCACTGCGGCTCGATTTCCAGCGGCAACAGGTCGGGGTCGGGGAAGTAGCGGTAATCGTGCGCGTCTTCCTTGCTGCGCATTGCGCGCGTCTCGCCGCTGTCTGGATCGAACAGCACGGTGGCCTGCTGGATCGCGCGGCCTTCCTCGAGCTCGTTGATCTGCCACTGGATTTCGAAGTCGATCGCCTGTTGCAGGAAACGGAAGGAATTGAGGTTCTTGATCTCGCGCCGCGTGCCGAAGGGCTCGCCCGGCCGGCGCACCGAGACGTTGGCGTCACAACGGAACGAGCCTTCCTGCATGTTGCCGTCGCAGATGCCGATCCAGGTGACGAGCGTGTGCAGTGCCTTGGCATAGGCGACAGCCTCGGCGGACGAGCGCATGTCGGGCTCGGAGACGATTTCGAGCAGCGGCGTGCCGGCGCGATTGAGGTCGATGCCGGTCTTGCCGTGGAAATCCTCATGCAAGGATTTGCCGGCATCCTCCTCGAGATGGGCGCGGGTCAGCCGGACGAATTTTTCCGTGTCATTGACGCGGATCGTCAGGCCTCCGCCGGAGATCACCGGCGTTTCATACTGGCTGATCTGGTAGCCCTTCGGCAGATCGGGATAGAAGTAGTTCTTGCGGGCGAAGATCGAGCGCGGCGCGATCTCGCCACCGACGGCGAGACCAAACTTGATCGCGCAGACCACCGCCTCGCGGTTCAGGACCGGCAGCACGCCCGGCAGCGCGATGTCCACCGCGCAGGCCTGGCGGTTGGGTTCCGCGCCGAAAGCGGTGCTGGCGCCGGAGAAGATTTTCGATCGGGTGAGCAGCTGGACATGGGTCTCCAGCCCGATCACCACTTCCCATTGACTCATGGACAACCCTTCATGAACAACGCCCCTTCCGGTTGTCGACCAGAATGGGCCACAGATAATCGACCGCATCGCCGCCACATTCGGCGCGACAATCGCGGAAGGCGACGGTGACCTGATCGCCCTGCTCCCACAGACTGACCTTGCAGGACGATTTTTGTGAGGCGAGCACGACGATCGGCAGACGCTCGATCTGCCGAAAATCGGCGAGGTTGAAGCGGCAGCTGCCGCGCTTGGGGATATCGACGCGCGCTTCGAGCCGTTCGACGTGCGCATCGGTGACGGCCAAGGCGAGCTGGCCAGCGTAACCGGTTTCCTTGTCGACGAAGCCGCAATTCACCTGGGTATTCAGCGCGCGCCCCGAGATCGGCTTCAAGCCCCGCTTGGCCAGATAGGCCAGCGTCTCCTTTTTCAGCACGGGCGCTTGGGGTGCAGCCTGCGGTGCAGTCGGCGCAGGCGCAGGGGTGGGGGCGGTGGGTGCGGGAGGAGGTGCCGTGGCACAACCGGCCAGCCAGACCGTCAGTGCGCACGCCGCCACCCGCCCGAGCATCGATTCACTCCTCGAGGCCAGCGGGCATCCGCCGATGCCAGTCCGTCGCCTGTTGATAGCGATGGGCGACATTGAGCATCTTCGCCTCGGCAAACCACGGCGCGATGATTTGCAGCCCCACCGGCAGGCCCTCATCGAAACCGCAGGGGATCGACATCGCCGGTAGTCCGGCGAGATTGACGGCGATCGTGTAGATGTCGGAGAGGTACATCTGGACCGGATCGGCGCCCTTTTCGCCGAAGCGAAAGGCGGGCGTCGGCGTGGTCGGCCCGATGATCACGTCGCAGGAAGCGAACGCAGCCCGGAAGTCCTCGGCGATCAGCCGGCGCACCTGCTGGGCTTTCAGGTAATAGGCGTCGTAATAGCCGTGCGAGAGCACATAGGTGCCGATGAGGATGCGCCGCTTGACTTCCGGCCCGAAACCTTCGGCGCGGGTCTTCTCGTACATCTCGATCAGGTCGCGGTATTCGGCGGCGCGATGGCCGTAACGCACGCCGTCGAAGCGCGCGAGATTCGAGCTCGCCTCGGCCGGCGCGATCACGTAGTAGGCCGGCACCGAAAGATTGGAATTGGGCAGCGAGACCTCGACGGTGGTCGCGCCGAGCCTGCGGTATTCGGCCAGCGCCGCCTCGACCGCGGCGCGCACGCCAGTACTCATGCCGGCGCCGAAAAACTCCTGCGGCAGACCGATCTTCAGGCCAGCGAGGGGCTTGTTGAGATCGCGCGTGTAGTCTTCGGCAGGGCGGTCGAGCGAGGTCGAGTCCCGTGCGTCGAAACCGGCCATAGCATTCAAGAGCAGCGCGCAATCCTCGGCGGATTTGGCCATCGGCCCGCCCTGATCGAGGCTGGAGGCGAAGGCGATCATGCCAAAGCGCGAGACCACGCCATAGGTCGGTTTCAGGCCCGTCAGACCGCAAAGTGCCGCCGGTTGGCGGATCGAGCCGCCCGTGTCGGTGCCGGTGGCCGCGGGTACGAGGCGTGCGGCGATCGCCGCCGCCGAGCCGCCCGAGGAGCCGCCCGGCACACGCGCCAAATCCCAGGGGTTCTTCACCGGACCAAAAAATGAAGTCTCGTTCGACGAGCCCATCGCGAACTCGTCCATGTTGCACTTGCCGAGCAAGACCATGCCGGCCGCGGCCATCTTCTCGACGACGTGGGCGTCGTAGGGAGAGACGAAGTTGGCGAGCATCTTCGAGCCGCAGGTGGTGCGCCAACCTTGGGTGCAGAAGATGTCCTTGTGCGCCAACGGAATGCCGAGCAGGGGTGCCGTCTCGCCAGCGCCGAGTTTGGCGTCGGCGGCACGCGCGAGGCTGAGCGCCTTCTCGCGGTCGATGGTGATGAAGGCGTTGAGCGTCGGGTTGAGTTTTTCGATGCGGTCGAGGAACAGCGTCGTCAATTCGACGCTGGAAATCTTCTTTTCCGCCAGCGCGGCGGCGAGTTCCTGGAGAGACGAATTGATCATGGAGCGAAGCGACCACAAAGTTTCCCCTCCGAGAGGAGGGGCTGGGGGAGGCGGGCGATCTGTTTCATTCGATCACCTTCGGCACCAGATACAGGCCGGCCTCGGATTCGGGCGCGATCGCCATGAAGTCGTCGCGGCGGTCGGGTTCGGTCACGCGGTCTTCGCGCAGCCGCTGCACGACATCGACGGCGTGGGCCATCGGTACGATGCCGGCGGTGTCGACGGCCTGCAACTGTTCGACGAAGGCGAGGATCGCGTTCAGCTGTTCGCGGGTTTGCGCCGATTCCGCGGCTGAGATTTCGATGCGCGCCAGATGCGCGATGCGACTGACGTCGTCCGGGCTCAAGGACATGGTTTCAAAGCGGGATTTGGATTGTCGGGCGGCAGAGACAGCAATTTGCCAAGCGCGTTAACGTGAAAATACACAGTAAAAAGTGCGCCACCCTTCGTTTCCTTGACGGCAGCCAACACTCGCGGCAACGCCGCGCAAATGGGAACCCCCCGAGAGGGGGGCGAAGGGGGGCGGGTGTTTATTTTTGCGCATGGGTATTTCATCCTCTGCGGGTGCCATTGCCAGCATGCGCGTTAGGTTATCATAGAGACCCTTTTCCCGACAGTGCTGGTTGGCTTTGCGGCACTGCGCTACCGAATCTCAGGACACCCATGTTCTCTTTCCTTCGCTCCTATTTTTCCAACGATCTGGCGATCGACCTGGGCACCGCCAACACGCTGATCTACGTGCGCGGCAAGGGGATCGTGCTCGACGAGCCTTCGGTCGTCGCGATCCGCACCGAAGGCGGTCCGAACGCCAAGAAGACCATCCAGGCGGTGGGCGCCGCCGCGAAGCAGATGCTCGGCAAGACGCCCGGCAACATCACCGCGATCCGGCCGATGAAGGATGGCGTGATCGCCGACTTCACCGTCACCGAGCAGATGCTCAAGCAGTTCATCAAGAAGGTGCACGACTCGCGCCTGCTCAGCCCCAGCCCGCGCATCATCATCTGCGTGCCCTGTGGCTCGACCCAGGTCGAGCGCCGCGCGATCCGCGAGTCCGCCCTGGGCGCCGGCGCCTCCCAGGTCTATCTGATCGAGGAGCCGATGGCCGCGGCGATCGGCGCCGGCCTGCCGGTTTCGGACGCCACCGGCTCGATGGTGGTCGATATCGGCGGCGGCACGACGGAAGTCGGCGTGATCAGCCTGGGCGGCATGGTCTATGCCGGTTCGGTGCGCGTCGGCGGCGACAAGTTCGATGACGCGATCATCAACTACATCCGCCGCAACTACGGCATGCTGATCGGCGAGACGACGGCGGAACTCATCAAGAAGACCATCGGTTCGGCCTTCCCGGGCTCCGAAGTCAAGGAAATGGAAGTCAAGGGCCGCAACCTCGCCGAGGGCATTCCGAGGAGCTTCACGATTTCCTCGAACGAGATCCTCGAAGCGCTGTCCGATCCGTTGAACCAGATCGTCGGTGCGGTGAAGATCGCGCTCGAGCAGACGCCACCGGAACTCGGTGCCGACATCGCCGAGCGTGGCATGGTGCTCACCGGCGGCGGCGCGCTGCTGCGAGACCTCGACCGCCTGCTGATGGAAGAAACCGGCCTGCCGGTGGTCGTTGCCGAAGACCCGCTGACCTGCGTCGTGCGCGGCTCTGGCATCGCGCTCGAGAAGATGGACAAACTCGGCAGTATTTTTGCCAACGAATAAGTTTCGCTCCGGTAAGGTGTGCGGTGGCATGGTGCCCATGCCACGCTGAACCATCGGGGGGAGAAATGCAGTCTTGATGTCCGTCGCAGGTCATTCGCCTCCACCATTTTTCAAGCGCGGGCCGGCGCCACTGGTGCGGCTGACCTTTTTCCTCGCGCTATCCGTGGCGGCGATGGTGGCCGATCTGCGCTTCAAGATACTGGAACCGGCACGCGCCGCGGTCGCCGCGCTGCTCTGGCCGTTGCAGAAGGCGGTGATGCTGCCGGTCGAGGGTGCCGGCGAGGCCGGCAGCTATTTTGCCGATCTGGCGCGCCTGAAAAAGGAAAACGAGGAACTGCGCACCCGGGCACTGGCCCAGGCCAATCAGCTCCTGCGCCAGACGCATCTCGATCAGGAAAACCGTCGCCTGCGCGCCTTGCTCGAGATGCGCGAGCGACTGGACGCTCCCGCCCTGGCCGCCGAAATCCTCTATGCGGCTCGCGACCCGTTTTCCCGCCGCATCGTCATCGACCGCGGCATGACGCATGGCATCGAGGCCGGCCAGCCAGTGATCGACGAGGTCGGCGTGATCGGCCAGGTGACGCGCGTTTATCCCTTGACCAGCGAGGTGACCCTGCTGACCGACAAGAACCAGGCCATTCCGGTGCAGGTGCAGCGCAATGGTCTGCGCGCGGTGCTCGCCGGTGCGGGCAATGGCTTGCTGGAATTGAAGTTCCTGCCGGCCAATGCCGACGTCGAGCCGGACGACGTGCTGGTCACCTCGGGATTGGATGGCGTTTATCTGCCTGGCCTGCCGGTGGCGCGTGTGACGAGGATCGATCGCGACAACTCGTTCGCCTTCGCGCGCATCGAATGCACACCCGTGGCCGGTGTCGAACGCCAGGGACAGGTGCTGGTGCTCGGCAAACGTGTCGCACCGCCACCGCCCGAAGAGCGGAGCGAGGAACTTCCCAAGACCGGCAAGGGTCGCAAGCCGCGAGGCCAGAAAAAATGATCCAGCCCACCCATTCCTCACGGCGCATCCTGTTGCCGGCGCGCACCTGGTTCATCTATCTGTCATTGCTGGTGGCGGCCTTGCTGAACCTGATCCCGCTCGGCCGCCTGCCCGGCGTGCCCGACTGGGTGGCGCTGGTGCTGGCCTTCTGGTGCATCCATCAGCCGTTGAAGGTCGGCATGGCAGCCGCTTTCTGCTTCGGGCTGGCAATGGATGTCGCCCATGCGGCCGTGATGGGCCAACATGCCTTCGCCTATGTGCTGCTCGCCTTCTTCGCCGCCGGCTGGTCGCGCCGCGTGCTCTGGTTCCCGCTCGCCCAGCAGGCGCTGCACGTGCTGCCGATGCTGCTCGGCACGCAGCTCGTGATGCTCCTGATCCGTCTCGCCACCGGTGCCGAGTTTCCCGGCCTCAGTTACTTCCTGTCGAGCTTCACCGCCACGCTGCTCTGGTATCCGGCGAGCTACCTCCTCCTGCTGCCGCAGTATCAGCCGGTCGAGCGCGATGAGACCCGACCCATCTGATGCAGATCAAGGACGCGCAGGAAGGGCTGGAACAGTTCAACCGCCGCGTGGCAAGCGCGGGGGCACTGGTGCTCGTCTGCTTCGCGATCCTGTTCGGGCGCTTTTTCTGGCTGCAGGTGATCCAGCACGATTATTACCGCACGCGTGCCGAGGACAACCGCATCTCGCTGGTGCCGATCGTGCCCAACCGCGGCCTGATCGTCGATCGCAACGGCGAGGTGCTGGCGCGCAACTATTCGGCCTACACGCTGGAAATCACCCCTTCGCAGGTGCCCGATCTCGAGGCGACGATCGACGCTCTGGCGGAATTTATCACCATCGAAGCGAAGGACCGCAAGCGCTTCAGGAAACTGATGGAAGAGAGCAAGCGCTTCGAGTCGCTGCCGATCCGCACGCGCCTGACCGACGAGGAGGTGGCGAAGTTCATCGCCCGCCGCTATCGCTTTCCCGGCGTCGACATCAAGGCGCGGCTGTTCCGTCAGTATCCGAAGGGCGCCTTCGCCTCCCACGTGCTCGGTTACATCGGCCGCATCACCGAGCGCGATCTGGCGCGGATCGAGGACAACGAGCAGGAGGCCAACTATCGCGGCACCGACTACTTTGGCAAATCCGGTCTCGAACAGCATTATGAGTTCGAGCTGCATGGCACGAGCGGCTTCGAACAGGTCGAGGTCGATGCCGGCGGCCGGGCGGTGCGCTCGCTGGCACGGGTCGCGCCGGTGCCGGGCAACAATCTGACGCTGACGCTGGATGCCAAACTGCAGGAAATCGCCGAGCAGGCCTTTGGCGATCGGCGCGGCGCGCTGGTCGCGATCGAACCGTCTACCGGCGGCATCCTCGCGCTGGTCTCGGTGCCCAATTACGATCCCAACCTGTTCGTCGATGGCATCGCCGCAGTTGACTGGCAGGCGCTCAACGAAGCGGCGGACAAGCCGATGATCAACCGGGCCTTGAACGGCGCCTATCCGCCGGGCTCGACCTTCAAGCCGTTCATGGCGCTCGCCGCACTTCATTACGGCAAGCGCCGGCCCGAACAGGCGATCGTCGATCCGGGCGGCTTCAATTTTGGCGGCCACTTCTTCCGTGACGACAAGAAGGGCGGGCATGGCCTCGTCGATATGTACAAATCCATCGTCGTCTCCTGCGACACCTACTACTACATGCTCGCCAATGACATGGGCATCGACGCGATCGCCGCCTTCATGGGCGAGCTGGGCCTGGGCAGCAAGACCGGTATCGATATCGAGGGCGAATCGGAAGGCGTGTTGCCCTCGCCGGCGTGGAAGAAGAAGCGCTTCAAGCGGCCGGAGCAGCAAAAGTGGTATGCCGGCGAGACGATCTCGATCGGCATCGGTCAGGGCTACAACGCCTATACGCCGATCCAGCTCGCCCAGGCGGTGGCGACGCTGGCCAACGACGGCGTGATGTTCCGCCCGCACCTCGTCAAATACATCACCGACACGAAGAGCGGCGAGAAGCGTTTCATCGAGCCGCAACCGATCAAGAAACTGCCCTGGAAGCAGGAACACATCGACGTGATCAAGCGCGCGATGATCGGCGTCAATAAAGAAGGCACCGGCGCGCGCGCCTTCGCCGGGGCCGAATATGTCTCCGCCGGCAAGACCGGCACGGCGCAGGTGTTTTCCTACAAGGGCGCCGAGCACAAGACGGAGACCATGAAGGCTCATCTGCGCGACCATGCGCTGTTCATTGCCTTCGCGCCGGCCGATCAGCCGAAGATCGCGCTGGCGGTGCTGGTCGAGAATGGCGGCTTCGGTGCCCAGGCCGCCGCGCCGATCGCGCGCCAGGTGTTCGACTACTATCTGCTTGGCAAGCTGCCCAAGGGCATGGCGCCGACCGACGAGGCCGCCGTGGAGGCCGATCCCGAATGAGTGAGTGGCTGCACAAAATCTGGCGAATGGTCGTTGCGCCGATCGACTGGCCGCTGCTGGGCTTCACGGCGCTGCTGCTGATCCTCGCCACCGTCGCGCTGGCCAGCGCCTCGCCGGAGCGGCTGGGCGCGCATTTCATCAATCTCGGCGTCGCGCTGCTGGTGATGCGCGCCGTCGCCCAGCTGCCGCCACAACGGTTGATGCACATCGCGGTGCCGGTGTATCTGCTCGGCCTCTTGTTGCTGATCGCCGTGGCGCTGTTCGGCGACGTTTCGAAAGGTGCGCGCCGCTGGCTCAACCTGGGCTTCATGCGCATCCAGCCCTCGGAGCTGATGAAGATCGCGATGCCGCTGATGCTCGCCTGGTATTTCCAGAAACGCGAGGGCCTGCTCGTCTGGCGCGATTGGTTCGTCGCCACGCTGTTACTCCTCGTGCCGGTGGCGCTGATCGCCCGTCAGCCCGATCTGGGTACCGCGGTGTTGGTGTTCGCCGCCGGCTTTTTCGTGATCTTCCTCGCCGGCCTGTCGTGGAAGGTGATCTTCGGTTTGCTCGGGCTGGCGGCCGCCGCTGCGCCCTTCGCCTGGAACCTGCTCCACGACTATCAACGGCAGCGCATCCTGATGTTGCTCGATCCGGAGAAAGACCCGCTCGGCAAGGGCTTCCACATCATCCAGTCGACGATCGCGATCGGCTCCGGCGGCCTCTTCGGCAAGGGCTGGGGGCAGGGCACGCAGGCGCAGCTCGAGTTCATCCCCGAGCGGCATACCGATTTCATCTTCGCCGTGTGGTCCGAAGAATTCGGTCTGGTCGGCAATGCCGTGCTGTTGATCCTCTACCTGTTGTTGATCGGCCGTGGCTTGCAGATCGCCCTGCAGGCGCCGACGCTGTTCACACGCCTCTTGGCCGGCGCGGTGACGCTGATCTTCTTCACCTATGCCTTCGTCAACATGGGCATGGTCTCCGGCATCCTGCCGGTGGTCGGCGTGCCGCTGCCCCTCGTCAGTTACGGCGGCACGGCGCTCGTCACCCTTTGCCTCGGCATCGGCATCCTGATGTCGATCCACAAGAATCGTATGCTGGTGCAGAAATGAAGCGGATCCTCCCCCTTTCCCTGTCGCTGCTGCTCGCTGCCTGCGGCGCCCAGCCGCCCAAGCCTGCCGTGCAAACCCCCGCCGTGGGTGCCGTCCCGCCAGCGCCGACTTTGAGTGAGAAAAAACCGCTGGTCACGAAAAAGGGGGGCGGCTTCTATCTCGACGACGGACCGCTCGATCACTCGATCGATCTGGCGGCGATCCCCGATGCCGTGCCCAAGCCTGAGCCGCTGCACCGCTTCGCCAACCGGCCCTATGCGGTGTTCGGCCGCGACTACGTGCCGCTCACCGATGCCACCGGTTACCGGCAACAGGGCGTGGCGAGCTGGTATGGCCGGCGTTACCACGGCCAGAAGACTTCGAGCGGCGAACCCTATGACATGTTCGCGATGACCGCCGCGCATCCGACGCTGCCGATCCCATCTTATGCACGCGTCACGCGCGTCGACACCGGCAAGTCGGTGGTGGTGCGCATCAACGACCGCGGCCCTTTTCTGCATGAGCGGCTGATCGATCTGTCCTATGCCGCAGCCTGGAAGCTCGGCCTCACCGACAACGGCAGCGGGCTGGTCGTCGTCGAGAGCGTGCAGCCCGGAGAAGCAGTCACGACGATCGCCCAGACGGCGCCTTCCCTGCCGTCGGCGCAAGCCGCCGCAGTCGGCCCGACGCCCGAGCCGCCGGCAGTGCTGAACGACGTGGTTGAAAAAGGCGGCCACTACCTGCAGCTCGGCGCTTTCGCCAGCCGCGACAACGCCGAGGCGCTGAAGGCCAAGCTATATCGCGATCTCGGCGAACTCGGCGACAAGCTGGTGGTCAGAAGCGCGGGCAGTCTGCATCGGCTGCAGCTCGGCCCATGGCCGGATGTGGCCGAGGCGCGCCGGGTCGCCGAACGGCTGAAGCTCGCCTTCGATCTGCCCAGTATGCTCGTGAAATAGCCGTCACACGCGGCAAGGTATACTTTTCCGAAATCTCAACGGTGAATCTCCATGCGTTTTCTTCTCCTGCTGCTTTCCCTGCTTTCCCTGAATGCTTTCGCCCAGACCAGCGAACCGCCGCCGCCGCTGGCCGCGCGTGCCTGGCTGCTGATGGACCAGACCACCGGCCAGATCCTCGCTGCCTCGAATCCCGAAATGAAGGTCGAGCCGGCCTCGCTGACCAAGATCATGACTTCCTACGTCGTCTATGGTGCGCTGCGCGATGGCAAGCTCAAGCTCGACCAGATCGTGCCGGTGTCGGAAAAAGCCTGGAAGGCGCCCGGTTCGCGCATGTTCATCGCGCCGGACCAGCAGGTCACCGTCGATGCGCTGCTCTCCGGCATGGTGGTGCAATCGGGCAACGATGCCTCGATCGCGCTCGCCGAGGCGGTCGCCGGCAGCGAGGAAGCCTTCGCCAACCTGATGAATGCCGAAGCGAAGCGGCTCGGTCTGACCAACACCCATTTCGTCAACGCCACCGGCCTGCCGGACTCGGCGCACATGACGACGGTGGTCGATCTCGCCAAGCTGACCACGGCGCTGATCCGCGATTTCCCCGAGGAATACAAGCGTTATGCGGTCAAGGAATTCACCTGGAACAAGATCAAGCAGCCCAACCGCAACCGGCTGCTGTGGCTCGACCCGGCGATCGACGGCGTCAAGACCGGGCATACCGATTCGGCGGGCTATTGCCTGGTCGCCTCGCGTTTCGATGGCGTGCGGCGATTGACCACCGTCGTCGTCGGCACGGCTTCCGACAATGCGCGGGTACAGGAAACGCTGGCGCTGCTGCACTACGGCGCACGCGCCTTCGATGCGGTCAAACTCTACGACAAGGGCCAGGCGCTGACTCAGCTCAAAGTGTTCAAGGGCCAGCAGAACACCGTCGGCGCCGGCTTCGCCCAGGACTTCGTGCTCTCCCTCCCCAAAGGCGTGGCGAGCAACCCCGAACGCATCAAGGTCGAGGTGGTGAGCCGTCAACCCTTGCTCGCACCGGTCAAGCAGGGCGATGTGGTCGCCACGCTGAAGCTCACCGTCGATGGCCAGTCCTGGGGTGAACACCCCCTGATCGCGCTCGCCGACGTGCCGCTGGCCGGCTTCCTTGGCCGTGCCTGGGACGGTCTCAAGCTCTATTTCCAGAAATGACCCTCTGCTATCTCGATGGCCGTTTCCTACCGCTTGCCGAGGCGAAAGTCTCGCCGATGGATCGCGGCTTTCTGTTCGGTGACGGTGTCTATGAGGTGATTCCGGTCTATTCGCGCCGGCCGTTCCGGCTCGACGAGCATCTCGCGCGGCTGCAGAAAAGCCTCGATGCGATCCGGCTTGCCAATCCGCTCGCGCCGGATGCCTGGCGTGCCGTCGTCGACAGACTCGTGAATGAGGCCGAGTGGAGTGATCAGTCGGTCTATCTGCAGGTCACGCGCGGGCCGATGGCGGTGAGAAACCACGCTTTCCCCCCGATCGTCGCTCCGACGGTGTTCGGCCTCGTCGAACCGCTCGTCCCCCCTTCCGCCGAGCTGGTCGAGCGCGGCGTGACGGCGATTTCCGCGGCCGATTTCCGCTGGCTGCGCTGCCATGTCAAGGCGACATCACTGCTGGCCAACTGCCTGTTGCGCCAGATGGCCTGTGATGCCGGCTGCGCCGAGACGGTGATGTTCCGTGACGGCATCCTCAGCGAAGGCGCGGCATCCAATATCTTCGTCGTCAAAAACGGCGTGCTCTTGGCGCCGCAGAAGAACCATCTGATGCTTTCCGGCATCACTTACGACGTGGTGCTGGAACTCGCCGCGACGCAGGGTTTGCCGACCGAGGTGCGCGACATCTTGGCAGAGGAAGTGCGCCAGGCCGACGAGCTGTGGTTGACCTCTTCGACCAAGGAGGTGCTGCCGATCGTCACGCTCGACGGCCGACCGATCGGTGCGGGCAAGCCCGGGCCGGTGTTCCGGCAGATGTATCGCTGGTATCAGGATTTCAAGCGGACGGTGATGTGCGGCCATGACTAAACAGGAAACGCTGTTCGAGTTTCCCTGCGACTTCCCGATCAAAGTGATGGGCGCAACGCGCGAGGGTTTCGCACAGGCCATCGTCGAGATCGTGTCGAAACACGCCCCCGATTTCGATGCCGCCACGGTCGAGATGCGCCCCTCGCGGGCCGGCCATTATCTTTCCGTCACCTGCGTCATCCGTGCGACTTCCAGGCCGCAGCTCGATGCGCTCTACCGCGAACTGACCTCCCACCCGTGGGTGAAAATCGTCTTGTAGTGCGCCGGCTCGGCCTCGTCGAGTATGAGCCGACCTGGCACGCGATGCAGGCCTTCACTGCCCAGCGTGACTCGGCAACCCCCGACGAGCTCTGGCTGTGCGAGCATCCGCCGGTGTTTACCCTCGGCCTGGCCGGCAGACCCGAGCACCTGCTCGAGGACATCGGCATTCCCGTGGTGAAGATCGACCGCGGCGGGCAGATCACCTACCACGGTCCCGGCCAGCTCGTGGCTTATCTGCTGCTCGACTTGAAGCGCCGCGGCCTCACCGTGAAGACGCTCGTCCATCGCATGGAGCAGGCAGTGATCGATCTCCTCGCCGACTACGGCATCGCGGCAGAACGGCTCTCCGGCGCACCGGGCGTCTATGTCGACGGCGCGAAGATCGCCGCGCTGGGGTTGAAGATCAAAAACGGCTGCTGCTACCATGGCCTGGCGATCAACGTCGCGATGGATCTTGCCCCTTTTGCGGCGATCAACCCTTGCGGCTACGCCGGGATGGCGGTGACGCAGCTTTCCGCCTTCAAATCCGCCATCACCCTCGAGCAAACGGGAGAACGGCTGATCGAAAAGCTCGGTAATGTGCTGTGAGAACCGTTTGGCAAGAGCCGACTTCCGTTTTGGCGACGCTGCGCATAATATGTGCTCTGGAGGCCGATCATGAAAACCGCTGTGCAAAGAACCACTGCCAAACGTCCGATCAATCTGCTGCTGAGTGAAGAGATCGTCGATCGCGCGCAACGGCTGACCGACGACCTTTCCGCAACCGTCGATGGATTGCTATCCGATTTTGTGGCGCGACGGGAAGCGGCCAATCTGTCCCGCCGACAGCAAGCGATGATGGTCGCCGAAGCCTGGAACCGCTTCGAGTCAGAGCACGGCTCCTTCGCCGACGAATACGCGACGCTGTGAGTCAATTCGATGTCCATCGCAATACCGGCCAGCGACGGATAGCGATCCCCTATGTCGTGATCGTGCAGTCCTCTTTTTATGACGCATCGCGTCGCCGTGTCGTCGTGCCGCTGGTGGCAGCCGACGAGTTGGCGAGAGTCGTTTCCCTGCCGGTCTCGCCGATCAATCCGGCGTTCTGCATCGAGGGACGCGAGGCGATATTGAACCCACTCGAAATCGTCTCGATTCCCGTCGAAGCCCTCGGCGAACGAGTCGCCTCACTCGCAACCCAGGGGGATGCGATCATCGCGGCGCTGGATGAACTGTTTAGCCGGGCCTGGAATTGAACCCAGATTGTCCATTAGACCGGGCTGACTTACCATGAGCATGCGAAACGATCATTTCATTGCCCTACACGGCGGCTTTCGGGCTGCGGGCGGCATCGTAGCACCCCCGCTCCTTGCCAATAGACACCGTTATTGGCTCGTCGCGGGGGCGCAAACCTGCTCGCCCTCGCCATCGAAATCCGCTCGTGTTCCAATGGACAATCTGGGTTGAAAACATGACCAAACAAAAAGGCGCCGCCAAGACCGCGCGTATCCCGATCAAGATCGTGCCGGTCGCCGAGCCGTTGAAAAAGCCCGACTGGATCCGCGTCAAGGCCGGCAATTCCGCCACGCGCTTCGGCGAGGTGAAGTCGATCCTGCGCAGCCACGGCCTGCACACGGTCTGTGAGGAGGCCACCTGCCCGAACATCGGCGAATGCTTCGGCCATGGCACGGCCACCTTCATGATCCTGGGCGATCTGTGCACACGCCGCTGCCCGTTCTGCGACGTCGGCCATGGCGTGCCGTTGCCGCCCGACCCCGAGGAGTCGGCCAAGCTCGCCACTACCGTCGCGGCGATGAAGCTGAAATACGTCGTCATCACCAGCGTCGACCGTGACGATCTGCGCGATGGCGGCGCGGGGCATTTCGCCGCCTGCATCCATGCGATCCGTGCGGCCACACCGACGACGAAGATCGAGATCCTCGTGCCGGATTTTCGTGGCCGACTGGAGATCGCGCTCGACATCCTGGCGCAGGAGCCGCCCGACGTGATGAATCACAATCTCGAAACCGTGCCACGGCTTTACAAGCAGGCCCGTCCCGGCGCCGACTATGCGCACTCGTTGAAGCTCTTGCAGGCATTCAAGCATCGCCAGCCGCACATTCCGACCAAGTCCGGGCTGATGGTGGGCCTGGGCGAGACCGACGAGGAGATCCTCGCGGTGATGCGCGACTTACGCGCCCACGACGTCGAGATGCTGACCATCGGCCAATATCTCGCGCCATCGAATCATCATCTGCCGGTCGTGCGTTATGTGCATCCGGACGTCTTCAAGAGGTATGCGGACGAGGCGAAGAAGATGGGCTTCACCCATGCTGCCTGTGCGCCGCTGGTGCGCTCGAGCTATCACGCCGATCTGCAGGCGCACGACGCTGGCGTGGCCTAGATCTCGAAAGTCGGCGCTGGCAAGACGGCATCCGCATCGTCGTAACGGCGCTCGACCGCATCGATGAGCATCGTTTCGTAACGCTCGGCGATGCTGTCCCAGCTCAGGTGGCGCACGCTGACGGCACAGGCGGCGCGGTCGATACCGCCGCGTGAAAGCCGCCGCACCGCTTCGCGGCTGACGCTGATGAATGCGGCTGAATCGCCGGGTGCCACACGCCAGCCGTTGCGGCCCTCTGCGATCAACTCGCCGGCAGCGGCATGGTCGAAGGCGACCACCGGCAGGCCGCTCGCCAGTGCCTCGCTGACGACGTTGCCAAAGGTCTCGGTCAGGCTGGGAAAGAGAAACAGGTCGGCGCTGGCGTAATGTGTGGCAAGGTCTTCGCCGGTGCGCATGCCGCGGAACAGGACATCCGGGTAGCGGCGCGCCAACGCGAGTGCGGCCGGGCCATCGCCGACGCAGACCATGCGGGCGTCCGGCCATTCGTGACGGATCGCCGCGAAGGCCTTGAATGCCAGCGCCAGATTCTTTTCCGGGGCGAGGCGGCTGACGACCAGACATACCGGCGCATCCGGACGTGCTCCCCATTCCAGGCGCAGCAGCGGTGAGCGGCGTGCCGGCGAAAACAACGCGGTATCCACCCCGCGCGAGAGCACCCGCACGTTGCAAAATCCCGCCTGGCCGAGCGCCATGGCGAGACTGGCCGTCGGCACCAGGGTCGCGGCCGTGCGATTGTGGAACCAGCGTAAGTAAGATTCGATGCCGGGCTTGAGCCAGCCGATGCCGTAATGCCGGCTGTAACTGTGGAAGTTGGTGTGGAAGCTGGAAATCGTCGGGATGCCGAGCCGTCGCGCCGCCGAGAGCGCCGAATGGCCGAGCGGCCCTTCGGTGGCGACATGCACGATGTCCGGCATGGCCGTGCGCCACAGCGAGATGAGGCGCCGCATCGCCGGCAGGCCGAAACGCAGCTTGGGATAGAGCGGGATCGGCAGTCCCGGCACCAGCAGCCCGCCATCCAGCAAAGTTCCACTCAGCTCATTTCTTTGGTGTGGCCGCACGATGCTCACGGCATGGCCGCGGCTGCGCAGGCCCTCGGCCAGACGCCCAAGCGTCATCGCCACGCCATTGACTTCGGGTGGGTAGGTTTCGGTGACCAGCGCGAGCTTGAGGGGAATCGATACCGTCACGCCACCGCCCGTAACGGCACCACCTGCGTGCCGGCGTGGCGCCATTCGATCAGTTCGAGTGCGCCATTCAAATGCTCGACGATCGCGGTGCAGCTATCGACCCAATCGCCGCAATTGACATACACCACGCCGTCCTTCTCGCGCAGCGCGGCACTGTGGATGTGGCCGCAGACGATGCCGTCGAGACCGCGCTCGCGCACCGTGCGAATGACGGCATCCTCGTAATCACAGATGAAGGAGACCGCCCGCTTGACGCGCCGTTTGGCATAACCCGCCAGCGACCAGTAGCCCGAGATGCGCAGGCTGCGACGCAACCAGGAAAGCCAGGCGTTCATGCGCACCAGCGCGTTGTAGCCGATGTCGCCGAGCAGGGCGAGCCAGCGATGATGGCGCGTGACCTGGTCGAACTCGTCGCCGTGCAGGAGCAGCAACCGCCGGCCGTCGGCGGTTTCATGCACGTGTTCCGCCACCAGCTGGATGTCGCCGAAACGCGCGCCGACATATTCGCGCAAGGCTTCATCGTGATTACCGGGAATCAGCATCACCTTCTCGCCGTGCCGGGCACGGCGCAGCACCTTTTGCACCACGGTGTTCTGCGCAGCGGTCCAATGGATGCCGCGCTTCATCGCCCAGAAATCGACGATGTCGCCGAGCAGGAACAGATGCTCGGCCTCGTAGTGACGCAAAAAAGCGAGCAGACTGTCGGCCTGGCAGCCGCGCGTGCCGAGGTGGATGTCCGAGAGGAAGATACTGCGCACTCGCATGTCCGGCAGCTTGCCGGGTGGATGCGACGCGAAGATGAAAAATTCATGACGGAATGGTGACAATGATTTGGGGAAACGCTGAAGAAATCGACGTGAGCGGCCGGAGGGCAAGGCGCACGGAGCGCAGCAGACTTATTCAGTGTTTCCTTGGTCTGTGACTCTGCGGCTTTCCAGCACCGTGCGATAAACCTCGGCCAGTCGACGGGCGCAGGCCGTGGTGGTCCATTCGTTGGCGAAGGTGCGTGCCGCGCGCCCCATCGCTTCGAGACGTTGCGGATCGTCGATCAACGCGGCCAGCGTCTCGCCGAAGGCAGGCGCCTCCTGCGGCGCCGGCAGCGCGCCGCGGCGCGGCTCGACGATCTCGCGCGTGCCCAGCGCGGAAAACGCCAGTACCGGCAGTCCGGCCGCCATGGCTTCGAGCAACACCAGACCCTGCGTCTCGGTGCGCGAGGCGAACACGAAGACGTCTGCCGCTGCGTAGCAGGCCGGCAATTCGCTGCGTCGGTCGAGATAGCCGACGAAGCGCACGTTCTGTGCGATGCCCAAGGCCGCCGCATGACGCTGCAAGGCCGGCAAGGCGGGACCTTCGCCGGCAATGACCAGGATCAGCTCCGGCAGCCATTTGAGCGCATGCGGCATGGCATCGAGCAGAAAGCCGATGTTCTTTTCATGAGCCGTGCGCCCGACGAACAAGGCCACCGGCGCTGAGGCAGGTATGGCGAAGCGGGTGCGAAAGTCGGCGTTGCCAGTACGGCACCCGGTGCGGAAATGCTCGACGGGGATACCGGTCGGCACGCGATGAAGCGGTGCGGTCACACCATAGCCGCGCAGCGTCTCATGCATCGCCTGGGACGGGACGACCACGGCATCGAGCGCATTGCACTGGCCACGCGCGAGGCGGCGCGCGAAGGCGCGCAGCGCACCTTGCGGCAATGCCGGCAGGTAGTTGTGGAGGTATTCCTCGAAATGGGTGTGATAGGTGGCGATGCAGGGCAGGCCATGTCTGCGCGCATGAGACAGCCCGGCGTAGTGGGCAGCGAAGGGCGTCTGGACGTGCACCAGGTCGACCGCGGGTGCCCGGTTCAGCGTCTGGCGCAGGCGCCAGGGGTGCATCAGCCGGTCTTCCGGATCGAACGGCACCCGATGCGCCGGCACGCGATAAATGTGTTCGTCATCAGGGTGGGGGTTGGGGTACGCCGGTGCGATGAGACTGATCGTGATGCCTTCCGCCGCGAGCGCCTGCCGGAAAGACTCGATCGACGTCGACACGCCATTGATGCGGGGAAAAAACACGTCGGAGACCATCAGCACACGCATCGATACATCTTCGCGTGCAGATGTGACGACGATATTTCATCTCGCCGGCGCGGCTCGCGTCATCACTGCGTCACTGCCGAGTCAAATTTCCGTAACGCCGTTTTCCTACAGTGCCGTTGCCCAAAACACTGACAAGGAGACCGGCAAATGGAGACCCGGAACGAAAAGATCGAACACGCAGACCTGGAACGGCCTGCGCGCGCCAAACTGCACGTCGGCTTGGCAACCACCCCATCCGAAATCCTCGCCGCGCAAAAACTGCGCTGGCGTGTCTTCGCCGAGGAACTCGGCGCCACGCTGCCGACGCGCACGCCGGGCGTGGACCAGGACTTCTATGATGCCTGGTGCGAGCATCTGATCGTGCGCGACGAAGCCAACGGACGCATCGTCGGCACCTATCGCATCCTCTCGCCACTGGCGGCACGCCGTGTCGGCAGCTACTACTCGGAAAACGAATTCGATCTGACGCGCCTGGCGCATCTGCGACCGCGCATCGTCGAAGTCGGCCGCTCCTGCATCGATCCGGAATACCGCACCGGCGCGACGATCGCCTTGCTGTGGTCGGGCCTGGCGCGCTACATGATGGACAATGGTTACGAATATCTGATCGGCTGTGCCAGCATCGGCATGCAAGACGGCGGCCATAACGCGGTGGGCATCTACCATGCGCTCGCCGCGCACGAAGCGCCGCCCGAGTATCGCGTCTTTCCCCGCCACCCCTTGCCGCTCGATCGCATCTGGGCTTCGCCGCACCCGGAAGTGCCGCCGTTGATCAAAGGCTATCTGCGTGCCGGTGCCTGGGTTTGCGGCGAGCCGGCCTGGGACCCGGATTTCAACACTGCCGATTTGTTGCTGTTGCTGCCGATGAGTCGTGTCAATGCGCGTTATGCCCGCCACTTCGTCGAGCGGCGGGTGTGAAAGCCATGCTCCGCGAGCTACGCACGGCATTTCGCATCACTCGCGTCGGGCTCCATCTCGGCTGGGGTGCGGCGACGGTCGCCGTGGTTTATCCGTGGCTCGATGATCGCTGGCGGCGCGCGTTGAAACGGCGTTGGTCGCGTCAGCTGTTGGAAATGCTCGGCGTCAAACTCGGCGCTGGCGACACGGCACCACCGCCTGGGCTAATCGTCTGCAACCACATCTCCTGGCTCGACATCTTCGTCATCAATGCCATCACGCCGGCTGCCTTCGTGGCAAAGGCGGAGGTGAAAGACTGGCCGCTGATCGGCTGGCTGTGCGCACGCACCGAAACACTCTTTCTCGAGCGTGGCTCGCGCACCTCGGCGCGTCGCACGATCGAGGCCATGGTCGTACGCCTGAAGCGTGGCATTCACGTCGCCGTGTTTCCCGAAGGCACGACGACGGCTGGCGAGCACGTGCTCCGTTTCATGCCGCGCTGTTCCAGGCGGCGATCGAGGCACAAACCCAAGTCGTACCCCTTGCGCTGCGCTATGCCGATCAGCGCGGCAACCCGAGCCGGGCAGCCGCCTACGTCGGCGACGTCACGCTGTGGCAATGTCTGTGCGCGATCGCGCGGGCAAACGGTTTGGTGGCGGAGTTGCGTGTGCTGCACGCACTCGAACCGCACGACGGTGTTCGCAGTGAATTGGCGCGACAATGTCGCACAAGAATTCTCATGCATCTCGAAGGTCGTCGCTTCCTGCCGGTTCTGCCAGAGGAGGCCGCAGCGGTGGGCGAAGTGCCCGAGCTCGAAGTGCAACCCGTCCCATAGTCCGCAATGTCCGCAATGAATGGAGAACATTGCTGCCGTTGTTCTGCGCCGCTTTCACGCCGCGAGCGCCTGTTCGATTCCCTGTTATGCACTGCCTGCGAACAGGAGCTCGGCGCCTATCACGGGCCTTTGCCCGATCCGAATCTGTCCTTCCCCGTGACGCCAAGACGTATGACGCTACACAGTACTGAAACGGAGCCGGCATCCTCGGCAACGGATCTGCATACGTCATGAACACGCCAACAGCCCAACTTGGAGAGAACCAACCATGAGTTTCGCCACCCGAACGATCGTCGCCGCCTTGGCAGGCGCCTTTGCCGCGGTCACGCCCCTGAGCGTCGTTGCCGCACCCCCCAAACCCGTCAGTGTCGAATTCACCCCTACCCCCGCCCCGCAGACGGACGATGAAATGATCGCCACCTACACCCGCTCGCTGGCCAAGGTGACCTTTTCGAACGGCAAGACGCGCGACTATCCGCTTTCCTACGTCACGCTGTTCAAGAACACCGATCCCGTCGCGCGCGTCAATGGCAAGACGTATCCGGCCGGGCAGATTTTCGATGCCCACATGAACCCGGTCATGGAGCCGCAAGGCGATCCGGCGCTTGCCGAAACGGCCGATGCCAACACCCTGATCACGCTGGGTGGCAAACTGTTCCTCGTCACCCACTGGGAGTACGACGATGTGCTCGCCACCGGCGAAGAGGCGAGAAAGTCGAAATCCTGGTATGCGCGCATGCCGATGACGATGAGCCTGTCCGAAATCGTCCAGGACAAGAAAAGCGGTCGCTTGAAGCTCAAGCGCCAGCAGCCGATCGACTTCTCCGCCGTGCAGGGCGGCTGGATCTTCTGCAATGCATCGCTGACGCCGTGGAATACGCATCTGGCCGGCGAGGAAGACTACGACCTCTACTTCGTGCCGGGCGAAAAGGAGTTCAAGAAAACCCAGGCGGGCCTCAAGCCGATGAGCGAGGTCTATTTCCGCGGCGAGAAACAAGCCAATCCCTACCACTACGGCTATCACGTCGAAGTCGAGGTGAACAAGGACGGCACTTACCAGGTCGTCAAGCATTACGAAATGGGCCGCGGCACCTGGGAGATGGCGCAATTCGCCAACGATGGCCGCACCGCGTTTTATGGTGATGATGGCAACTATGCGGGACTCTTCATGTTCGTCGGCCACAAGGCGAATGACCCGGCCGCCGGCGGCACGCTATATGCCGCGAAATGGCTGCAAACCTCGCCGGACGGCAGCGATGGTGGCACGGCCGACCTGCAATGGGTGAAACTCGGCAGCGCGACTCATGACGAGATCAAGGCGCTGATCGATGCCGGCATCACGATCAACGACATTTTCGAACTGTCGCTGAGTGAAAAACCGGACTTCGTGCCCACCCGCGCCGGTTCCGCCGAGACGATCTGGCTGAAGCTGAAGCCCGGCATGGAAAAGGCCGCGGCCTTCCTCGAAACACGCCGTTACGCGGCTTATCTCGGCGCGACCACCGAATTCACCAAAGGCGAAGGTGTGGCGATCGATCACGCCGGCAAGAAGCTCTACTATGCGATGAGCTACATCCAGGGGCCGATGAAGGCCAACGACGGCGGCCCGGTCGATCACATCCGCCTCAAAGAAAACCAGGCCGGCGCAACCTATACCCTCGATCTCGCCGGTGGCCAGAAAGATACCGAGGGTAATCTTATCGACTCCGCATACGTGCCGGTGCGCGCCTATGTCGAGCCGGCACTCTTGGGTCGCCCGATCGCCGCCGATGCGCTCGGCAACACTGCCGATCCGGAAGCCATCGCCAACCCGGACAACCTGTTCTATGTCGAGAAGATGCGTACGCTGTTCATCGGTGAGGACTCGGGCACACACGTCAACAACTTCGTCTGGGCTTACAACGTCGATACCAAGAAGCTCTCGCGCATCTTGAGCGTGCCTGCCGGTGCCGAGGCCACGGGACTCAAAGTCGTCGAGAATCTCAACGGCCATGCCTACATCCTCTCCAACGACCAGCACCAGGGGAGTGACTGGGCGAAGGGCATGAGCCAGGCGCTCAAGGATCGTTTGATGCAACGTGCCGGCGATAAATGGGGACGCAATCGCCACGGCGTGCCGTTGTGGCATCTCGAATCGCGTGTCGGCTATATCGGCGGGCTACCGGGTTTTTGAGTGTTGCGTGAATTCAAACACTGCGCTCCACAGGAAAGCGGCAGGTGAACGTGCTACCGCGACCGGGCACCGAGGTGATCTCGAGTCTGCCGCCATGGCGCGCCAGCACATGCTTGACGATCGCCAAACCCAGCCCGGTGCCACCCGAAGCGGTTGCGCGGCCCTTGTCGACGCGGTAGAAGCGCTCGGTGAGGCGCGGGATGTGTTCGGCGGCGATGCCGATGCCGGTATCGGTGACGGAGAAGGTGGGCTGGCCATCGACGATGCGCCAGGCCAGCGTGATCCTGCCGCCGGCCGGGGTATAGCGTACGGCGTTGAAGATGAGATTGCCGAAGGCGCTGCGCAGCTCATCCGCGCTGCCGCGCAGCTTGGCGTCCGACAGCTCGGCGGTCTCGATCGTATGCTGCCCCGCCGAAAGGGCGAGTGCCTCGGTACGCAGCGCTGCCACGAGAGCGGCGATATCGACGGTTTCATCGCTGGGCGGCAGCTCGCTGTTTTCCAGACGCGACAGGGTCAGCAGGTCGGCGATGAGGCGCTTCATGCGTTCGGCCTGTTCGGCCATCAGGCGGATGAAGGCGCGCGCCGCCTCGCCCGTCGGCGGCGTGGCGGTGTCGAACTGTTCGAGAAAACCCGAGATCACGGTCAGTGGCGTGCGCAGTTCGTGCGAGACGTTGGCGATGAAATCCCGGCGGATGGTTTCGGTACGCACCTGTTCGGTGACATCGGTGGAGACGAGCAGCGTTTCCCCTTCGGAAAAGGGGATGAGTATGACCGACAACACGCGCTCGCCATCGTTGCCGGCGACGCGCAGCTGGGCGGATTGCCGGCTGGGATGGGCACGATAGGCGGCGGCCAGCTGCTGGAATTCACTTTGCCGGATCAGTTGGCTGACCAGGGTGCCGGGATCGCGCGCCGCATCGAGGGCGAAGTGTCGGCACGCCGCATCGTTCAACCAAACGATGCGCAATTGCCCGTCGAGCAGCATGACGCCGGCTGGCAGGGCCTGGATGGTGAGGCGGAAGCGTTCGAGTGCATTGCCGAGCTCGAACTGCTGGCGGCGCTCTTGCTTGCGCAGAGCCTGCAAGCGGGAAAAGATTTCGCGCCAGGCCCCGCTGCCATCCGGAATGGTTTGCAGCTCGGGGGCGGCGAGCCAATCGCGCAGCGCGTTGCGCTGGCGGATCTGGCCGGCGAGAGCAGCGCCCAGGGCGATGACCAGCGCAGCCAGCAGCAGGAGTGGCCAGAGGGTGGTTTCACCGCTCATCGGGACGGGCTGGCGAGCTTATAGCCGATGCCGCGTACCGTCTCGATCAGTTGTTCACCCACCGGACCGAGTCCGGCGCGCAGACGGCGGATATAGACATCGATGGTGCGGTCTTCGAGAAAACGATGATCGCCGCGCAGCGCGTTGAGCAGTTGGTCGCGGGTGAGCGCCCGGTTCGGGTGGTTCATCAGATATTGCAACAGCTCGAATTCCGTCGGCCCGAGCGTAACGGGCTGACCGTGGCAGGTGACGGTGCGTGAGCCCGGATCGAGCCGTACCGGTCCGATCTCCACCGGGTCGCCAGCCAGATGCGGGGCACGGCGGCGCAGCACGGCGCGGATACGCGCGATCAGTTCCTTGGGTGAAAACGGCTTGCTGACGTAGTCGTCGGCGCCGATCTCCAGGCCCTGAATGCGATCGGCCTCTTCGCCGCGCGCCGTGACCATGATGATCGGCAGCTCGCGCGTGCGTGCTTCACTGCGCAAGCGCTTTGCCAACACGCTGCCCGACATGCCGGGCAGCATCAGGTCGAGCAACACCAGCGCCGGCAGGCGCTGCCGGATTTCCTCCAGCGCCGCCTCGGCGGAAGGGACGATCACGACCTCGAAGGCTGCCTGCTCCAGCGAGTAGCGCAGCAGCTCCTGGATCGCGGCCTCATCCTCGACGACGAGAATGCGCGCCCGCCCGCTCATTGTGCGGCAGCCTCCTGCTCCAGCTCGTCGAGCTTCAAGTGACGCACGTCGCGGCCCTTGACGATGAAGATTACATCGCGGGCGATGTTCTTGGCATGATCGCCGACGCGCTCCAGCGACTTGACGCTGAAGATGATGTCGAGCGCCGACGAGATTGTGCGCGGGTCTTCCATCATGTAGGTGACCAGCTCGCGCGTGATGGAGCGGAAATGCTGGTCGATCTCCTTGTCCCGGCGGACGATATCGAGGGCGGTATTGGCATCCATGCGCACGAAGGCATCGAGCACGTCGTGGAGCATCGTGGCGCACTGTTCACCCATGTGGCGTACCGCCATGATCTGCGGTGTGGTGACGGCCAGTTCGCGCTCCATGATCTTGCGCGCCGCCTTGGCGATCTTCTTGGCTTCGTCGCCGATGCGTTCGAGGTCGGTGACGGTCTTGCTGACCATCATGATCATGCGTAGATCGACGGCGGTCGGCTGGCGCCGGGCGATGACGTGGGTGCAGGCAGTGTCGATCTCGATTTCGAATTTGTCGACTTCGGCATCGCGCGCGATGACGCGGTCGATGAGATCAGTATCGCCTTCAACGAGCGCCCGGGTGGCATCCCTGACCTGTTCCTCGACCAGACCACCCATGCGCATCAGCTGGGCGCGCAGGTCGTCGAGTTCGGAGTCGAATTGTTTGTAAAGGTGTTCGCTCATGGTCCCTCCTCAGCCAAAGCGGCCGGTGATGTAGTCCTCGGTGCGTTTGTCTTTCGGCTTGATGAAGATTTCGTCGGTGACGCCGAATTCGATCAGCTCGCCGAGATACATATAGGCGGTGTAATCCGAGACGCGCGCCGCCTGCTGCATGTTGTGGGTGACGATCAGGATCGTCACCTTCTTCTTCAGCTCATGGATCAGTTCCTCGATGCTGGCCGTGGCGATCGGATCGAGCGCCGAGGTCGGCTCGTCGAACAGCAGCACCTCGGGATCGGTCGCCAGTGCCCGTGCGATGCACAGGCGTTGTTGCTGCCCGCCGGAGAGCGCGAAAGCCATGTCGTGGAGACGATGTTTCACTTCGTCCCAAAGGGCGGCGGCACGCAATGCCTCCTCGACTTTGTCGTCGAGGAGCGAACGTTTGGTGATGCCGCGCACGCGTTGTCCGTAGATGACATTCTCGTAGATCGACTTGGGAAAGGGATTCGGCTTCTGGAATACCATCGACAGGCGCATGCGCACTTCGATGGGATCGACGCGCGGATCGACGAGATTCGTGTTGTCCGGATAGAGGATCAGCTCGCCCTCGTAGCGGTTGCCGGCATACAAATCGTGCATGCGGTTGAAGCTGCGCAAGAGCGTGCTCTTGCCGCAGCCCGAGGGACCGATCAGCGCGGTGACCTGGTTTTCGCCGAGTTGCAGGTTGATGTTCTTGAGCGCGTGGAACCCGCCGTAATAGAAGTTGAAGTTTCTGGTCTCGGCTTTGACTTTGGCCGGGGTTGGCGGAAGTTTGGGCGTGTTCATCGGGGTCACCATTTGATGTTCTTGCGCAGGCGGTAGCGCAGCCAGATGGCCAGTGCGTTCATCGCCAGCGTCATGGCGACGAGGATCGCGCCGGCGGCAGCGGCGTTTTGGTGAAAGGCAGAATCGGGGCGCGAGGTCCAGTTGAAGATCTGGATCGGCATCACCGTAAAGGGCGCCTTCAGCCATTCGAAATTGAGGAAGGGTGCGGTGTCGGTGATCGGCGATGGCGGCAGGAAAGCGATGAAGGTGAGCGCGCCGATCGTGATGATCGGCGCCGTCTCGCCGATCGCGCGCGACAGGCCGAGGATGATGCCGGTCAGGATGCCGGGCATCGAATAGGGGATGATGTGGTCCCGGATGGTCTGCCACTTCGTCGCGCCGAGGCCGTAAGCAGCCTCGCGGATCATCTGCGGGATGGCGCGGATCGCTTCGCGTGTGGCGACGATGACCATCGGCAGGATCAGCAGCGCCAGCGTGAGTCCGGCGGTCTGGATGCTCTGGCCGAGGCCAAAGGAATAGACGAACAGGCCCAGCGCCAGCAGGCCATAGATGATCGAGGGCACGCCGGCGAGGTTGTTGATGTTGATTTCGATGAGATCGGTCAACCAGTGGTTGGGCGCGTATTCCTCGAGCCAGATACCGGCGGCGACGCCGAGCGGTACGGCGACCACGGCCGTGACGAGCATCACCAATACGCTGCCGACCCAGGCCGACAGGATGCCGGCCTGGGTGGCGCGGCGCGAGGGGAACGCGGTGAAGAACTCGGGACGCAGGCGGTCCCAGCCGGTGATGATCATGTCGGCGAACAGCGCGGCGATGGTGGCGAAGGCGATCACCAGGCACAGGACGCCGAGTGTGGTGAATAGCCAGTCGCCCCGCTTGCGTTTGGCGATGTTGGCGCGGATCAGGGCAATTTCTTCGGCGGCCAGCGACATCTCAATACCTTTCGCGATAGCGGCGTTGCAGCCAGAAGCCGAGTAGGTTGAACGCGAGTGTGAAGATCATCAGCGTCAGCCCGGCAGCGAAGATCGTGTTGTAGCCGACCGAACCGTGCGGCAAGTCGCCGAGCGCCACCTGGACGATGAACGAGGTGATCGTCGCCGCCGGTTCCAGGGGGTTCCATACCAGATTCGGCTGCATACCCGCGGCGATGGCAAGGATCATCGTCTCGCCCACGGCGCGCGCGATGGCGAGGATGTAGGCGGCGGCGATGCCCGAGATCGCGGCGGGTAGCACCACCCTGAGCGCCGTCTGCAAACGGGTCGCACCCATCGCGTACGAGCCTTCGCGCAGCGCCATCGGCACGGCGCGCATCGCATCCTCGGAAATCGAACTGACGATCGGGATGATCATGATGCCCATCACGATGCCGGCCGACAGCAGGCTGAAGCCTGGCAGCGACGGGATGAACCGCTGCAGCAACGGCGTGACGAACAACAGCGCGAAAAAGCCGAAGACCACGGTGGGAATGCCGGAGAGTACTTCGAGGACCGGCTTGGCGATCTCGCGCGCATGCGGGCTGGCGAATTCGGACAGGTAGATCGCCACGGTCGTGCCGATCGGAATGGCGACCAGCAGCGCGACCAAGGAGCTGACCGCCGTGCCCGAGAGCAGCACGATGATGCCGAAATGGGCATCGTCGAACAACGGCGTCCACTGGGTGTCGGTGAGGAAATCCCACAGGGGCACCTGACTAAAAAACACGAAAGATTCCTTGAGCAGCACATAAACGATGCCCAGAGTGACCAACACCGATATTGCGGCGGCGGCGAACAGGATCGCCTCGATGATGCGCTCCTTGACATGGCGGCTGGCACGCTTGGCAAGGCGATCGCTGATCGGCCGGGAGGCGGGTGCTGCAGGCAGGGATGACATGATGGGCTCCGTTCGCAACGACGCTCCGGGGCCGTTGCCGAACCCGGAGCGCAAGCCATGCAAGGCGTCAGTTTACAGCTTGGCTTCGCGTGCAAGGAGATCGTCGATCTTGATGCCGACCTCGTTCTTACCACCGAAGGCGGTGCCGAGCTTGCCTTTCTTCAGATGCTCGGCGGCGACTTCATAGGCTTTCGCCGGCAGCGGCACATACTTGACTTCCTTGGCCATGTTGGCGCCGTGTTTCAGGTAGAACTCGACGAATTCCCTGACCTCGGGACGCTTGTAGGCGGCCTCGCTGACATAGATGAAGATCGGGCGCGATAGCGGGTTGTAGCTGCCGTCGATCACTGCGGCTTCCGAAGGGGCGACAGCCTTGCCGGCGGCATTGACGATCGGTACGGCTTTCAGCTTGTCCTGGTTTTCGGCGTAGTAGGCATAGCCGAAGTAGCCGATCGCATTCACATCGCGCGCCACACCCTGCACGAGCACGTTGTCGTCTTCCGAAGCGGTGTAGTCACCCCGCGAGGATTTCGCCTTACCGACGACGGCTTCGGTGAAATAGTCGAACGTGCCGGAATCGGCGCCAGCGCCGAAGAGCTTGAGCGGCGCATTCGGGAAGGTGGGGTTGACCTGGTTCCAATGGGTGATCTTGCCTTGCGCGGCCGGTTCCCATAGGGTCTTCAGTTCGGCGACGGTCAATTGCTTGATCGGGCTCTTCGGATTGACCACGACGGTCAACGCGTCGAAGGCGACCGGCAGCTCGTAGTACTTGATGCCGGCCTTGGCGCAGTCTTCCATTTCCTTCTGCAGAATGGGGCGCGAGGCATCCTGGATGTCGGTTTCGCCGCGGCAGAATTTCTTGAAGCCGCCGCCGGTGCCGGAAATGCCGACGGTGACCTTGACGGCGCCCTTCTTGGCCTTCTGGAACTCTTCGGCGACGCCTTCGGTGATCGGATAGACGGTCGACGAGCCGTCGATCTTGACGATTTGGGCCTGGGCGGCGCCGGCGGCCATCAGGCCGGCGAGGGCAACGAATACGGTTTTACGGATGAGATTCATGTCGGCTCCTTGGTGTTTTCCTGTTGAAGTGCTGCGCATTTTGCTGGCCGATTGTGACAGCCCCATGACAGATTCGAAATGGCGCGATAAACTCCGTCGCCGAGAAGGCGCTCGACGGCCTCTACCTGATGATCGCCGAGGAAGAAAAGGCGATTCGCGAAAACCCGGTCGGCGCCGCCGGCAATCTGGCGCAGAAGGTGTTCGGCGCGCTGAAGTGAAAGTCGGCGCTGGCGGGACGGCACCGACCACCCCGTCAGACCACAACCGCTCTCCATGCAAGGACTCAACCCACCCCAACGGGAGGCGATCCGTTATCTCGACGGTCCGCTCTTGGTGCTGGCCGGCGCCGGCTCCGGCAAGACGCGCGTGATCACCGAGAAGATCGCCTATCTGATCGGCGAAGTCGGCCTGCAGCCCGCGCACGTCACGGCGATCACCTTCACCAACAAGGCCGCGCGTGAGATGAAGGAGCGCGTCGCCAAGCGCGTCGGCGAGCGTGCCAGCGAAGTGAATATCAGCACCTTCCACGCGCTGGGCGCGAAGTTTCTGCGCATGGAGGCCAAGGCGGCGGGCTTGAAACCCGGCTTTTCGATTCTCGATGCCAGCGATACTTCGGCGCTGTTCGCCGAGCTGATGAAGGATGCCGACAAAGCGCGCGTGAAGCTGATCCAGCAGCGCATCTCGTTGTGGAAGAATGCGCTGCTCGGCCCCGAGGACGTCGTTCCCGCGGACGACCTCGAAGCCGGCGCGGCCCGCGTCTATGCCGACTACGAACGCACGCTTCATGCCTACCAGGCCGTCGATTTCGACGACCTGATCATTAAGCCGGTGCGGCTGCTCGAACAGGACGAAGAAATCGCCGCGCGCTGGCGCACACGCATCTGGCACCTCTTGGTCGATGAATACCAGGACACCAACCGCTGCCAGAACCGGCTGATGCGCTTGCTCACCGGCGAGCGCGCCGCGTTCACCGCGGTGGGCGACGACGACCAGTCGATCTATGCCTGGCGCGGCGCCGACGTCGAAAACTTGAACCAGCTCGCCGCCGACTATCCGCGTCTCAAGGTCGTCAAGCTCGAACAGAACTACCGCTCGACGACGCGCATCCTCAAGGCGGCCAACAGCGTGATCCGCCACAATCCCAAGCTGTTCGAGAAGAAGCTCTGGTCGGACAAGGGGCATGGCGAGGTGATCCGCGTCATGGCCTGCCGTGACGATCAGCACGAGGCGGAATGGGTGGTCACGCGGCTGCTGGCGCACAAGTTCGAGACACGCGGCCGCTGGCGCGACTACGCGATCCTCTATCGCGGCAATCATCAGGCGCGCCTCTTCGAGCAGCAGCTACGCGCCCACAAGGTGCCCTATCGGCTCTCCGGTGGTCAATCCTTTTTCGACAAAAGCGAGATCAAAGACCTCACCAGTTATCTGCGTCTGTTGGCGAATCGTGAAGACGATCCGGCCTTCATCCGCGCCGTCACCACGCCCAAGCGGGGTATCGGCGGCACGACGCTCGAAGCGCTCGGCCAGGCGGCGGGACGACGTCACATCGGCCTGTTCGCGGCGATCTGCGCGCCGGGCATCGAGCTCGAAATCAAGGCCGCACCCCTGGCTGCTTTGCGCGAATTCGCCGCCTTCATCGATCGCATGGCATCGCGCGCCGAGCGCGAACCGGCAGGACAGGTGCTCGCCGACTTCCTCAAGGCGATCGGCTACGAGGCTTGGTTGCTGGAAAGCATGGAGCCGCGTGAGGCCGAAGCGCGGCTTGCCAACGTGCGCGACTTCGTCCAATGGCTGGCGGCGAAAGGTGAGGAGGAGAACAAGACCCTCCTGGAACTGGCGCAGACCGTGGCGCTGATCACGATGCTCGACCAGGAAGAGGCAGATGCCGACGCGGTGCAGCTCGCCACCTTGCACGCGGCGAAGGGGCTGGAATTCCGCCATGTCTTCCTGGTCGGCGTCGAGGAGGGCATCTTGCCGCACCGCGAGGCCATCGACGCCGGCAACATCGAGGAAGAGCGGCGGCTCATGTATGTCGGCATCACGCGCGCGCAGCTCTCCCTCAACGTGAGCTGGTGTCTGAAGCGCAAACAGGGCAAGGAGATCGTCGAGCGCACGCCGTCGCGTTTCATCGCCGAGATGGGCGACGATGTCAGACACGAGGGTCAGGGTGCCGTCCCGGAAGCAGAGACTGTCGACAAGGCCGCCGGCAATGCGCGGCTGGCGGCCTTCAAGGCGCTGTTGAAACAGCCTTGATCGCCGCCACGCGCGCTTCATGAATGCGCGCGGGAATCTGCTGCGGATCGGCGCAAGCTTTGGCGATCGCGCCGGCATCGACGGCCTGCGCCGCGGCGAGTGCCTGCCGCCAGCTGCGGGCCGCCGCGTAGTCCTTGTCTTCCCAGCCAAGCCGGCCGCGGTAATCGGCTTCGCAGGCCGCGAGGATTTCCGTGAAGCGGGCCGGACGGCGCAGCGCATCGCAGCGCTCCAGAATCTTAAGCTGCGTTTCTGGGCGCAGTTCGGCGACCTTGTGGAGGTCGCCGTGGAAGCGCGCCACCAGGAGCGCGAGATCACGGCAGGCGGCCGGCACCTTGAGACGTGCGGCGAGCGGCTCGATGAGCGCGACGCTTTTCTGCTCGTGGCCGACGTGGCGCGGCAGGATTTCGGCCGGCGTCATCCCCTTGCCCAGATCGTGGGTGAGCGCGGCAAAGCGCGCCGGCAGGGAGAGATTCAGGCGCGCGGCCATGTCGATCACCATCATCACATGCACGCCGGTATCCACCTCCGGATGGTAGTCGGCGCGCTGCGGCACGCCCCAGAGACGATCGAGCTCCGGCAACAGTTTCGCCAGTGCGCCGCAGGCGCGCAGAGACTCGAACATCCGCGAGGGGCGGTGCTCCATGAGGCCCCGCGCCAGCTCCTGCCAGACGCGTTCCGGCACCAGGTGATCGACCTCGCCGTTTTCCACCACCGCGCGCATCAGGGCCAGCGTCTCCGGCGCGATGGAAAAGTCGGCGAAGCGCGCGGCAAAACGCGCGACGCGCAGGATGCGCACCGGATCCTCGGCGAAGGCCGGCGAGACGTGGCGCAGGATCTTCTTCTCCAGATCGGCGCGGCCGCCGAAAGGGTCGATCAGCGTGCCGTCCTCGGCCTTGGCGATCGTATTGATCGTCAGGTCGCGGCGCGCCAGATCCTCCTCCAGCGTCACCTCGGGCGAGGTATGAAAAGTGAAGCCGTGATAGCCGCGGCCGCTTTTCCGTTCGGTGCGTGCCAGGGCGTATTCCTCATGCGTGCGCGGGTGCAGGAACACCGGGAAATCCTTGCCGACCGGCGTAAAGCCGCGGGAGAGCATTTCTTCAGGGGTGCTGCCTACCACCACCCAGTCGCGATCCTGCACCGGCAGGCCGAGCAGTTCGTCGCGCACTGCGCCGCCGACGCAGAAAACCTTCATTGCTTGGCGAGATAGCCCGGCGCCACCGCTTCGAGCGGCGTGGCGGCCAGACCGAAGGGCAGCGTGCAGCCTTGCGGACAGACGTTCGGTACCTGCATCGAACGCACGTTGTCACGCGTCATCGGACCGTTGGGCAGCCATTCCATGACGAATGCCTGCAGATAGGAAAGCGCGAGGGGCAAACCGATGATCGGGCGTGGATGGCCGGAAAGCCAGCCGGTATAGGCGACCAGCTCGCGCAGGGTATAGACGCGCGGACCACAAAGCGGATAGGTTTGTCCCTGGCTTTCGGGATGATCGAGACTGGCGACGATGGCCGAGACGACGTCCTCGACCCAGACCGGCTGGAAGCGCGCCTCGGGACAGGCGAGCGGCACCAGCGGCGCGAGCTCGAGCAGCGAGGCGAACAGCGTCAGGAAGCTGTCGCCGCGGCCGAAGATCACCGAGGGCTGGAAGATCGTCGCTTGCGGATAGGCGGCCTTCACCGCCGCCTCGCCTGCGGCCTTGCTCTGCAGATATTCGGAGGGGGCATCCGGCGCGGCGGCGAGCGCCGAGATGTGGATCAGCCGCGGAACATTGGCCGCGGCGGCGGCGCGGGCGATTTTCCCTGGCAGCTCGACGTGCGTGCGCTGGAAATCGCCTTTGAGGATGCCGACGAGGCTGACGACCAGATCCTGTCCGGCCATCAGTCGGGCCAGCGTGGCCGGGTCATGCACGTCGGCTTCGATGACGCTGGCGGTCGGCAGGACGGTGAGATGTTTCGCCCGTTCGCGGCGGCGCGTCGGCAGTGTCAGCGCAAAGTCGGCGCTGGCGAGACGGCACGCCAGCGCGCTGCCCAGAAAGCCGGTGCCGCCGATCAACAAAGCGTTCTTCATGGCAGGTTTTCCGCGGGAGTATCACCAAAACCGCGCGGGCGAATGGTGCCGAGCCGCGCCGTCAGCGAAGGCGCCGCTCCTTCCATCACGATGGCATAGTGCATCGCATTCGCCATCACCTTCTTCACATAATCGCGCGTTTCGTTGAACGGGATCGTCTCGGCGTAGATCGCGCCTTCGAGCGGCACGTCGGCACGCCATTTGCGCGCCCGCCCAGGTCCGGCGTTGTAGGCGGCGGTGGCGAGCACGGGGTGGTCATCGAGACTGTCCATCACCATGCGCAGGTAGTTCGTGCCGAGCGTCACGTTGATGTCCATGTCGGTGACCTTGCCCGGATGGTAACTGGTCAGGCCGATCTTTTTCGCCACCCATTTCGCAGTGGCGGGCATCAGTTGCATCAGACCCTTGGCGCCGGCGCTCGATTTCGCGTCCATCACGAAGCGGCTTTCCTGGCGCATCAGCCCATACACCCAGGCGGGATCCAGTGCGACCTCGCGCACGCGCGGCGCGACTTGTTCGAAAAACGGCGTCGGATAGCGCAGCGCGAAATCGTGTTCGGCGCGGGTGCGCTCGGCGGTGTTGATCGCACGGTCGATGACCTCGTTGCGGCGGGCAAGATCGGCGGCGGCCAAAAGCTGCCGGTCGTTCATGCCGGCCAGCGCCCAGTTCCACTCGCGCACGCCCTCGTTGCGCAGTTCGGCGCGGATCAGCGCCAGCGCACGTATCAGCGTGGGATGGCTTTCGGCCTCACGACGCTCTTCGGGGCTCGGCGGCTGGGCGGGTGGCGGCAGACCGATCCGCTGCCCGAGCGCCTCGCTGGCGAGGATGCCATAGAAATCGTCCTTGCCGGCGATCTGCCGATAAAGCATTTGCGCCTCATCCGACCTGCCGAGCGCGGCCAGGGCCCGCGCGCGCCAGTAGCGCCATTCCGGCCGGTCGGTCAGCGTTGCGGGAAGCTGGGCGCTCGCGCGCAACACCCCCTGCCAGTCGCCGGCGCGCAAGCTCGCGCGGATGCGCCAGCCATGTTGTTCGTCGTCGAAGCGTGCGCCGAGCTGCTCTGCGCGGTCGAACCAGTCGACCGCCTCGGCTTGGTGGGCCAGTGCGGCGGCGAGCGCGAGGCGTCCCCAGACGAGAGCACGCAGATCGGCGGGCAGCCGCGCCTCGATCTCCTGCCAGCGCGCTGCGGCGACATGCACGTCGGAGCGGGCCATACGCAGAATGGCGAGCGCGATGAGTTCGCCACCGTGGCGCTGGGTGGCGAAACGTTCGCTCAACCGTATCGCAGCCCGGACCGGATGCTCGGCAATGTCGTCCAGCTCGCGCATCGTGGGCGCCTTGCCGTCGGGCAGCCAGCTGGCGAGGACCCTCGCTTCCTTGAGCTTGCCGCCCGCCCATTGGCGGAACAGGCGCTCCCACAACATCTCGCTCGGCAGCTCGCCTCTCGCTGCGAGGCGCCCCAGCGGTGACAGGCAGCTCGTGGCGAGCGGCTGCGGGGAGGCCAGGATCGCCAGCGCATCCTTTGACGCCTCGGGCTCACCGAGCTGCAAGCGCGCTTCGAGACCGCGGCAGAGGCTTTCCGCATCGGGTCGCTGCAAGCGGGCGAATTGTTCGCGCGCGCGTTGCCAGTCCTGCCGTTCGACCAGCCACTTGAGCCATTCGGCGCGCATCTTCTCGCCGAGCCAAGTGCCGGCCTCGCGCTCGACGAATTCCGCGACACCTTCGTCCGAAGGATTCTTTCGGTCGGCGAGCTGCAGACTCAATTGAAAGTAACGCGCCCAAGCTGCGAGCGGATGTGTGCCCAGGCTCGCCACGGCATCGGCGAGTGCCGCGCGATCCTTCCTGGCATAAGCCTCGCGTGCGGCAGCGAAAGCCGCGTCTTCAGCCGCCGGTGCCGCCTGCAGCCAGGCCGGCAGGGTGATGAGTAGCACGGTGGCGAGGAAACGTTTCATCTTGTGACGACTCCGCTCGAATCTTTTCAGATTAGCATAGTGCGAGAGGCCCACCATGACCGAGAAAACCCGCCAAACCGCCGTTGATCCAGATGCCCTACGGGCGAGGCTGCGACGCGAGATGATTGCCGCGCGCATGGCGATGCCGGCGGCGGCGCATCGGGCCGCCAGCGTGGCGGTCTGCCATCATCTCGGCGAGTTCCTGCTGGCGCGGCCGGCGGGGATGATCGCTTTCTGTTTGCCGATACGCGCCGAGGTGGATTGCCGCCCGTTGATCGAGCGGCTGCTCGCGGCCGGCTGGCAGGCCGCGATGCCGGTGGTGCGGGCGCTGAATGCGCCGATGGAGTTTTTCGCCTGGTGGCCGCAGGCGCCGATGAGCGTCGATCCCTACGGTATCCCGGTGCCGGCGACACATCGCACGCGCGAGCCGGAGGTCCTGCTGCTGCCCCTCGTCGCCTTCGACGCGGCGGGTTATCGTCTCGGCTACGGGGGCGGTTATTTCGATCGCACGCTGGCGGCGATGCGCGCGCATCCGCTGACGATCGGCGTCGGTTTCGATCTGGGCGCGGTGGACGATCTGCAGCCCCAGCCGCACGACATCCCGCTCGACCTGATCGTGACGGAAAGCGGAATACGCAGCTTCAAGCACCCCTGATCGCGCCACTCGATAGCCAGAAAGTCATAGACAATGGAGCCTGCCCAAATGAAAACCTCGAACGCCATTCCGTTGATCACCCTCGCGCCGGTACTCGATGCCCGGCATGCCTGGGTCGCCTTGCGGCTGACGGCCGAAGCGCCTTTCGACACTGCCGGATTGCAGCGTCTCATCGAGGATTGCTCGCTGGCCGGCGTGTTGGGCACGCTGCCCTGTATCGTGCCGGCCGACCCGCTGCGCATCGATCCCGCGCTGACGAAGGATTTGCCGCGTGATCGTCTGATCCTGTTGTTCTCCTGGCAGACAGGGGCGGAGGCAGCGCATCGCGAGACCCTGCAAGCCTTACGCAAGGCCGGGTTCGGTCTGATGGCCGCCGGCGTGCCGGCCGAGAATGCGGCATTGGCGCCCGAGATCACTTCCCTCGCGGTGGCCTGCCCCGGCAGCAGCGCGCCGGAACACCTGGTCAGGCTGCTGGTCGAGCGTCCCGGCCCGCATCTGGCGCTGGGCACGACCGAGAAGGTGTGCCCTGGATTTTGCCGCTTTCACTGGCTCGCCGGGCATTACGCGGGGATGGCTCTCCCGACGATGACGGGCGATCCGGCCATGCGCAGCCAGCTGCTCCGTCTGCTGGCGCTGATCACCGCCGATGCCGAGCTGACCCAGATCGAGGCGGTGTTCAAGCGCGATGCCTACCTCTCCTACAAGCTATTGAGATTGGTGAATTCGGTCGCCTTCATGCCGAGGCGGCGGATCGAGAATTTTTCCCAGGCGCTGATCATGCTCGGGCGACGTCAACTGCTGCGCTGGGTGACGCTGCTGCTGTTCGCCCGACCGCCCGGAAGCGAGTTCGGCAACCCGCTGCTGCCGCTGGCCGCGCTGCGCGGCCAATTGCTCGAATCGATCGCCCGGCGGCGCGGCATGACGCATGACCAGTTCGACCAGGCCTTCATGACGGGGATGTTCTCGCTGCTCGATCAATTGTTCGGCCAGCCGCTGGCGGAAATCCTCGCCCCGCTCAATCTCGCCAAGGAGATCGAGCAGGCGCTGCTGGGCCGGCATGGCGAGCTCGGCCTTTTCCTGAAGACAGCCGAGACCGCGGAACAGGACGACCTGCCGGCGCTTGCCGCAGCGCTCGCTTCGCTCGGCATCGATCGGGAAGCCTGGGCCGCGATGCTGATCGATGCGGCCGGCTGGGCAGCGCGGGTCGGCAGGGAAGCCTGACCGGGAGGGCTATGGCCGAGCACGAGAATCCCTTTCCCCTGCCAGCCATCCCCAGCCTCGAACAGGCGCGCGCGATGTGTGCGGCGGCGCGCGCGGTATCCGGCGCCTGCCAGCTCGCCAGCCAGGTCAAGGTGCTCGATCAGGTCCATGAGTCGATCATCACGATGGACCTCTCCGGCCACATCACCGGTTGGAACAAGATGGCCGAGAAAATGTTCGGCTATACCGCCGAAGAAGCGATCGGCAAGCACATCCTGTTCCTCTATGCCGATCCCGATGCCGAAGAGGACGCGGAATTCCGCGAGACGGCCTTTCTCGGTGAGAATGGCCACGAAATGGAAGTGCGCCGGCGCCGCAAGTCGGGCGAAGTGTTCTGGGCGAGCCTGCAGCTTTCCCTGGCTCACGACGAGAACGGCCAGCCGGTCGGCATCGTCGGTTATCTGTCCGACATCACTGCGCGCATCGAGACCGAAAAGACCTTGCGGCTGCATGCGCGCATCTTCGAGTTCAGCCAGGAGAGCATCCTGATCACCGGGCCGGACCGACGCATCCTGTCGGCGAATCCGGCATTCACGAAGATGACCGGCTACACGGAAGAGGAAGTGATCGGCCGGCTGCCGACGCTCTTGCGCTCGGCGCGGCATCCACTGCATTTCTACGAAGAGCTCTGGCAGTGTGTCGAGGAAACCGGCAGCTGGCATGGCGAAATCTGGACCCGCCGCAAGAACGGCGAGGATTTCCCGAGCTGGGCCTCGATCAGCCTGGTGCGCAACCGCGAGGGCCGCATCTGCAACTATTTCTCGATCTTCGCCGACATCACCGAGCGCAAGGCAGCCGAGGAACGCATCCATCATCTCGCCTATTACGACAGCTTGACCGGCCTGCCCAACCGTGCGCTGCTGCACCGTCTGCTCGAACAGTCGCTCGCCGCATCGCGCCGTTACCGCCGCAGCGGTGCGTTGCTGTTCATCGACCTCAACCGCTTCAAGCCGATCAATGACAGTCTCGGCCATGCGGCTGGCGACCGGTTGCTGCAGCAGGTCGCCGAACGCCTGCGCACGGCGGTGCGCACCGAGGATGTCGTCGCCCGGCTCGGCGGCGATGAATTCGTCATCGCGCTGTTCGACATCGCGCGCCGCGAGCATGCGGCGCGGGTGGCGCAGAAGGTGCTCGATGCGTTGGAGCCACCCTTCCGTATCGAGGGGCACACGCTGCGTGTGGGTGCCGCGATCGGCATCAGCGTCTTTCCGCGTGATGGCAACACGCCGGAAACCCTGCTGCGCATGGCCGACATCGCGATGTATCGTTGCAAGGAAACCGGCCAGACCGGTTACATGTTCTTCAGCCAGGAGATGAACCGGCAGGCGCTCGAACGCCTGCGTCTCGAATCCGGCCTGCGCCAGGGCATCGCCCGCAACGAGCTGCGCCTGCTCTATCAGCCCAAGATCGATGTCGCCACCGGTCGTATCGCCGGTGCCGAGGCGCTGGTGCGCTGGCAGAACCCCGATCTCGGCCTGTTGCCGCCCGATGCCTTCATCCCAATCGCCGAAGAGACCGACCTGATCACCGACCTGACCGGCTGGGTGCTCGATGCCGCCTTGCAGCAGATGCGCGCCTGGGGGGAGGCTGGTTTGCAGCCTATGCGAATCGCGATCAATCTCTCGGCGCGCGATTTCCAACCCGGCTTGGCGGAACGGCTACAAGCCTTGCTGGAACGCCACGGCGTGGCGCCGGAACAAGTGCAGCTCGAGATCACCGAAAGCCTGCTGACCCAGCGCAATGCCATGGTCATGGAACTGATCGACAGCCTGGATGCACTGGGCGTTTCATTGGCATTGGACGATTTCGGCACCGGCTATTCGAGCCTCTCCTACCTCAAACGTTTCCCGATCGATACCTTGAAGATCGACCGTTCGTTCGTCAAGGGCATACCCGATGACGAGAACGACTGCGCGATCGCTCGGGCGATCATCAGCCTGGCGCACAGCCTCGATCTGCATGTCGTCGCCGAAGGGGTCGAGACGCGAGCGCAACTGGAGTTCCTCAGCCGGCTCGGCTGCCAGGAAATCCAGGGTTACCATTTCTCGCCGCCGGTGCCGCCAACGACGTTCGAAGAGATGCTCAAAGCCGGACTCACCATACCACCGCGTTGAACCTGTCCCATCTCGTGCCGTGCCGCCAGCGCCGACTTTGAGCGCCTCAAGCCGTGCAGGCTTTGCGGATGCGTTCCAGCGCCCGATCGAGCAAAGTGCGCGTCGTGCCGAAGTTGATCCGCACATACTGCGCGTAGGCGGAACCCGGCCCGAAGGCGGCACCGTCGGACAGACCAATGCCGGCCTCCTCGAAGAATGCGGCGGGATGTGCGAGGCCGAGTTCGCGGCAATCGATCCAGGCGAGGAAACTCGCCTCGACGCGTTCCATCGAGAGATTGGGCAGCGCATTCACGACCTGCTCGACGCGTGCCGCATGGCTGCGCAAGGTATCCAGCAATTGCGCACGCCAGGCGCCGCCCTCGCGCAACGCGGCCTCACAGGCGACGAGCCCGAGCACGTTCGGCTGCGGCACGATGCCGTGGGTGGCGCCCTCGAAGGCATGCCGTAGCGCCGCATCGGGAATGATCGCCCAGGCGCAGCCGAGGCCGGCGAGATTGAAGGTTTTCGACGGCGCCATCAGCGTGATCGTCCGCGCGGCGATTTCCGGCGCCAGCGCGGCGAACGGTGTGTGCCGGCCGGTGAGCGTCAGATCGCAATGGATCTCGTCCGAGCAGACGACGAGATCGTGCTTTTCCGCGAGTGCGGCGAGCTGCCACAATTCGTCGCTGCGCCAGGCACGCCCGACCGGATTGTGCGGATGACAAAGCAGGAATAGCCGGCTGCTGCGCATGATCGCATCGGCGGCGGCAAAGTCCCAACCCCAGCCCGCTTCGCTCCTCACCAGCGGCAGCGTCATCAGCCTGCGCCGTGCCTTGAGTGGCGCCGACAGGAAAGGCGGATAGACCGGTGTGGCGGTGAACACCCCATCGCCTGCCATGCCGACCGCGTGGCAGGCAGCATGAAGGCCGGGCACCAGCCCCGGCAGCCAGACGAGCCACTCTGCTTCGATGCGCCAGCCGTATTCTCGCTGGCAGTGCTCGATGACGGCCTCGACCAGCGATGGCCAGGGCTCGCCATAGCCGTACAGGCCACAGGCGATGCGTGCTTGCAGGGCGCCGACGACCGCCGGCGGTGCGGGGAAATCCATGTCGGCGACCCACAGCGGGATCACGTCGCGGCCGGCATACTTGCGCCAGCGCACCGAGTCTGGCGGCGGCGTGAAATCGAGGCTCATGCCCCTCGTCCGCGCCAGTCGCAGGCCAGCAATGCACCGCAGCCGCCGAGCAGGACAGAAATTCCCAACATGGCGCCGATCTCACGCATGCCGGGCAACGCCAGCGTGAAATCGAAGCCATACAGGCCCGCGAGCTCCGCGACCGGCAGCCGCAACCAGAGCATCGTCCCGCTGACGATCAGCCACGCCGTCAAGCCGCCAAAAAAGCCGAGCAGTAGACCTTGCCAGAGGAGGGCCGGTCGGCCGATGTCTGCGGCTGAAAAAGAGCCGGCATGCGCCTGGGCGCGCTCGATGGCCGCCCGCAGGCGCAAGGCGTTGAAGACGATCGCGATCAGCGCCAGCGTCAACAGGCCGGCAAGCAGCATGCCGCCGGCCTTCAGCAGACGGTTGATCGCGGCCAGACGGCGCGCCCAGTCGGCATCCACCTGGACATGCTCGATCTCGCGCCACTGGCGCACCGTCGCGGCCAGCGCATCGAGGGTGGCCGGATCGTCATCGGTCGGCGTGACGACGATCGCATCGGGAAAGGGATTGTCCGGCAGCACGGCGATTGCATCCGCCAAGCCGCCGGTGCCCTTGGTTTTCATGCGCGTCAACGTGTCCTCGCGCTTGAGCAGCCGGGTCTTCGCCACACCTGGCAGGGCCTTGAGCCTCTCTTCGACGGCGAGCGAGGCCTTGCGCTCGGCAGCGACGGGTAAAAACACGGTCAGTTCCGGCGCGGCCGCCGTTCGCTGTGCCAGCGAGGCGAGAGGGGTGAGCAACAGATAACCGCCGACCGGCAGGGCACACAGCACGCCGATGCCGAGCATCGCCAGCAGGGTATCGACTGGCGCCGCGAACAACCGGCGCAGGGCGAGCAGCGCTGAAGCCATCTTCCTCAGACATGGAACTGCGCGGCCAGCACTTTCAGCTTTGCCGCCAGGGTGCCGACCCTGCGCGCCTCCTCGCTCGAACCCTGCGCCACCTCGGCATTGTGTGTCGCGCTTTGCGAAATACGTTCCATGTTGCCGGCGATCTCGCGCGTCGCGGCGCTGCTCTCGGCGAGCGCCGCGCCGATCGATTCCACCGCCTGGCTGGCTTTCTGCACCGTCCGCTCGACGTTGGCAGCCATCTCGCCGGCATTGGCCGCGCTCTTCGCGCCTTCCGAGACGCTCTGACTGCTGGCCGCGACTTCGGCGGCCACCGAGCGGCTCACCTCCTGGATGCGCGCGATCATTGCCGCGATCTCCTGGGTCGAATTGCCGGTGCGTTCCGCGAGCTTGCGCACCTCGTCGGCCACCACGGCGAAGCCGCGGCCCTGTTCGCCGGCGCGTGCGGCTTCGATCGCGGCGTTCAGCGCCAAGAGATTGGTCTGGTCGGCGATCTCGCGGATCACCAGCACGACGCGGCTGATCTCCTCGGACATCGAGGCCAGATCGGCGATGCGCTGTTCGGTGTCGGCGACCGTGCGCGCGGCGCTCATGATGTGTTCGGCGGCGGCCCGGCTGGTCGCGGCGCTTTCGCGCGTCGCTTGAGCGGCTGCGGCCGCAGCTTCGAGCGCTTCCCGCGCATTGCCGCTCATCGCTTCGGTGGAGACGGAGAGCCCCTCGACGGCTTTGGCGATGTCTGAAATCGCGGCGGATTGCGTCTCGGCCGCCTTTACCGTGTCGTTGCTCGCGGTAATCAACTCGCCACTCGATTGATCCAGCGATCGCGCAGTCTGTTGGATCAGGCCGATGGCCTCGTGCAGGCGGTTTTTCAACATCGCGACGCGTGACAGGATGACGGCGAATTCATCCTTTCCTTCGGCGCGGATCACCTGGGAGAGATCGCCACCGGCCATCACGCTGATGAGCCGTTCGGTTTCTCTGGCCTTGCGGCTGATGTGCACGAGGATGGCGGCTGCCAGAATGCCGCCCAGAATGACGGCGAGCAGCGCGAAGAGCAGGCTGCGCTGGCCTGCTGCCGCAGAGGCCGCCTTCAGATCGGCCAGCAGCTTCGGCGTCGTTTCGTCGAGACGCTTGATCTCGTCGAGCAACAGCGCCCGCATCTCGCGCCATTTCGGCGTTTCCTCCTTGACCAGCAGGCTCTTCGCCTCCTCGACTTTCCCGCTCTTGACGAGCTCGAAGAGCTGCTCGTGCAATTTTTTCTGCTCGGCGCGCAAGGCAATGATCCGCTCGGGCAGGCCGGACTTGAAGGTTTGCCGGTCGAGGGCCTCGGCCTGGGTAACGGCCTTCTCGAAGCTGGACGCGGCTTTCTGGTAATTGTCATAAGCCTGGGGATTTTGGGGATCCAGCATCGCGTTGCGCAGCGCCTGGCCCATTTGCAGGCCTTGGGCATACATGTTGTAAAAGTCGGTTTGGCGCGCCTGGTCCCTTTCGATGTAGTCGTGGTAGGAGGTCTCGATTCGGCCGGCGGAAAACTGACTCTCGATCAGCGCGCCGACCAGCAGCCCCATCACTAGCACCGCCACCAGGGCGAGACGGCTGCCGATCTTCATGTCGTCGAACCAGCCCCAGACGCGCTTTTGTTTCACCTGTCCCTCGTGCAGCCGGATCGAAGGATCCTGACGCATCTTCGCATAGAGCGCTTCGGCGGCGGCGACTTCCTCGCGGCTGGGCTTGGTGCGCACCGAGGTGTAGCCGCCGCCGGGCCGCGGCGTCACCGCAGCGCGCACCCAGTAGTGGTCGCCATTCTTGCAGCGGTTCTTGACCAGGCCCGTCCAGGGGCGGCCTTGCTTGATCGTCTCCCACAGGTCGCGAAAGGCTTCCGGCGGCATGTCCGGGTGACGCACGATGTTCTGCGGTTGGCCGATCAGTTCTTCTTCGGTGAAGCCGCTGACGGTGCAGAAGTCGTCATTGACGAAGGTGATGCGGCCTTTCTCGTCGGTATGGGAGATGATCGCGATGTCGCTCGGGTATTGGCGTTCGATGCCGGTGACGGGTTGGTTGTTGCGCATGACGATTCCTCGCGGGGTTGTCGAATCCCGGCTATTTTTCCAGCGAAAGCGGTTTTCAGGAAGCCGCAATAAGGGCCAATGCCTCGGCCACTTCGATGCCATCGACGGCGGCGGAGAGGATGCCGCCGGCGTAGCCCGCCCCTTCGCCGGCCGGAAACAAGCCTTTGACGTTGAGGCTTTGATAGTCCTTGCCGCGGGTGATGCGCACCGGCGAGGAAGTGCGCGTCTCGACCCCAGTGAGCACCGCGTCGGGAAGCGCGAAGCCGCGGATCTGCCGGTCGAAGACGGGGATCGCTTCTTTGAGCGCGGCGATGGCGAACGCCGGCAGCGCCGTGGTGAGGTCGGTGGGCTTCACCGCCGGCTGGTAGGAGGGAACGACGTCGCCGAGATGCTCCGAGGGTCGCCCGGCGAGAAAATCTTCCAACCGTTGCCCCGGCGCAGCGTAGTTGCCGCCGCCCAGCTCGAAGGCGCGGCGCTCCCAGCGGCGCTGGAACGCGACGCCGGCGAGCACGTCCTGCGCATCGAAGTCGGCCGGGGCGACATTGACGACCAGTGCGCTGTTGGCGTTGCGCTCGGCGCGCGAATACTGGCTCATGCCGTTGGTGACGACGCAGCCCGGCTCGGAGGTCGCCGCGACGACCTGGCCGCCGGGGCACATGCAGAAGCTATAGACGTCACGGCCGCTCGAGGCGTGGTAGACGAGCTTGTAATCCGCCGCGCCCAACAGCGGATGGCCGGCATATTTGCCGTAGCGCGCGCGGTCGATGAGCGACTGCGGGTGCTCGATGCGCAAACCCACCGCGAAAGGCTTGGCCTCCATGAACACGCCGCGCCGGCCGAGCATTGCGAAAGTGTCGCGCGCGGAGTGTCCCAACGCCAGCACGACGTGATCGGCGCGCACCGTCTCCCTAGTTTCGCCCGTCTGCAGGACGAGACCGCGCAGATGGCCGTCTTCGATGATGAGGTCTTCGAGGCGGGTCTGAAAGCGGATCTCGCCGCCCAGGGCCTCGATCTCGGCGCGCATCTTCTCGACCATCGAAACGAGCCGAAAGGTGCCGATGTGCGGGCGATTGACCCACAGGATTTCCTCCGGTGCCCCGGCCTTGACGAATTCGCTCAGCACCTTGCGGGAAAGATGCCGTGGGTCGCGGATCTGTGTGTAGAGCTTGCCGTCCGAAAACGTGCCGGCGCCGCCTTCGCCGAACTGGACATTCGACTCGGGATGGAGGTTGTGGCGACGCCAGAGATCCCAGGTGTCCCGGGTGCGCTCGCGCACCTTTTTGCCGCGCTCCAGCACCAGCGGCTTGAAGCCCATCTGCGCCAGGATCAGCGCGGCGAAGATGCCAGCCGGGCCGAAACCGACGACGACCGGGCGCAGGAAATTTCCCTGCGGCGCACGGGTGACGAAGCGATAGCGCATGTCTGGCGTCGGCTTGACGTGCGGATCGTTGGCAAAGCGTGCCAGCACCGCCGCCTCGTCGGCGACTTCGAGATCGAGGCTATAGACGAACTGTAGCGCATTCTTCTTGCGCGCATCCGGGCTGCGTTTGAAGATTTCCAGCCTCAGCAGCTCGGCAGGTCTGATGCCGAGCCGCTCAAGGACGGCGGCGGTGAGCTCCTCCGCCGTGTGCTCCAGCGGTAGCCGCAGTTCGGTGACCCTGATCACGCGCCGAACAATGCCTCGACGAACGCGCGCGCCTTGAACGGCTGCAAGTCGTCGATGCCTTCGCCGACGCCGATGAAGCGCACCGGCTTCGGGCACTGGCGCGCAATCGCCGCGAGCACGCCGCCCTTCGCGGTGCCATCGAGCTTGGTGACGATCAGCCCCGTGACATGGATCGCCTTGTCGAAGGCTTTGACCTGGGCAATCGCATTCTGGCCGATGTTGGCGTCGAGCACCAAGAGCACCTCGTGCGGCCCGCTGGGCTCCGCCTTCTGGATCACGCGGCGCACCTTGGCGATTTCCTCCATGAGATGCAGTTGTGTGGGCAGGCGGCCCGCAGTATCGGCCATCACGATGTCCACCCCGCGGGCGCGCGCGGCGGAAATCGCGTCGAACACGACGGCGGCCGGATCACCACTCTCCTGGCTGACTACGGTGACGTCGTTCCTGCGTCCCCATTCGGCGAGCTGCTCGCGCGCCGCGGCGCGGAAAGTGTCGCCGGCGGCAAGCAGCACGCTCCGGCCCTCCTTCTGGAACTGCTTGGCGAGCTTGCCGATCGAGGTGGTCTTGCCGGCGCCATTGACCCCGGCGATCATGATGATGAACGGCTTGTGCGCGCCGACTTCGAGCGGCGCTTCCAGCGGCTTGAGGAGTTCCGTCATCAGGTCGATGAGCGCCGCGCGCAACTGGGCCGGCGCTTCGAGCTTTTCTTTCTTGACCTTCGCCTTGAGCTGATCGAGCAGCCATTGCGTCGCCTCGACGCCGCAATCGGCCATCAAGAGCGTCGCTTCGAGCTCTTCGAGCAGTTCGTCGTCGATCTTCGCGCGCGAAAAGAGTTCGGAAAGTGGGGTGGTGAGCGCGGCGCGCGTCTTCGCCAGGCCGGCTTTGAGGCGCTCGCTCCAGGAAGGCTTGGCGGCGTCAGGCGCTCGATCGACGGGCTTGTCTTTCTTCAGGAAACCAAACATGCGCGGGATGTGTCGTAAGAGGGTTGCGCGCTAAGATGCGCCTGCTCGATTCTATCAGCCGCTTGAAAAACTCATGAAAAACAGATCGTTTCTCGCCTGCGCCCTGCTGGTTGCCGTCCTGCCGGCGCCGACTTTTGCAAACCCCTTCGAGACCACGCTGAAGAATGGTCTCAAGGTGATCGTCAAGGAAGACCACCGCGCGCCGACCGCCGTGCATATGGTCTGGTATCGCGCTGGCAGCATGGACGAGAAGGACGGCACCTCGGGTGTCGCCCATGTGCTCGAACACATGATGTTCAAGGGCACCAAGACCGTGAAACCAGGCGAGTTCAACCAGCGCGTCGCCGCAGCGGGCGGACGCGACAATGCCTTCACCAGCCTCGATTACACGGCCTATTTCCAGATCGTGCCGAAAGAAGCGCTCCCTGAGATGATGCGGCTGGAAGCCGACCGGATGGCGAATCTCACGCTCAAAGCCGAGGAATTCACCAGCGAAATCGAGGTCGTCAAGGAAGAACGGCGGCTGCGCACCGAGGACAACCCGCAGGCGCGCGTTTATGAAACCCTGAACGCCGCGGCTTTCCTGGCGCACCCCTACCGCCGGCCGATCATCGGCTGGATGAACGATCTCGACAACATGAGCTGGCGCGATGCGCGCGAGTGGTATCGCGCTTGGTATGCGCCGAACAACGCCTATGTCGTCGTGGTGGGCGATGTCGATCATCGCGAGGTGTTCCGGCTCGCCGAAGCGACCTATGGCCGGCACAAGGCAAAACCCCTGCCGGAACGCAAGCCGCAGAAGGAACCGCCACAACGCGGCGAGCGACGCGCGATCGTCAAGGCGCCCGCCGAGCTGCCCTATCTTTTGATGGCCTGGAAGGTGCCCAAGCTCGTCGATATCGATCAGGATCGCGAGCCCTTCGCGCTCGAAGTGCTCGCAGCACTCCTCGATGGCAACGACGCGGCGCGTTTTCCCAAGCGCCTGGTGCGTAGTGAGAAGATCGCCCAGTCGGCCTCGGCCGGCTACGACGCGATCCTCCGTGGCGAAGCGCAATTCGTCCTCGCCGGCCAGCCGGCGGCCGGCCGCACGATCGACGCGCTCGAAGCCGCGCTGAAAGCCGAAATCAAGCGCATCCAGGAAGAAGGGGTCACCGAGGAGGAATTGAAGCGCGTCAAAACCCAGGTCGTCGCCGCGCAGGTCTATAAGCGCGACTCGATGATGGCGCAGGCGATGGAGATCGGCCAGTTCATGTCGGCAGGCTTGTCCTGGCGCGACATCGACAAATTCGTCGACAAGATCAAGAGCGTCACCGCCGAGGAAGTGCAGGCGGTGGCGAAGAAGTATTTCATCGACGACACGCTCACCGTTGCCGTGCTCGATCCGCAACCGCTCGATCCGGCGCAGCCGAAGAAGCGCGGCTTTGCCACCCGCCACTGAAGGTGACTACCATGCGTTTCCTGTTCGTTTTGCTGTGGTTCTGCTTAAGCCAGGCGATCGCCGGCCCGAAGATTGAACACTGGGTGCTGCCTTCCGGCGCCAGGGTCTATTTCGTCGAGAATCATGATCTGCCGATCCTCGACGTGCAGGTCGATTTCCCCGCCGGCGATGCGCGCAACCCCAGCGGCAAGGCCGGGCTAGCCAGCTTAACCGCAAGCCTCCTCGATGCCGGCACCCCCGAGCTGGACGAAGAACACATCTCGGCGCGCCTGGTCGAGCTGGGCGCGCGACTTGCCACCTCTGCCGATCACGACAAGGCGAGCGTCAGCCTGCGCACGCTCTCCTCCCGGGAGGAAAAGGAGGGCGCGCTGGCGCTGTTCACTGCCGTCCTGTCAGCGCCGACTTTTCCGGCGGCCGCCTTCGAGCGCGAAAAGACGCGCAGCATCGAAGCGCTCAAAGATGCCGACACGCGCCCGGATGCGATCGCCGCCAAGCGCTTCGCCCAGGCGCTCTATCCCGATCATCCCTATGGCAGGGTGCCGACCGCCGAGAGCGTCGCCATGATCACGCGCGAAGACCTCGTCGCCTTTCACAAGGCGCATTACGTCGCCCACGGCGCAGTGATCTCGATCCTCGGCGATGTGAGCCGCGCCGAGGCCGAAACGATCGCACGCAACATCACCGCGGCGCTGCCGGCAGGCCACGCGCCTGCGCCGCTCCCTAGCGTGACGCTGCCGGCGCGCGAGACGATCAAAGTCCCTCACCCGGCGGTGCAAGCGCACATCCACATCGGCCTGCCGGCGATCCGGCGCAGCGCCAGCCCAGAATATTTCGCGCTGCTTGTGGGCAACTACACCCTCGGCGGCGGCGGTTTCGTCTCGCGGCTGATGAAGGAAGTGCGCGAAAAGCGCGGCTACGCCTACAGCGTCTATTCCTACTTCGGGCCGCGCCAGCTCGAAGGGCCGTTCGAGATCGGTCTGCAAACCAAGCGCGAGCAGGTCGAGGATGCGCTGAAAGTCGTCCAGGATGTGCTCGAGCGCTTCCTCGCCGAAGGCCCGACGGAAGAAGAACTCACCGCGGCGAAAAAGAACCTGATCCAGGGCCAGGCGCTGCGCATCGACAGCAATGCGAAGCTGTTGGGCTACCTCTCGCTGATCGGTTTCTACGATCTGCCGCTCGACTACCTCGACGAGTTTCCGAAAAAGGTCGCGGCGGTAACGCGCGAAGACGTCAAGGCGGCCTTCCGGCGCACCGTCAAGCCGGAAAACCTCGTCACCGTGATCGTGGCGGGGAACTGAGCGAGCGGGCGAGCACATTTGAGTTTAGACTAACCGATCGATGGATTTCGTTCTGACAGAACACGCCGAACAGCGGGCAAAACGACGCAAGATTCAGCGTCAATAAATCGCCGCGACTTTGGAACATCCAGCCAGAACGGAAAACGATCTGATGATCCTGAGCTTGCTCACGCACTGCGTCCCATTGCGGAACGCGGATTTCGCGTGCTGCGGGTCATCTACAACGAAAGGTGCGAACCCGTGCGCGTCGTGACGGTCTTTTTCGATGACGGAGTGACCGATCTATGAAGTTCGAATACGATCCGGTGGCCGATGCCGCCTATATGGAAATCAGCGATGCCGAGATCGAGCGGTCGGAAAGCGTTCGCCCCGGCGTGGTGATCGATTACGACAAGGAAGGCAATGTGGTCGGGATCGAGCTGCTCTCGGTCAGTAAGCGCGCCAAGACACCCTTGCCCAAGGCAGCATGACCGGCTGTGCCGCTTGCAGATGTTGCAGGAACACCACATCATCGTGATCGTGGCGGGAGATTGAAAGAGACGGGGATTGGGTTCCCCGTCCCGTTTCAGCGGCTTCTCAACAAGGCTTTCGTCGAATTGTCGAGCGGCAGGACATAGTCCTGAACCGCGAGAACGATATTCGTCGCCGGCTGGATGACTTTCAGATTGACGAAAACGAATTCGTCGCTCTGACCATAAGTGCCGACGATGACGGCCTGTGCATCGTGCGATTGCGCCAGGTCCTTGATCTCGCGGGTCAGCATCAGTTCGCCTTGGCTGCGTTTGACATACACGCTGTTTCGATATTTGAGCTCGATCATGCGGTAGCCGGCCTTGGTGAAGCGCGCAGAAACATGCTCCGAGATCAAACGGCCAAGTGTCGAAGATTGATCGAGATTGTCGATATTGACGACGGTGGCGATGATCAGCGGTTGGGTATTGGTCAATACTGGGTTCGCTTGCGCGAGCAACGCTTCCGCCGCTTTATAGTTTGCGGGGATCAGCGGGTTGGCCGCAGCCTGTTCCCACGTGGGTTCCGGTTTGGGGGCCGGCGTATTCGAGCAGGCCGGCAGCCCCAGGGCGACACAGCAGAGACCCGTCAGTCCGAAAAGCCTTTTTGTCGTCATTCGCCGCCTCCCACCTTGATTTTCTGAGTCTGTGCGGCCAAGCCTTGATAAAGAGTCTTGTCGTTGTCGGCGACGTAGTAAATGCTCGTATTGCGCGCCAGATAGCGGTTACCGTCATTGACGCCGGTCGTGACGATGATTTCGGTTTGGGGTGTTTCACCGGTGGCGAACTCGGAGCGGAACCAGCTGTAGGCATCGCCGGCCACTATGGCTGCAGTCAGAGCGCCTGCCCCCGTTGCTTCGACGGCATCCAACGCCCAAAGGCCAGTCGCCAAGGCCGTCGCCGTTCCGTGGTGCCGATACTGTGGACGGTTTGCGGAAAAGCTCACGACTTGGGTGTCGACCTCGACGTTCAGGGCGCCGTCAGGCCGTTTCATGACCGTCTGGCCATTCGCTACGAGCGACGAGATGAGCAGATTCTCGAACGCGCGGTCAAACGCAGATGCCCCGGGTTTGCGGACGACATGCAAGGGGCGCTTGTCGGGTAGGCTGGAGGCGATCCTGTTTGCGACATCCTTGGCGATGATGTCCCAGTGCGCTGCTGCCTGAATTTTTTCTTGTTTCGTCGAAGGGAAATTGGTTGCGAGCGGCGCCTCACTGAATGGCGCCGCGCAACCGGCAAGTATCGCCGCTGTAGCCAGTGCGGCACCCGTGGTATGAAATCTCATCGAAAGCCTCCCAAGTCCGTGATAGCTGATCCGTATAAACCTAATACGCCTAAATAAAAGGTAGGCATATCGCACCCTAACACAAAATCCCAAGAAGCTCAATCATTTCTGTTTGGCAATTCGCCAATCAGATTAGGTTTACCGTGCGCCACGAGCTCGCCCTCGCCATAGGCAAGACCATTGCCCGTTGGAGAAAAGCCCAAGGCATGACGCAGGAGCAACTGGCGTTGGCTTTGGATGTAGATCCGATAACCGTATCGCGATTCGAGAGGGGGGGTAACTTTGCCGTCGCTGCCAACGCTACATCGGATGTCCGGCATATTCGGAATTCCTCTCGCGAGATTGTTCGAGGATGCTCCGCTCGAAAATCGGCTGCGCAACGACGCGGAGTTGCTGGCAGCTTTGATGGGAAGTCTTTCCAACGCCGAAAAGGATTTCGTCTTCGAAATGATCAAACGATTTTGTGCGCTCAAGAAATAAAGCTGTTACGACTGCCGACGAGGGAAGGCACATTTGACTGATCTCATGCCGAAACGATACCCCTAGGGGTCGCAAGACTTTCCTCCAGGGCGCGGGCGTTTTCTCACTGCCACCGTGTCGTGTGTTGTCATGTCTTCGAAACGGCAGCAAAATTGCGCGCCATCCAATGGCAGACCGCCCCCCTCCTCGATGAGCCGCATCCGCATCACTGGCGGCGCCTGGCGCAGCCGCCTGATTCGCGTCGCCGACACACCCGGCCTGCGGCCGACGCCGGACCGCGTGCGTGAAACCCTTTTCAACTGGCTCGGCCAGGATTTGTCCGGCTGGCATTGCCTCGATTTGTTCGCCGGCAGCGGCATCCTCGGCTTCGAATGTGCTTCGCGCGGTGCGGCCGAAGTCGTGCTGGTCGAGCGCGATCGGGATGCCTTCGCCCGGCTCAAGGAAAATGCGGTGTCGTTCGACGGCGATCGGCTGCGGCTCATACGCATGGATGCGCTAGAATTTGCTGCGCAATCGGCCGAAACATTCGATCTGGTGCTGCTCGATCCGCCTTACCGGCAGGGCTGGCTGGAGCGTGTGGCGCCGTTCCTGCCGCGGCTGGCCAGGCCGGGAATGCGGGTCTATGCGGAAGCCGAGCACCGTCTCGATGCCCTCGGCGAGTGGCGGACGGTGAAACGCGGACAAGCCGGCCAGGTCTTCTATCATTTGCTGGAGCGCTGATGAACAACGGCATCGCCGTCTATCCGGGCACTTTCGACCCCTTCACACGGGGGCACGAAGATCTGGTGCGCCGCGCCGCGCGGCTCTTTTCCCGGGTCATCGTCGGCATCGCCGCGAGTCACGGCAAGCGGCCGTTGTTCACGCTCGACGAGCGGGTCGAGATCGCCCGTGAGTTGTGTGCCGACTTACCCAATGTCGAGGTATTCGGCTTCACCGGCCTGCTGATGGATTTCCTGCGCGAGCAGAGGGCACGGATCATCATGCGCGGCCTGCGCGCCGCCTCCGATTTCGAGTATGAATTCCAGATGGCGGGAATGAACCGCGTGCTGCATCCCGACATCGACACCTTGTTTTTGACGCCGGGCGAACAATATATGTTCATCTCGGCGACAATGGTTAGGGAGATCGCAAGCCTGGGGGGCGATGTCTCTAAATTCGTGCATCCGCTGGTCGCGGCGCGCCTGGCGGAGAAGTTCCGCAAACGTTCTTGATGAAAGCGAGAGGAAGCAAGCAATGGCCCTGATGATCACCGACGAATGCATCAACTGCGATGTCTGCGAGCCCGAGTGCCCCAACGGCGCGATTTCGCAAGGTGATGAGATTTACGTCATCGATCCCAACAAGTGCACCGAATGCGTCGGCCACTTCGATACCCCCCAGTGCATCGAGGTCTGCCCGGTCGATTGCATCATCAAAGACCCGAACCATCCCGAGACGCAGGATCAGCTGCTGGAGAAGTTCAAGAAACTGACGGGTAGCTGAGCACGAATCTGCGCCTGTCAATCTCACCGTCGTCACCGGGCGCCTGGCGGGGCCCGGTTTTTTGTCTGATACGCCGATGACCGATCCGACCACGCTCACCTTCTGGATCGCCGTGCTGCAGATCATCGCGATCGACATCCTTTTGGGCGGCGACAATGCGGTGGTCATTGCGCTTGCCTGCCGCAAGCTGCCTGAGGCCCAGCGGCGCCAGGGTATCTTCTGGGGTGTGGCCGGTGCCATCGCGCTGCGCGTGATACTGATTTTCTTCGCGCTGCAATTGCTCGAAGTGCCCTGGCTGAAGATCGCCGGTGCGCTGCTGCTGGTCTGGATCGGCATCAAGCTCTTGCAGCCTGAGGAAGAAGGTCATGGCGAAGTCGCGGCCGCCACGACGCTCGCCGGCGCGATCAAGACCATCATCGTCGCCGATGCGGTGATGAGCCTCGACAACGTGATCGCCGTCGCTGCCGCGGCGCACGGCAGCATCCTGCTGGTGATTTTCGGCATCCTGGTCTCGATCCCGATCGTCGTCTGGGGCAGCCAGCTGGTGCTGAAACTGATGGATCGCTACCCGGTCGTCATCACTGGCGGCGGCGCGCTGCTCGGCTGGATCGGCGGCGGCATGATCGTTTCCGATCCGGCGCTGCCCAAGGACTTCTTCGCCGGCTTGCCGTATGCGAAATATCTGATGGCCGCGCTCGGGGCATTACTGGTCGTGGTCATCGGCAAGTGGCTGGCGGCGCGCACGCTGAGGTTGCGGCCGGCGAAAGCGCCCGAGGATCTGCTGGCGGAAGACAAGGAGAACTGAAATGGCGAACTGGCTCGTGCCCGTCGATGGCGATGCGATCTCGCTCAAGCCGATCGACTGGATCATCGCCCACCGCGACGACTGGAAAACCCTGCCGACGATCCACCTCCTCAACGTGCAGCCCCCGCTCTCCGGCGACGTGAGTCGTTTCATCAATGCCGGGCAGATCCGCGACTTCCACCGCGAGGAGGGCTTGAAGGCGCTCGCCGAGGCCAAGGGCCGGCTCGAAGCCGCCGGCATCGTGCCGCAACTGCACGTCTCGGTCGGCAACAGTGCCGAGACCATCACCGCCTATGCCGCCGACCTCGGCTGCGAGCTGATCCTGCTCGGCACGCGCGGCCACACCGGAATTTCCGGCACGCTGCTCGGCTCGGTGGCGAGCCGTGTCGTCGCCCATGCGCCGGTGCCGGTGCTGCTGGTCAGGTAATTATCGATTCTGACAGGACGGACAGAAATACGTCGACCGCTGTCCCTGGCGGATCTGCCGGATCGGCGTGCCGCAGCGCAGGCAGGGTTCGCCCGCGCGGCCATAGACCTGGTGGCGCACCTGGAAATCGCCCATGCCCTCCGGCCCGCAGAAATCGCGCAGCGTGCTGCCGCCGGCGCGGATCGCGGCGCGCAGCGTCGTCTTGATCGCGGGGACCAGCCGTTCGAGCCTTGCCAATGAAACGCTGCCGGCGGCGCGGCGCGGGTCGATGCCGGCCTGGAACAGGCTCTCCGAGGCATAGATGTTGCCGATGCCGACGATGAGGCGGCTGTCCATCAGCGCCGGCTTGATCGCCACACGCTTACCCGCGAGCGTCGCATGCAGCCAGGCCGGTGTGAAGGCGCGAGAGAGCGGCTCGATACCGAGCGTCGCGAGCAGCGGGTGGGCGAGCGGATCGCCTGCCAGCCAAAGCAGCGCGCCGAAGCGGCGCGGATCGGTGAGCCGTAGGACATCTTCACCAAAGACGAAATCGGCATGATCGTGGCGACCGGCCGGCGTGCCGGGGGCGACGAAGCGCAGGCTGCCGGACATGCCCAGATGGATCAAGAGATGCCCGTCCGCAAAGTCGAGCAGCAGATATTTGCCGCGACGTTTCGCCTCGATCAGCGAGCGGCCGGACAAGTGCCGAGGAAGGCCGGCGGGAACCGGATAGCGCAAACTCGGCGCTCGCAGCACGGCACGGTCGAGCTGCCGGCCGGCGAGACGTTTCTCGATGCCGCGCCGGGTGACTTCGACTTCGGGGAGCTCAGGCATGAAGCGGGTGGGAAACTGCTAACATGACGCCATTGTAGACGCACGTTTCCGCCCGCCGGATCGCATCATGATGAAGTCTTTGCCGCTGTCTTTCCTTATCGCCGCCGCGCTGCTCGCTGGCTGCGCGCCGCTGCAACACTCGGTGCGTCCGGCGCCAGAGGCGCCAGCCAAGGCGCAGGCGGAAGCGCAAGCGGCGGCACAGGCGAAAGCGGATGAGGCGGCTGCAGCCGAGGAAGCTGCTTTGCGTGCACGGCTGCCAAAGCAGGCGCTCACGCCCCGCATGCTGCAGGAATTCCTGCTCGCGGAAATCGCCGCCCGGCGCGGACGGCTCGACGAGGCCGGCGAGCTGTATCTGGATCTCGCCCGCACGACGCGTGATCCGCGCATCGCGCGGCGGGCGACCGAAATCGCGCTGCATGGTCGCCGTATCGAGACCGCGCTCGCCGCTTCGCGCCTCTGGCTGGAAAGCGATCCGGAATCGGCAGCGGCCCGCCAGGCGATGATCGGCCTGTTGGCGGCTGCCGGTCGATTCGAGGAGCTGAAAGTCGCGTTGCCCGCCTGGCTGGCGGCCGATGCGCGCCAGCTGCCCGGCAATCTGATGCGCCTGAACCGGCTGTTCGCCCGCGGCGGCGACCGCAAGGCGGTGCGGGAGATCGTCGATCAGGTCACGACGCCCTACCTGGAACTGCCGGAAGCGCATTTCGCGCGCGCCCAGGCCGCCTTCGAAGCGCGCGAACTGACCGCCGCCCGCGCAGCGCTGCAGCGTGCGCTCGAGCTGAAGCCCGACTGGGAACTCGCCGCGCTGTTCCGTGCCCAGATCACCGCGAATCATGACGTGGCGATGCAAGAGCTCGGTCAGTTCGTGGCTGCGAATCCCCAGGCACGCGAGGCGCGCCTCGCCTATGCGCGGGCGCTGGCCAACGATCGAAGCTATGAAGAAGCGCGGCGTGAATTCCGCATCCTGCTCGAGCAAGGCGCGGCCGATCCGGCCAAGAACGGCGACATCGTCTTTGCCGTCGCGGTGCTCTCATTGCAGCTCAACGACACGCAGGAAGCGGAAAAACATCTGCGCCGCCTCGTCGACATCGACCATCCCGAGGCCGACCGGGCGCGCTTCTTCCTCGGTCAGATCGCCGAAGAAGGCAAGCGTTGGAATGATGCGCTCAAATGGTTCGATGCGGTCGGCCGCGGCGAACATTACCTGCCGGCAAGGCTGCACGCCGCAGGCGTGCTCGCGAAACAGGGCAAGCTCGACGCGGCGCGCGAAACGCTGCACAGCGCGGAAGCCGGCACGCCACGCGAGCGCAACCAGCTCGTCATCGGCGAAGCGCAGCTCTTGCGCGAGGCCGGGCGCATCGCCGATGCGCATGCGGTGCTCGTCGCCGCGCTGGAACGCCAGCCCGACGAACCCGAGCTGCTCTACGAAGCGGCGCTGCTCGCCGAGCGGCTCGGCCGTGTCGACGAGATGGAAAGCCGTCTGCGCCGCCTGATCGAGCTCCGGCCCGACCATGCGCATGCCTACAATGCCTTGGGCTTTTCACTCGCCGACCGCAACATCCGTCTCGCCGAGGCGCGCGCGCTGATCGACCGGGCACTCGAACTCGCGCCGGACGATCCGTTCATCCTCGACAGCAAGGGCTGGGTGCTGTTCCGGCAGGGCGAAATGCAGGCGGCGCTCGAAGCCCTGCAGCATGCCTATGGCCTGCGTGCCGATCCCGAGATCGCCGCCCACCTCGGCGAAGTGCTCTGGACGCTTGGTCGCAAGGAGGAGGCGCGTCAGACCTGGGAGAAGGCGCGCAGAGCCAATCCCGCCAACGAAGCGCTGGCCGAGACCATCAAGCGTTTCCTGCCTTGATTCTGATTCGCCTCATCCTCGTCTGCCTGCTCGTTCTGGCCGGCTGTGCCGCCGTGCCGGTGGCGCCCCCCCATCCGCCGCTGCCGCAGGTCGAGCGTTTCGCCATCGACGGCCGCATCGCCGTGCGACAGGGCGAGATGCGCCATTACGCCAATCTCGATTGGCGGCACGCCCCGGCAAGCGATGTGATTCTGCTGACTACGCCGTTGGGTCAGGGCATGGCGGAACTGGTGCGCGATGCCGGTGGCGCGCGGCTGACGCTGGCCGATGGCCGCACGCATGTGGCCGACGACTGGAACGCGCTGGCGCAGGAAGTATTCGGCGTCGCGCTGCCGCTCAACGGCGCCGCGCGCTGGCTGCTGGGCGATCTCGCCGACACCGAAGGCTGGCGTGTCGAGATCCTCGGACGGGAGAACGGCGCGCCCGATGGTCTGCCGACGTTGATCGAGCTCAAGCGCGAGGACATCACGGTGCGATTGAAGATCGACGCATGGCGGGAAGCGCAATGAACGAGTGGAATCGGGCCTGGCCGGCGCCGGCCAAGCTCAATCTGTTCCTGCACGTCGTCGGCCGACGCTCGGACGGCTACCACCTGCTGCAGACGGTGTTCCGCTTCATCGAGCTCGCCGACACGCTGCGCTTCGAGCCGCGCAGTGACGGGCGCATCGTGCTCGCCACACCGACCCCGGGTGTGCCGCCGGAACTGGATCTGGTGGTGCGCGCGGCGGAGATGTTGAAAGTCGGCGCTGGTAGAACGGCACTGGGCGCGACCATCTACCTCGAAAAACACATCCCGATGGGCGGTGGCCTGGGCGGCGGCAGTTCCGATGCCGCCACCACGCTGATCGCCCTCGACCGGCTCTGGGGCCTGAATCTGTCGCGCGAGCGCTTGCAGGAGATCGGCCTGCGCCTCGGCGCCGACGTGCCGGTGTTCATCCATGGCCGCAACTGCTTCGCCGAAGGCGTCGGCGAGCGCTTCACCGACGTGGCGGTGCCCGACGCCTGGTATTTGTTGAGCTTTCCCGCGGTGCAGGTGCCCACGGCGGCGATTTTTCGCTCGCCCGCTCTCCAGCGCGCCACGCCGGCGATTCGTCCTGCCGACTGGCGGCCAGGCTTCGGCCACAACGATCTGGAGCCGGTGGCCTGCGCGCTCTATCCCGAGGTGGCGCGGCATCTGAGTGAGCTGCGCCGCTTCGGCGATGCGCGCATGACAGGGTCAGGCGCCTGCTGTTTCGTCAGCTTCGAGACACGCGCCGAAGCCGAACGGTCCCGCCAGGCCTTACCTGCGGATATCCGCAGTGAAATCATTCGGGGGCTCCCCTTGCACCCGTTGGCAAAACTTGAGTAATATAGTCGGGAACTTTCCTCGATTAGCACTCTCGAATGCAGAGTGCTAATATTCAACCGAGAAATTCGAGAAGGAGACCGACATGAGCCAAGCATTGACCCTAGCCCAGTTTCCGGTTCCCTCCGCCACGGGCAGCCTCGAAGCCTATATCGCGGCCGCCAATCGCATTCCGATGCTGAGCGAAGCGGAAGAGCAGCACCTGGCGCGGCGCTTCCGTGACGAGGGCGATCTCGATGCCGCGCGGCAATTGGTCCTCTCCCACCTGCGGCTGGTGATCGCCGTCGCGCGTGGCTATCTCGGCTATGGCCTGCCGCATGCCGACCTGATCCAGGAAGGCAACATCGGCCTCATGAAGGCGGTCAAGCGCTTCGATCCCGACCGCGGCGTGCGCCTGGTGTCTTTCGCCCTGCACTGGATCAAGGCCGAGATTCACGAATACATCCTGAAGAACTGGCGGCTCGTCAAGGTTGCGACGACCAAGGCGCAGAGGAAGCTTTTCTTCAACCTGCGCAGCATGAAGTCCGCGCTCGCCCACGATGCCCAGAGTGAGGCCGGCTTCGCCAGTCTCAGCCCGGCGGAAGTCAAATCCGTGGCACGCCAGCTCGGCGTCAAGCCCGAGGAAGTGGTCGAGATGGAAACGCGCATGAATGGCGCCGACATCTCGCTCGAACCGCTGACCGAGGACGAGGACGAACCCTACGCGCCGATCGCTTATCTCGCGGCCGACAGCAGTGTCGAACCCTCGGTCCAGCTCGAACGCAAGGAGCGCGACCGGCTGCAGGATACGGGCCTCGCCGAGGCGCTCGAAAAGCTCGACGAACGCAGCCGGAACATCGTCAAGCGCCGCTGGCTGGTCGAAGACGGCGAGGAAGCCGCCACGCTGCACGAACTCGCCGCCGAATACGGCGTCTCGGCCGAACGCATCCGCCAGATCGAAGCCAAGGCGATGCAGAAGATGCGCGGCGTTCTCGCGGCGCGGATGTGAGCCGGTAAGCTTTCCGGGACGAACGGGCCGCTTGCGGCCCGTTTTGCTTCATGCCGCTGCGGGACGAATGATCGGCGCTTCGCGGATCGGCAAATTGATCAGGGCGGCGAGCGCCGCGAGCGCCATGTCGGCATACCACATCCAGCCGAAATCGCCGAAGGCGGAGATCGCCAGGCCACCCAGATACGCGCCGAAGAAACCGCCGATCTGGTGGGTGAGCAGCGTCAGCCCGAACAGCGTGGCCAGATAACGCACGCCGAACAGCTTGCCGACCAGGGCCGCGGTCGGGGGCACGGTGGCCAGCCAGGTGAAACCCAGCCCAGCGGCGAACAGGTAAAAGGTCAGCTCGGTGCGCGGGGCCATCAGGTAGGCCGCGATCAGCAGCGCCCGCGAGCCGTACATCGCCGCCAGCACGTGCTTGCTGCGATATTTCGCCACGCATGAGCCGGCGTAGAGGCTGCCAAAGATATTGGCCAAACCGATGATCCCCAACGACCAGCTCGCCACCGAAGGCGGCAGGCCACACAGATCGACCTCCCCCGGCAGGTGGGTGACGAGGAAGGCGATGTGGAAGCCGCAGGTGAAGAAACCGGCGTGCAGCAACAGATAGCTGCGATCCTGCAGCGCGCTGCCGATGGCGTGTCCGATGCCGTGATCGGCTTCTGCATGCCTGACGACGGCAGCGGCGGAGTTCGTCAGTCTGCCGATCAGCGGCAGTGCGGCCAGCGTCATCAGGGCGAGTGCCCACATCGCGCTCATCCAGCCGAAGGTCTGGATCAGCCTCTGCACGATCGGCGCGAAGACGAACTGGCCGAAGGAGCCGCCGGCGTTGATCACCCCCGAGGCCGCGCCGCGCGCTTCGAGCGGTAGCCGCTGGGCGGCGGCGCCCATCAGCACCGAGAAGCTGCTGGCGCCGGAACCGATCGCGGTCAACAGGCCGATCGCGAACGCCAGACCCAGCCCTGAGGTCATGAAGGGCGTCAAGGCGGAGCCGAGCGCGGCGATCACCAGGCCGCCGATCAGCACGGGGCGCGGGCCGAAGCGGTCGGCAAGCCCGCCCGCGACGGGTTGCGCCGCACCCCAGACGAACTGGGCGATGGCGAGCGCGAGGCTGATCGTCGTGATGCCGAGCTCGGTCGACGTGTTGATCGGGCCGACGAACAAGCCCATCGACTGACGCGCCCCCATCGTGATCGCCAGGATGCCGGCCGCCGCGAGGGTCGTGGCGAGGACGCCGGGTTGTATGGAAAGCGCGCGGAGCATGGGCTGTCCGATCTATTGGCCAGCCAATAGCTTACTCAAATCCTCGGAAATTTGCCGGGCCGTCATGCCATGGGGAATCTTCAGTCGCAGCCGACCCTGTGGATCGTAGGCGAAGCTGTCGGCCGTATGGTCGATGCCATAGTTTTCGGCGTCTTCTCCGACCTTGCGGTAGATCACCTTGAAACCCCGCGCGGCTTGCCGTGTCGTGTCGGGATTGGCGAAGAGGCCGAGAAAACGTCCGTCGAACTGGGGCACGTATTCGGCCAGTCGCGCTGGCGTGTCGCGTTCCGGATCGAGGGTGACGAACAGCACCTGCACGCGGTCGGCATCCGCGCCGATGAGGCGCATCACCCCTTTCAGGTTCGCCAGCGTCGTCGGGCAAACGTCCGGGCAGTGCGTATAACCGAAGAACACCACGACGACCTTGCCACGAAAGTCGGCGCTGGCGACACGGCTCCCCGTATGCGTGGTGAAGCCGTCCAGGAGCGCCAGCTGCCCGTAGTCGGCGCCGCTGACATCCTGGGCATGGAAGCGCTTTTCCGGCGGTGGCGCGCAGCCCGAGAGAAAATGCACCAGCGCCGCACCTACCGCGATGCCGAGCAGCACGAAGGCCAAGCGCTGGACCAGCGGGCGCAGGTTCGCACGCGCACGGCGGGCGGGCGGGCCGGCGCGCTGCACGAGCAGGCTGGCGGCGACGATCAGCAGCAAGAGGATGATGACGATCTTGATAAACAATTCAGCCGCCCAGTGCAGCGAGCAGCTTCTCATGGATGCCGCCAAAGCCGCCGTTGCTCATCACCAGCACGTGGTCGCCGGGCCGTGCCGCCGCGACGATGCGAAGCACGAGATCATCGAGGTCGGCGCTCACTTGCGCCTTCTCGCCCAGCGGCGCCAAGGCGGCGGCAGCGTCCCAGCCGAGGTTCGCTGCGTAGCAGAACACCCGGTCGGCTGCATTCAGACTGCCCGGGAGCGCCTCCTTCATCGTGCCGAGCTTCATCGTGTTCGAGCGCGGCTCCAGCACGGCGAGGATGCGCGCTGGGCCCACGCGGCCGCGCAGGCCGGCCAGCGTCTTGGCGATCGCGGTCGGGTGGTGGGCGAAGTCGTCATAGACGGTGACACCTTTGGCCTCACCGCGCACTTCGAGGCGGCGTTTGACGTTCTCGAAACGGGAAAGCGCTGCGAGCCCCTGCGCGATCGGCACGCCGGCGTGCCGGGCGGCGAGGAGCGCCGCCAGTGCGTTGCTGCGATTGTGCGCCCCTGCCAACTGCCAGTAAATCCGGCCAACTTCGCCGTTCTTGTCGTGAATGATGAGAGAACCGTCGGCATCGTCGCCGCTCGTCCGCCAGCCCGCCGGGTCGTTGAAGCGTTCCACCGGCGTCCAGCAGCCGCGCGCGAGCACCCGTTCGAGCGCAGGCTCGACGGCATTGGCGACGATCAGGCCATTGCCGGGGATCGTCCGCACGAAGTGATGGAATTGCGTTTCGATCGCGGCGAGATCTGGAAAGATGTCGGCATGATCGTATTCGAGATTGTTGAGGATCGCCGTGCGCGGCCGGTAATGGACGAACTTGGAACGCTTGTCGCAGAAAGCCGTGTCGTATTCGTCGGCTTCGACGACGAAGAAGGCAGATTCGCTGAAATGGGCCGACCTGGCGAAATTCTTCGGCACCCCGCCGATCAGAAAGCCGGGGTCGAGTCCGGCGTCGGCGAGGATCCAGGCGAGCATCGCGGAAGTCGTCGTCTTGCCATGGGTTCCGGCCACCGCGAGCACCCATTTGCCCTGCAGGATGTGCTCGGCGAGCCATTGCGGTCCGGAGGTGTAGGGAAGTCCGCGCGCGAGGATCGCCTCCAGCAGCGGATTGCCGCGCGAAATGGCATTGCCGACCACCCATAGGTCGGCGTCGAGCCCGATCTGCTCGGCCCCATAACCCTCGATGAGGCGGATGCCTGCGGCCTCGAGCTGAGTGCTCATCGGCGGATAGACGTTGGCATCGCAGCCGGTGACCTGGTGGCCGGCGGCGCGGGCGAGCAAGGCGATACCGCCCATGAAGGTGCCGCAGATGCCGAGGATGTGGAGGTGCATGGGGATGATGGGGCTACAATGGTGGGGCCATTCTACGGGAGACATCGAGATGTCCCGCCGCAATCGTCCGTCGAGCGTCCAGAATCGTCATTCTCCGGTGTTGCGCTCCGAACTGGCCCACGCCGCCGCGCGACTGATCGCCGAAGACGGCATGGAATACGGTCTGGCGAAGAGAAAAGCGGCGCGACAGCTGGGCCTGCCGGCGAATTTTCCGTTGCCGGGCAACGCCGAAGTCGAAGAAGCCGTACGCGACTATCAGGCGATCTATCAGGAAGAGGAGCAGGCCGAGCGGTTGGCCTGGCTGCGTGAAGCGGCCGTTTTCCTGATGCGCCGCTTGGAACGGTTCTCTCCCTGGCTCACCGGTTCGGTGCTCGAAGGTACCGCCACGCGTCACTCGCGCATCGACATCCTGTTGTTCCCGGACAGCGCCAAGGAGGTCGAAATCTTCCTGCTCGATCAGGGCATCCCCTTTCATCACGGCACGCCGAGGAACGAGCGGGTCGAGGCGCTGCTGGTGATCGACGACGAGGCGTTGCCGGCCAACCTGATCGTGCTGCCGCCGCGCGAGGAACGCGTCAATGTCAAGGGCGCGGACGGTCGCATCCGACCTCGTGCCAAAGTGGCGGCCGTCGAGGCCCTGCTGGCGGCGGAAAATAGGTAAACTGGACAAACTGCTTCGATTTGCGGCAAACTAGCAGCCATGTCGAATTCAACCCGCAAAAAATCTTCTGCCAAAAAGGATAGTGGCGCTGCGTTGAAGGCGCGCATCCTGGTGCTGCACGGCCCGAATCTGAACCTCTTGGGCAGCCGCGAACCGGATGTCTATGGCCGCACCACGCTCGCGGATATTCACGCGATGATGGAAGCGCGTGCCCGCGCGGCCGGCGTGCAGATCGAAAGCTTCCAGAGCAACGGCGAAGGCGAGCTGATCGACCGCGTCCAGGCCGCCGGCGCCGAAGGCATCGAATTCATCATCATCAATCCCGCCGGTTACACCCACACCAGCGTGGCGTTGCGCGATGCGCTGGCGGCGGTCGGCATCCCGTTCATCGAAGTGCATCTGTCGAACATCTTTGCCCGCGAGTCGTTCCGGCAGCATTCCTATTTCTCGGCGCTCGCCGTCGGCACGATCTGTGGTCTCGGCGCGCAGGGCTATCTGCTCGCGCTCGAAGCCGCGCTCGCCCGCATCCGCACGTAATCCGCTCCCCCGGGAGCGTTCAAAATCATCGAATGCCCGCTGAAACCCTGCGGGTGGGAGGAACCACATGGACCTGAGAAAACTCAAGACCTTGATCGACCTGGTGCAGAATTCCGGCATCTCGGAGCTGGAAATCAGCGAAGGCGACGAAAAGATCCGCATCGCCAAGCAGTTGGCCGTCCTGCCGAGCACCACGACGATCAACATGCCGATGGGGCCAGCGGCCGCGCCAGCGCCTGCCGTGCCGCCGGCGCCGACGGCCGCGTCCGAGCCCGCCGCGCCGACCGAACCGGCAGGCCATGTCGTCAAGGCGCCGATGGTCGGCACCTTCTATCGTGCCGGCAGCCCCGGCTCGCCCCCCTTCGTCGAGGTCGGCCAGACGGTCAAGAAGGGTGACACCTTGTGCATCATCGAGGCGATGAAGCTGATGAACGAGATCGAGTCCGATGCCGACGGCGTCGTCAAGGCGATCCTGGTCGAGAACGGCCAGCCGGTGGAATTCGATCAACCCCTGTTCGTGATCGGCTGATGGCGATGTTCGAGAAAGTCCTGATCGCCAACCGCGGCGAGATCGCGCTCAGGGTGCTGCGCGCCTGCCGCGAGCTGGGCATCCGCACCGTGGCCGTGCATTCGACCGCCGATGCCGAGGCCAAATACGTCAAGCTCGCCGACGAATCGGTCTGTATCGGCCCGCCGGCGTCGAATCTGAGTTACCTGAACATCCCGGCGATCATCTCCGCGGCGGAAGTCACCGACGCCCAGGCGATCCATCCCGGCTACGGCTTCCTCTCCGAGAACGCCGATTTCGCCGAACGTGTCGAAAGGTCCGGTTTCGTCTTCATCGGCCCGAAGGCCGAGACGATCCGGCTGATGGGCGACAAGGTCTCGGCCAAGAATGCGATGAAGGAAGCGGGCGTGCCCTGCGTGCCCGGCTCCGAGGGCGCATTGCCCGAAGATCCGAAGGAAATCGTCAGGATCGCCCGCGCCATCGGCTATCCGGTGATCATCAAGGCGGCGGGCGGCGGCGGTGGCCGCGGCATGCGCGTCGTGCATACCGAGGCGGCGCTCATCAACGCGGTGACGATGACTCGTTCCGAGGCTCAGGCCGCCTTCGGCAACCCGATGGTCTATATGGAGAAGTTCCTCGAAAACCCGCGTCACATCGAAATCCAGGTGATGGCCGACAATTACCGCAACGCGGTGTGGCTCTCCGAGCGCGACTGCTCGATGCAGCGTCGTCACCAGAAAGTGATCGAGGAAGCGCCAGCGCCGGGCATCAACCGCCGCACCATCGCGCGCATCGGCGAACGCTGCGCCGAAGCCTGCCGCCGCATCGGTTACCGCGGCGCGGGCACCTTCGAGTTCCTCTATGAAAACGGCGAGTTCTACTTCATCGAGATGAACACGCGCGTGCAGGTCGAGCACCCGGTCACCGAACTCGTCACCGGCATCGACATCGTGCAGGCGCAGATTCGCGTCGCCGCCGGCGAAAAACTCTGGTTCCGCCAGCGTGACGTCGAGATTCGCGGCCATGCGATCGAATGCCGTATCTGCGCCGAAGATCCATTCAAGTTCACGCCATCTCCGGGCAAGATCGTCAACTGGCATCCGCCCGGCGGGCCGGGCATCCGCGTCGATTCGCATGTCTATTCCGGCTACACGGTGCCGCCGCACTACGATTCGATGATCGCCAAGGTGATTTCCTATGGCGACTCGCGCGAGCAGGCCATCCGCCGCATGCGCATCGCGCTCTCCGAGATGATGGTAGAGGGTATCAAGACCAACATCCCGTTGCATCAGGATCTGTTGCTCGACCAGAATTTCATCGAGGGCGGCGCGAGCATCCACTATCTCGAAGAAAAGCTCGCCGCGCGCGAGGAAGCCACGCGAAAGTGAGTGCCCGCCACGTTTCGCCGCGAGTGCGCTACTGACGATGTGGCTTTCCGTCGCCATCGAAACCGACGCCCAGCACGCCGATAAGCTTTCGGATGCGCTTCTCACCGCCGGGGCGATTTCGGTCTCGGTCGAAGATGCGCTGGCCGGCACCGAATTCGAGACGCCGCAATTCGGCGAGCCCGGCTCACCGACGACACCGTTGTGGGAGCAAAGCCGGGTCGTCGCCCTATTCGAACCCTCGGACGATTTGCGCGAACGGATCGTCACCGCCTTGAAAGAAGCCGGACTCGCCGTCCCAGCCACGATCCCCTTCGAGGAGGTCGCCGAAGCCGACTGGGTGCGGCTGACGCAATCCCAGTTCGAGCCGATCCGCATTTCCGAGCGGCTGTGGATCGTGCCTTCCTGGCATGAGGCGCCCGATCCGGCGGCGATCAATCTGGCGCTCGATCCGGGGCTCGCTTTCGGTACCGGCTCGCATCCGACCACGCGGCTGTGCCTCGAATGGCTCGAAGCGAATGTCACGCCTGGCTGTTCGGTGCTCGATTACGGCTGCGGCTCGGGCATCCTGGCGATCGCCGCGAAGAAACTCGGCGCTGGCCGAACGGCAGGGGTGGATGTCGATCCGGCGGCGCTCGCCTCTGCCGCCGAGAATGCGGCCCGCAATGACGTCACGATCCGGCTCTTGGGCTCCAACGAGCCGCTCGACGAGCGCTTCGAGCGCGTCGTCGCCAACATCCTCACCAATCCCCTGATGCTCCTCGCCCCGCTGCTCAGCGCGCGGCTCGAAACCGGCGGTCGGCTGGCGCTCTCCGGCGTGCTCGAAACCCAGGCGGAACAGGTCATCGCCGCCTATGCACCCTATCTTCCCCTGCGGATCGGCGCCGTGCTTGATGGCTGGGTCAGGCTGGAAGGAATGAAATAAACTCTTGGCATGCTGACCCGCTGCCCGCACTGTCTGACGCAGTTCCGCGTCACGGCCGAACAACTCAAACTCCGCCAGGGCAAAGTGCGCTGCGGGGTCTGCCGGCAGGTCTTCGATGCGCTGGAGAGCCTGAGCGACGAAATCGTCGCCGTCGTTCCGCCGCCCGCCGCGCCAACGGTCCCCGATTCATCCGTCATCGCAGCGAACGAAGGCCCGGCGTATCGCAACGAAATGGTCGGCACCCCGCTGCAGGAAACCGCGGCGACGCCCGTTTCGGCGCCAAAAGAAGAACCCGAACCCCAACCCGAGCCAGAACCAGAACCAGAACCAGAACCAGAACCTGAGCCTGAGCCTGAGCCTGAGCCCGAGCCTGAGCCTGAGCCTGAGCCTGAGCCTGAGCCTGAGCCTGAACCCGAGCCTGAGCCAACCGCATCGAAACCAGCCGTATCGGCGCCGGAAGTGGAGTCCGAGCCGATTCCTGAAGCGGAGCCGCCGGCAGAGGAAGAGGCAGTGGCAGGCGTGCCCGCCGTGGCGGCGCGCCCGCGCCGCTGGCCGTGGGCGATCGGCATCGTCCTCCTGGCGTTGCTGTTCGTCGGCCAGCTCGTCTATGTCTTCCGCAGCGAATTGGCCGTCATCTCACCCGAGCTGCGGCCGTTGCTGGCGGCGGCGTGCGACGCATTCGGCTGCACGCTGCCGCGGCCCGTCCGGCCTGATCTCGTCGGCATCGAAACTTCGGACCTCGTGCCCGAAGGAGAGGAAGGCAAAGTGCTGAAGCTCACCGCGACGCTGAAGAACCGGGCGCCGTTCGCACAGGATTATCCGCATCTGGAACTCACGCTCACCGACACCCAGGATGCCGCGCTGGTGCGCAAGGTGCTCGCCCCCGTCGATTACCTACCCACCGGCCGTGATCCGGCGGAGGGGTTTGCCGCCCGAAGCGAGATCGCCATCGATCTGCGCCTGAAAGCGGACGACGTCGCCGCGGCCGGCTATCGCCTCTATGTGTTCTATCCCTAGCGGTAAGAAACCCCCGACGCAACCTCTGATCCCTGATCCCTGATCCCTGATCCCTGACCTCTGCCATGCGTACCCTCATCTGCGGCTCGCTCGCTTACGACACCATCATGGTCTTCAAAGACCGCTTCAAGCACCACATCCTGCCGGAGCAGATCCACATCCTCAACGTCGCCTTCCTGGTGCCGGACATGCGGCGCGAATATGGCGGCTGCGCCGGCAACATCGCCTACAACCTGCACCTGCTGGACGGCAACCCGCTGATCATGGCGGCGGTTGGCGACGATTGCGAGCCCTACATGCTGCGGCTGAAGAAACTCGGCCTCGATGCTACCCATGTGCGCCGCGTGCCCGACACCTACACCGCGCAGGCCTTCATCACCACCGATCTCGACGACAACCAGATCACGGCTTTTCATCCCGGCGCGATGAACTACTCGCATGAAAACCGCATCGGCGAGGTGCGCGATGTCTCGCTCGGCATCGTCGCGCCGGACGGCCGCGAAGGCATGCTGCAGCACGCGCGCGAATTCCACGAGCGCGGCATCCCCTTCGTCTTCGATCCCGGTCAGGGGCTGCCGATGTTCGATGGCGCCGAACTGCGCGAATTCCTGCGGCTGGCCGACTATTGCACGGTCAATGACTACGAAGCCAAGCTGATGACTGAGCGCACCGGCAGGCCACTGGAAGAGTTGGCGCGCGAAGTGAGGGCGCTCGTCGTCACCCTGGGCGGCAATGGCTCGCGCATCTATGCCGACGGCTCGGTGATCGACATTCCCGCCGTCACACCCGAAGCGCTGCTCGACCCCACCGGCTGCGGCGATGCCTATCGCGCCGGCTTGCTCTATGGCATCGAGAAAGGCTGGAGCTGGGAAAAAACCGGGCGGCTGGCGAGTCTCATGGGCGCGATCAAGATCGCCCACCGCGGCGGCCAGAACCACAAACCGACGCGCGCGGAAATCGCCGCACGTTACCGCGCCGCCTGGGGCGAAGACCTCGACTGAAAATCGGCGCTGGCGAAAATGAGGACGTCCCGCCGGGCGCCGACTCACCTCGCACAGTCGGCGCTGGCGGAAATGAAAACGTCCCGCCGGGCGCCGACTCACCTCGCACAGTCGGCGCTGGCGGGACGGCACCCTACGGACGCCGCACCGACGCGCGCAGCAGAGTTTTTACCTGCGCTCAGTCCTTCGGCTTCCAATACTCTAGCTTGGTCAGCATCTTGTCCTCGATCGCCTTGACGCGCTGGCGATAGCTCTCATACCAGCTGCCCGCGGGCGGCGCGCAATACTGCGCGTAATCGAAACCGTGCTGCCGGGTGTACTCGGCGAATTCTTGATCGAGCTTGAGTTTTTCCTGGATCAGTTGCGGATCGGCCATGATGGATCTCCTTGAGTGAACGAGGAAAAGCGGACACCTGAAAAATAAGGTGTCACGACGGTCGAATCAAGGGGCCGCGCGGCCGGGCGGCAAGCGCACGGCCGGCAGCGTCAGACTTCATCAGCCCTGGGTCTTCGGTGCAGCGACCGGCGGCGGCTGCAGCTCGCGTTGCGGACGGTTGGTCTCGTGCGAGCGGCGCTTGCCATAGCTGCCGCGAAAGAGCTTGCCGCGCAGGGAGCGGCGATCACCTTTACCCATGTCGATCTCCTTGTGCAGTGGTTGAAACGGGAGCGAATTTTATCTTCAGAGGCGGGGTGACATGCTCTCTCGATGGGCCATCTTGCCCTGTGGCGGCCTGGAATGCCGCCACGGCGTCACTGCCGTTGCTGCTGTTCCTCGGCGGCGATCTCGGCTTCGATTTCGGCGCGCACGGCGTCCATGTCGAGCGCCTTGACCTGCTCGATCAGCTGGTCGAGCGCGGCAGGCGGCAGGGCACCGGCTTCGGCGTAGAGGATGATCTGGTCGCGGAACACCATCAGCGTCGGGATCGAGCGAATGTTGAAGCCGGCGGCCATTTCGCGTTCCTCTTCGGTGTTGACCTTGCAGAAGGCGATCTCGGGGTATTTGTCCGAGGCGGCCTCGAAGGTCGGCGCGAAGGAACGGCACGGGGCGCACCAGTCGGCCCAGAAGTCGATGATGACGATGTCGTTGTTGTTGATGACATCCTTGAAGTTTTGCGAGGTCAGCTGAATGGTGGCCATCGGGCGCTCCGTTTTGTTGGGTGGAAAACCTGCATCCTACCCGTTCGGCGAAAATAGCGCCATGAGGCAAATCGTTCCGGTTCCCTGCGGTCGTTTCGCGCCGTCGCCGACGGGGCCTTTGCATTTCGGCTCGCTCGTCGCCGCGCTCGGCTCTTATCTGGAAGCGAAGGCGCGCGGCGGCAAGTGGCTAGTGCGCATCGAAGACGTCGACCGGCCGCGCTGTAGGCAGGAATATGCTGACAGTATTCTCGCGACATTGGCAGCATTCGGCTTCGAATGGGATGGCGAGGTGATGTATCAGAGCCGGCGCACGGCCCGTTACCGCGAGGTTCTGGAAACCTTGCAGCGCCAGGGCGCCGTCTATCCTTGTGGCTGCACACGGGCGGAATTGGCCACGGCGCCGCCTGGTGTCGATGGTGCGCCGGTGTATCCCGGCACCTGCCGCGGAGGATTGCCAGCGGGGAAGCAGGCGCGTGCCTGGCGCCTGCGCGTTTCGGGTGCGATCGACTTCGTCGATCTGGTGCAGGGGCCGCAGCATCAGGATCTCGCGCGCGAGGTGGGCGATTGCGTGTTGTTGCGCGCCGATGGCTTATTCGCCTATCAGCTCGCGGTGGTGGTCGATGATGCCGATCAGGGGGTCGATCACGTGGTGCGCGGCGCGGATCTGATCCATTCCACCGCGCGGCAGATTTTCCTGCAGCGACTGCTCGGCTTTCCGACGCCGCAGCATGCCCACCTACCGGTGGCGGTCGATGCGACGGGGGCGAAGTTGTCGAAGCAGACCAGGGCGGCGCCGGTCGAGGCGCGCGATCCGGTCGTATCGCTCATCGCCGCGGCACGGTTTCTCGGCATGACTCCGCCCGCGGACCTGTGCCGTGCCACCAGCGCCGATTTCTGGTCTTGGGCGCGGGAGAACTGGGATCTGGCGCGCGTGCCGAAGCGGATAACGGCGCCCGTGCCTACTCCCGATAATCCTCACCGCCATAACGCGTGAGGCCCAACATCAGCCGCACCAGGCCATAGGCTAGCCAGCGCAAGCTGCGGGCGAGCCAGCCGCGGCGCTCGAGTTCTGCGGCAGTGATTTCGACGGCGTCTTCGCCGATCGCCCGCATCAGGCTGGCGCGCAAGATGCCGGTGAAGCGGCTGTCCTTGACGATGACGTTGGCTTCGCGGGCGAGCAGCAGGCTGAATGGGTCGATGTTCGACGAGCCGACCGTCGCCCAGTCGTCGTCGATGGCGCCGACCTTGGCGTGCAGGAAGCCCTTGCCATATTCGAAGATGCGGATGCCATCTTTCAGGAGCTGGCCATACAGCGCCTGGGTGGCGTAATGCAGCAGTGCGTATTCGACCTGGCCTTGCAACAGCACGCTGACCTGACAGCCGCGGCGGCTCGTAGCGATCAGGGCGTGGCGGAAGCGCCGGCCGGGCAGGAAATAGGCATTCGCGATCAGCACCTCGTGCCGCGCGCCGGCGAGCGCTTCGAGATAGGCTTCCTCGATGTCGCGGCGATGGCGCAGGTTGTCGCGCACGACGAAGGCGGCGGCGACGTCGCCGACGGTGCCGGCTTGCCCGCATGGATCGAGCGGCGGCTTGGGCGGCCGGCGCTTGAGCCGCGCCCAGCCGACCAAGCGCCACAAGTGCAACATGCTCGCGCAGATCGGCGCCACCAGCGGCCCTTCGATGCGCACCGCATAGTCGAAGCGCGGGCCGAGCCCGGGGGTGTCTTCGTCGTCGATGATGTTGATGCCGCCGACGAAGGCGATGCGGTCGTCGATGACGGCGAGCTTGCGGTGCAGCCGGCGCAGGCGATGGCGCCGCAGGCGCAGCCGCGCCAATTCGGGCCGATAGACCTCGACGGCGCCACCGGCGGCGACGATTTCACGCCCCAGCCCGTCCGCGAAATCGCGCGCGCCGAAGCCATCGACCAGCACGCGCACGTCGACACCGCGCCGCGCCGCGGCGGCCAGCGCGGCAGTGACGGTGCGGCCGGTCGTATCGGCGGCGAAGATGTACGTTTCCAGCCGGATCGAACGTTTGGCGGCGCCCATGGCTTCGAGCAGTGCCGGGAAATATTGCGCGCCGGTTTCCAGCAGCGCGATGCGGTTGCCGGGCAGGAAATCCACGCTCACGGCGCGCCGGTGGTTGCTGCGGCGGGAAGCGACAGGCAGGCGGTCAGCGCGGCGTGGTCGGACAGCATCGACCACGGCGGGCCGTGGTGCACGGCGCAGCGCTCGATGGCCAGGCCACGCACATAGATGCGGTCGAGCCGCAAGAGCGGCAGCGCGGCCGGAAAGCTGCGCGTCGGTCGCCGCGCGAAAGGATCGGCGGCGGCGAAAGCCTCCGTCAGCCCGAGCCGGGGCGCCAGGAGGTCGCAGGCGCGACCGCGCCAGTCGTTGAAATCGCCGGCGATGATGAGCGGCGCATCATGGGGCACGTTCGCCTCGATGAAGGCAGCCAGGGCATCGTATTGGTGACGGCGTGAGCGTCCGAACAGCGACAGATGCGCGCAGACGCAATGGAGCGGCGCGGGCAGCTCCGGCACCGCGACGACGCAATAGAGCAGGCCGCGTTTTTCGAAGCGCAGCCGCGTGACATCCTGATTGTGCGAGGCGAGGATCGGAAAGCGCGTCAGGATCGCATTGCCGTGATGGCCGTGGTCATAGACGACGTTACAGCCGTAGGCATGGTTTTCCCACACATCGGCGGCGAGGAATTCGTGCTGCGGCTCTTCCGGCCAGTCCTCGTGACGTGCCGCATGGCGCTCGTGGCGTCCCTGTACCTCCTGGAGGAAGACGATGTCGGCATCGAGCGCACGCAGCCGTTCGCGCAGTTCATGCACCACCATGCGGCGGTTGAATTGCGAGAAGCCCTTGTGGATGTTCCAGGTGGCGATGGTGAGCATGTTGGCGCGATTCTAGCCCTTGCGTATCATCCTCGAGTCCCTGAGGAGCTGCCGATGAATTCACTTGCATTCCAGGATTACTACCCCGACGATCTCGCCCATTGCTACGGCTGCGGCAAGAACAACCCGCACGGTCACCAGCTGAAGAGCTACTGGAGCGAAGACGGCAAGGAAACCATTGCCCATTTCATGCCCAAGCCCTATCACACGGCGATCCCCGGTTATGTCTATGGCGGGCTGATCGCCTCGCTGATCGACTGTCATGGCACCGGCACGGCCTCGGCCGCGGCCTATCGTGCGGCGGGACGCGAACCGGGCAGCCTGCCGGCGCTGCGCTTCGTCACCGCGTCGCTGAAGGTGGATTTCCTCGCGCCGACGCCATTGGGAGTGGAGCTCGAACTGCGTGGCGTGCCGGTCGAGGTGAAGGAGAAGAAGGTCGTCGTCGACATCACCGTCGCCGCCAATGGCCAGGTGACCGCGAAAGGGCAGGTGATCGCGGTGCGCATGCCGGAGAGCATGGCGCCGAAGTAAGCGAAAGTCGGCGCTGGCGGAAACAAGGACGTTCCGCCGGGCGCCGACTCACCTCGAAAAGTCGGCGCTGGCGGAACGGCAGCAGCCTTCTTCAGGAGGCGGCGAGCATCCGCTCCAGGGCGATCTGCGCCAGCTTTGCTTCGTGTTCCGGCACCTTGATCTGATTGACGACGTGGCCGGCGGCGAGGTTTTCCAGCGTCCAGGCCAGATGCTGCGGGTCGATGCGTTGCATCGTCGAGCACATGCAGACCATGTCGGCCATGAACTGGACGATCTTGCCTTCCGGTGCCACTTCCTTCGCCAGCCGCTCGACGAGGTTCAACTCGGTGCCGACCAGCCAGCGCGTGCCGGGCGGCGATTCCTTGACGACGCGAATGATGGTTTCCGTCGAGCCGACGACATCGGAGGCCGCGCAGACCTCGAAGCAGCATTCCGGATGCGAGATCACCTTGCCTTCCGGATACTGGGCGCGGAAACGCTCGATCTGCTGCGGCCGGAACATCTGGTGCACCGAGCAGTAGCCATGCCAGAGGATGATCTTCGCCGTGCGGATCTGCTCTGGAGTGAGCCCGCCCAGCGGCAGATCGGGATTCCACAGCACCATCTGTTCTAGCGGGATGCCCATCTTGTGGCCGCTCCAGCGGCCGAGGTGCTGATCGGGGAAGAACAGCACCTTCTCACGGCGCGCAAACGACCAGTCGAGGATCTTCGGTGCATTCGACGAGGTGCAGACGATGCCGCCGTGTTCGCCGCAGAAGGCCTTCAGATCGGCCGAGGAATTGATGTAGGTGACGGGGGTGACCGTCTCGTCCGGATCGAGCAAGGTCGACAGCTCGCGCCAGCAGCGTTCGACCTTGGCGCGGTTGGCCATGTCGGCCATCGAGCAGCCGGCGGCGAGATCCGGCAGGATCGAAATCTGCTCTGGCCGTGAGAGGATGTCGGCGACCTCGGCCATGAAATGCACGCCGCAGAAGACGATGAATTCGGCATCGGACTGCGAAGCGAGGCGCGAGAGCTTCAACGAGTCGCCGGTGAGATCGGCATGGGCATAGACGTCGGCGCGCTGGTAGTGATGACAGAGGATCACGGCGCGTTTGCCGAGCTTTGCCCGCGCGGCGGCGATACGCGTCTGCGCGTCGCGGTCGGACAGTGCGTTGAAAGGCTCGAAGTCGATCGTGGCGGTCTGCATGAAAGGTAGAATCCAAGCGTTCTGAACACGTCGAGTATAACGATTTGGCTGCCACGATTCCCTCCAACAACGGCCCGGTCGATCCCGAACGCTTCCGCGCCGGCCAGCGCATCACCTGGGTGAGCGTCGTCGTCAATGTCGTGCTGACGGTGATGCAGGTGATCGTCGGATTCGTTGCCAATTCGATGGCGCTGGTGGCCGACGCGATGCACACGCTCTCCGACATCGTTTCGGATGCCTTCGTGCTCTGGGCCAACCACAAGGGTTCACAGGGCGCCGACGCAGAGCACCCGTATGGTCACGGCCGTTTCGAAACCGCCGCCTCGCTGGTGCTCGGATTGCTGCTGACGATCACCGGCGCCGGCATCCTGATCTCAGCCGCCGGCCGCCTGCAGAACATCGGTCAGCTGCCGCCGGTGGGCATCGCGGCGATGTGGGCGGCGATCATCACCCTGATCGGCAAGGAAGGGCTGTTCCGCTACATGCTCAAGGTGGCGCAGCGCCTGCGCTCGCCGATGCTGATCGCCAATGCTTGGCATGCGCGCGCCGATGCGCTCTCCTCGCTGGTCGTCGCCGCCGGGGTGGGCGGCGCGCTGCTCGGCTTCACCTTCGCCGACGCGGTGGCGGCGATCATCGTCGGCGCGATGATCGTCAAGGCGGGTCTGGGCTTCGCCTGGGAGGCGATGCGCGAGCTGATCGATACCGGCCTGCCGGCGGAGGAGGTCGCGGCGATCCGTCAGACGCTGCTCGCCACGCCGGGCGTCGAGGATCTGCATGAGCTGCGCACGCGGCGCATGGCGCACCGGGTGTTCGTCGATGTGCATCTGCAGGTCGATGGCGACATCAGTGTGCGTGAGGGACACGAAATCAGCGAGGTGGCAAGGAAACGCGTCCTCGCAGCACATCCGGAAGTCGTCGAGGTGTTGATCCATCTCGATCCGGAAAACGACAGCATGACGCAATGATTGCCCCAAAATGGTGCGAACCATTTTCGATTTGCACCACAGTGGTGCAAGATGCTCGCAGACGATGCGATCCAAGCCTTTGTGGCACAATGCCTTATCTGGTAGTCCCCGCCTGGCACGCGAGCTGCTATATCCCGGCTCGATGCTTTCCCCTGGATCATTCATCTTTTAGGAGCGTTTTTCATGACCCCCCAAGACGTCATCAAGATGGTGGAAGAAAAGGAAGTCAAGTTCGTCGATTTCCGCTTCACCGACATTCGCGGCAAGGAGCAGCACGTCGGCGTGCCGGTTTCCGCCTTCGGCCTCGAGAAATTCGAAGACGGCCATGCCTTCGACGGCAGCTCGATCGCCGGCTGGAAGGGCATCCAGGCCTCCGACATGCTGCTGATGCCCGATCCCTCGACCGCCTACATCGACCCTTTCATGGACGAGACCACGCTGATCCTCTCCTGCGACGTGGTCGAGCCGGCCGACGGCAAGGGCTATGACCGCGATCCGCGCTCGATCGCCAAGCGCGCCGAAGCCTACTTGAAGAGCACCGGGCTGGGCGATGCCGCCTATTTCGGCCCCGAGCCCGAGTTCTTCATCTTCGACTCGGTCGAATGGAAGGTGGACATGTCCGGCTCGTATTGCAAGGTCTTCTCGGAAGAGGCTGCCTGGGCCACCGCCGAGAAGTTCGAAGGCGGCAACATCGGCCACCGGCCGATGGTCAAGGGTGGTTACTTCCCGGTGCCGCCGGTCGACAGCCTCAACGACATCCGCGCCGCGATGGTGCTGGCCTTGGAAGAGTGCGGCGTGCCGGTCGAGGTGCATCACCATGAAGTCGCCACCGCCGGCCAGTGCGAGATCGGCACCAAGTTCTCGACGCTGGTGCGCCGTGCCGACTGGACGCAGATCCTCAAATACATCGTGCATAACGTCGCCCATTCGTATGGGAAAACGGCCACCTTCATGCCCAAGCCGATCGTCGGTGACAACGGCTCCGGCATGCATGTGCATCAGTCGATCTGGAAAGATGGCAAGAACCTCTTCGCCGGCAACGGCTATGCGGGCCTGTCCGAGTTCGCGCTCTACTACATCGGCGGCATCATCAAGCACGCCCGTGCCCTCAACGCGATCACCAACCCTGGCACCAACAGCTACAAGCGTCTGGTGCCCGGCTTCGAAGCGCCCGTGAAGCTCGCCTACTCGGCCCGCAACCGCTCGGCTTCGATCCGCATCCCCTTCGTGCAGTCCGACAAGGCGCGCCGCATCGAAGTGCGCTTCCCCGATCCGACCGCGAACCCGTATCTGGCCTTCACCGCGATGATGATGGCCGGCCTCGATGGCGTGCAGAACAAGATCCACCCGGGCGATCCGGCCGACAAGAACCTCTACGACCTGCCGCCGGAAGAGGATGCCAAGATCCCGACCGTCTGTTCCTCGCTCGATCAGGCGCTCGACTATCTCGACAAGGATCGCGAGTTCCTCACCCGCGGCGGCGTGTTCAGCAACGATTTCATCGACGCCTTCATCGAGCTGAAGATGGAAGAGGTCACCAAGTTCCGCATGACCACGCATCCGGTCGAATACGAGATGTACTATTCGCTCTAATTCGGCGCTCGCCGGACGGCACGAAAAGACGGGCTCATGGCCCGTCTTTTTGTTTCGCCTGCTTTGGCATACACTTGTCGTCATGACGCAACGACTCTTGCCGCTCATCCTCACCGTCATCGTGCCTTACGCTTGGGCCGACACGCTCTACAAATGCACGGGTCCGGACGGCCGCATCACCTACACGAACCAGAAGACCGGCAAGAACTGCGAGGTCATCTCGCAGGACAAGCCGGTATCCACCTTTTCGCCCCCGCCGCGCAAGGAACGACAGGCGACGCCGGGCGATTTCCCGCGCGTCAATGGCGAGCAGCAAAAGGCGCGCGACAACGACCGGCGTACGATCCTCGAAACGGAACTCGCCAACGAGGAAAAAAATCTCGAGGCGGCGAAGAAGGAATTGGCGGAACAGGAGAATCTCACCCTGCCCGAGGAACGCATCGCCGGCGGCGGCATTCAGGGCGCGAAACGCGAGGCGCGCATCCAGAGCTACCGGGACAAGGTGCGGCTCCATGAGCGCAACATCGAATCGCTGCGGCGGGAGCTCGCCAACCTGAAGTGAGAGCGCTTCCCCTGGCGCGCATCTTGCTCCATTTCCGCTCATGAATGAGCGTAAGGAAACCGAATCCGGCCTGGCCGGCCTCGACCTGCTGTCCTCCGCGGTGATCCTGCTCGATGGCGAGCTGCGCATTCGCCATTGCAACCCGGCCGCGGAAAACCTCTTTGCCGTCAGCCAGCGCACCTGCCTCGGCCAGCCGCTGGCGCAGCTGCTCGGCAGCCCGCCGGCCCTGATGAAGGCCTTGGACAATGCGCTCGCCAACCGCTGGAGCTACACCGGCCACGACATCCTCGTCGCGCGCGCGCAGGCGGAGCCGCTCCATCTCGACTGTACCGTGACCCCGGTAGACCTGCCGGGAGCGAAGCTGCTGCTGGAATTCCGCCCGATCGACCAGCAGCTCAGGGCGGCGCGCGAGGCGCGCGAAGCCGTGCAGCAGCGCGCCAACCAGGAACTGATCCGCAATCTCGCCCACGAGATCAAGAATCCGCTCGGTGGCATCCGCGGCGCGGCGCAACTTTTGGCGCGCGAGCTCGCCGCGATGGACAACGCGGCGACGCTCAACGAATACACGAACGTCATCATCCACGAGGCCGACCGGCTGCAGGCGCTGATGCAGCGGCTGCTCTCCTCGCATCGCGCGATGCAACCGGCGCCGCTCAACATCCACGAGCTTCTCGAGCACGTGCGGCGGCTGATCCGCGCCGAATTTCCCGGCGTGCAGGTGCGCCGTGACTATGACATTTCATTGCCCGAGATCACCGGCGATCGCGAACAGCTGATCCAGGCGATCCTCAACATTGCCCGGAACGCTGCCCAGGCGATGGATGGGACGGGAGAGATCCTCATCCGCACGCGCGCGTTGCGCCAGGCGACGTTTGCCCGCAAGCGCCATCGCCTCGCGCTCGAGGTGCAGATCATCGACAACGGCCCCGGCATTCCGGAAGAGATCCGCGAGCGTATCTTCTATCCGCTGGTCTCCGGCCGTAGCAATGGCACCGGGCTGGGGCTGGCGCTGGCGCAGACCTTCGTCCAGCAGCATCATGGCAGCATCGAGGTCACCTCGAGGCCCGGGCAGACCTGTTTCGCGCTGCGCCTGCCGCTGCGCCATGAAGAAAAGGGGGCGACATGAATACCGTCTGGATCGTCGATGACGACCGTTCGATTCGCTGGGTGCTGGAAAAGGCGCTCGCACGCGAGGACATTGGCAGCACGAGTTTCGGCTCGGCCGACGAGGCACTGGCCAAGCTCTCCGCCGGTGAAACGCCACGCGTGCTGATTTCCGACATCCGCATGCCGGGCGCCTCGGGCCTCGAACTGCTGCGGCAGGTGAGAGAAAAGCACCCCAATCTGCCGGTCATCATCATGACCGCCTATTCCGATCTCGACTCGGCCGTCGCGGCGTTTCAGGGCGGCGCCTTCGAATACCTGCCCAAGCCCTTCGATGTCGATCAGGCCGTGGCATTGGTCCGTCGGGCGATGGTCGCCCAGGGCGAGCCGCGCAACGACGAGACAGCGGCGGCCGCGATCGCGCCGGAAATCCTTGGGCAGGCGCCGGCGATGCAAGAGGTGTTCCGCGCCATCGGCCGCCTGTCGCAATCCAGCGCCACCGTGCTGATCAACGGCGAATCGGGCACCGGCAAAGAACTCGTCGCGCGCGCCCTGCACCGCCACAGCCCGCGCAAGGACGGCCCTTTCATTGCCATCAATACCGCGGCGATTCCGCGCGAGCTGCTCGAATCCGAGCTGTTTGGTCACGAAAAGGGCGCCTTCACCGGCGCGACCGGCTTACGTCGCGGCCGTTTCGAGGAAGCCGCCGGCGGCACGCTGTTTCTCGACGAGATCGGCGATATGCCGGCCGAATTGCAAACAAGGCTGTTGCGCGTGCTTTCCGACGGCCAGTTCTATCGCGTCGGCGGCCGTGAGCCGCTGCGCGCCAACGTGCGCATCATCGCCGCGACGCATCAGGATCTCGAAGCGCGCGTCAAGAGCGGGTTGTTCCGCGAAGATCTCTTTCACCGCCTCAACGTGATCCGCCTGCGGCTGCCGCCCTTGCGCGAACGACGCGAGGACATCCCGCTGCTGGCGCGCCATTTCCTCGCGGCGAGCGCCCGCGAACTCGGCGTCGAGCCCAAGCGGCTGTCCGACGCCGCGCTGCGCTTCTTGCAGGCGGCGCCTTGGCCGGGCAACGTGCGGCAGCTGGAAAACCTCTGTCACTGGCTGACGGTGATGGCGCCGGGCCAGACGATCGAGATCGACGATCTGCCGGCGGAAATGCGCGCAGCGCCCCAACAGGCGACAGCCGGCGCCGACTGGCTCGTGCATCTGGCTGCGGCGGCCGACGAGCACCTAGCTCGGGAACCCGGCGCCGTCTGGGAAAAGCTCATTCAGGCCTTCGAGGCGACGTTGATTCGCCGCGCGCTGTCCGCGACCGGCGGACGACGCGCCGAGGCGGCGCAGCTGCTGGGCATCGGCCGCAACACCCTGACGCGCAAGATCGACGAGCTCGGCCTGGACGAGGACAAGGCCGGCTGATCACGGCCGCTGGCCGTCACGGAAGTCCGGGCGGCCGTCGCCATCGCGGTCACGCCAGCGGTGGTCATCGCGCCGCTCGTCGCGTCGACTGTCGCGGCCGCGATCGTCACGTTCCACGCGCGGCGGCTCGGCGCGGCGTTCCGGCAAGCGGCCGGGATCGACGACCATCGGCCGGCGGCTCTCAAGCTCGCTGCGTGGCGGTTCCGGGCGCTCCGGGGGGCGGGGTGCGACGCCGGGGAAGGGGCGGGGCTCGACGCGCGGCGGAGGCGGGGCGGCGGGTGGCTGCGGCGGAGGGGGACGGTGTTCGATGGTCGGTGGCGGAGCGCGGTGCTCGATGTGCGGCGGCGGGGCGGGTGGAACGACGACGCGGGGCGGTTCGCCGCGCTCCCAGCGGCCGCCGTAAGGCCGCCAGTGGTCGTCATGTCGTTCCCAACGACGCGGCACCCAGACGTAGCCGGGGCGCGGCTCAACCCAGCGGCCCGGCACCCAGACGTAGCGGGTACCCACCCAGTCCCAATAGCCGCCGATCCAGACGTAACCGACCACCGGCGGCGGGCCGACGTATTCGACGCGCGGCGGCGGTGGTGCCACGCGCACGATCGGCGGGTCATAATAGGGGTCTTGTTCCGGATAAACGGCGCAACCGGTCACTGCGAGCGCCGTTCCGGCCAGAATCGTCATCAGTGGCAAGGTCTTCATTGCTCTCTTCCCGGATCGAGGGGGACGCAAACACGATAACGCAGGCCGCGGCCGATGGTCAGCAGTTTGTTACAAACACTTGCAATTGCGCGGTGGCAGGAGGCTGCGGCGGTATAGTTTCGCGATGTTCGATCATTCCGTCCTCGTCCAGGCGCTCGGTGCCGATGCCCGCTATTTCGACGCCGAGCTGCTGCCGGAATGCGCGTCGACCAATGCGCTGCTGCTCGCCCGTGCCGAGGCCGGCGCGCCTTCGGGCATGGTGATCGTCGCCGAAAGGCAGACGGCCGGTCGGGGGCGGCGGGGGCGGGCATGGCTTTCCGCGCCCGGCGACAGCCTGACGTTTTCATTGCTGTGGCGTTTCGCGCCAGGAACCCTGCCGCAGGGTCTGTCTCTGGCGGCCGGGTTGGCGGTCACCCAGGCGCTGACGAAACTCGGCGTTGGCGATACGGCACTGAAATGGCCCAACGATGTGATGAAGGGCGGCAGGAAGCTCGCCGGCATCCTCGTCGAGCTGGTGCCGGGGGCGCCGCATGCCGCAGTGATCGGCATCGGCCTGAACCTGAAGCTCCCGGCCGCGATGCCGGAGGAATTGCGCGCCATCAGCGCAGCGCTCGATACCGATGCCGAGCCGAACATCCTGCTCGCTGCGATCCTGAGCGAACTCAAAACGACGCTGGAAATCTTCGCCCGCCATGGCTTCGGCGCCTTGCGCGAGGCGTGGCGGGCGCGCCATGCATTCGAGGATGCGCCTATCCGGCTTCTCGCCGATTTCGCGTCACCGCGCGCAGGCATCTGCCGGGGCGTCGATCGCGATGGCGCGCTGCTGTTCGAGAGCGACGGGCGCATCGAGCGCGTGCTCTCCGGCGAAGTCTCATTGAGGCCCGTTTCATGATCCTCTGCATCGACGCCGGCAATACGCGCCTGAAATGGGGACTGTGGGACGCCGCCGCCGGGGGCGGGCATGACGGTGCGCGCTGGCGCGCGCAAGGCGTTTGTGCGCATGCCGACTGCGTCGCGCTGGCGTCGGCCTTGCCGGCTGGCGTCGACCGCATGCTCGCCTGCAATGTCGCCGGGCCGGAGGTGGCGACGCGCATCGAAGCGCTGGCGGCTAACCTCGACGTGCCGCTGACATGGTTCAGGAGCAGCGCTGCCTGCTGCGGGGTGACCAATGCCTATGACGACCCCTCACGACTCGGTGCCGACCGCTGGGCGGCGCTGATCGGCGCGCGCGGTTTTCACAGGGGCGCCGCGCTCGTCGTGATGATGGGCACCGCGACGACGATCGACGTGCTCGATGCCTCGGGCCGCTTTCGCGGCGGACTGATCCTGCCGGGTCTTGAATTGATGCGTCGGTCGCTCGCCCGCAATACCGCCGGGTTGCCCGAAGCGCGTGGCCGCTATCGCGAATTGCCGACCAATACCGACGATGCGATCGAAAGTGGCTGTCTTGCCGCCACGCTCGGCGCGATCGAGCGCATGGCAAAAGCGGCGTGCCGTCCCACCAGCGCCGACTTTTGCGTGCTGCTCTCGGGTGGCGGCGCCGATGCGTTGGCGCCGCATCTCGATCTACCGGTTCGCCGCATCGACAATCTGGTGCTCGAAGGGCTGGCACGAGTGGCGGCCGGCTGTTAAGATTTTCATCCATCCAACAACGACCTACGGGAGGGAGCCATGGCTCAGACGCGCGTCATCCTCGATGAATCCGAAATTCCGACGCATTGGTACAACATCGTCGCGGACCTGAAGAATCCGCCGGCGCCGCCGCTCGGCCCGGACGGCCAGCCGGTCTCACCGGACAAGATGCTGGCGATCTTCCCCGAGACGATCCTCGAACAGGAGATGAGCGCCGAGCGCTGGATTCCGATTCCCGAGGAGGTGCGCAAGATCTATGCGCTGTGGCGGCCAAGCCCCTTGTGCCGCGCCGAGCGGCTGGAAAAGATGCTCGACACCCCGGCGAAGATCTTCTACAAGTATGAAGGTGTCTCGCCGGCCGGCTCGCACAAACCGAATTCCGCCGTGGCGCAGGCTTACCTGAACAAGATCGCCGGCACCAAGCGCCTGGTGACCGAGACCGGCGCCGGCCAGTGGGGTTCGTCGCTGTCACTCGCCGGCCAGATGTTTGGTCTGCCGGTGCGCATCTTCATGGTCAAGGTGAGTTACGAGCAGAAGCCCTACCGCCGCCTGATGATGCAGACCTGGGGCGGCGAAGTGCTCGCCAGCCCGACGAATCTCACCAAGGCCGGCCGCGACGTGCTGGCGCGGGATCCCCAGAATCCCGGCAGCCTCGGCATCGCGATCTCCGAAGCGGTCGAGGAAGCCGTGACGACCCCCGGCACCAAGTATGCGCTGGGCTCGGTGCTCAACCACGTGCTGTTGCACCAGACGGTGATCGGTCTCGAAGCGAAGAAGCAGTTCGAGAAGATCGGCGAGTATCCCGACATGATGTTCGCGCCCTGCGGCGGTGGCTGCAACTTCGCCGGCGCGACTTTCCCCTTCCTTGGCGATGCGGCGGCGGGCGATGCCCGCGCGCAGAAGATCCGCTTCGTCGCCGTCGAGCCGGCCTCCTGTCCGACGCTGACCAAGGGCGTCTATGCCTATGACTATGGCGATGCTTCCGGCTACACACCGCTGATGAAGATGTACACGCTCGGCCACGACTTCATGCCGCCGGGCATCCATGCCGGTGGTCTGCGCTACCACGGCGACAGCCCGTTGATCTCGCAGCTCTACCACGAGAAGCTGATCGAGGCGGTGGCCGTGCCGCAGGTGGCGACCTTCGAGGCCGGCGTGATGTTCGCGCGCGCCGAAGGCATCATCCCGGCGCCGGAATCGGCCCACGCGATCCGTGCCTGCATCGACGAAGCCTTGCGCTGCAAACAGACCGGTGAGCCGAAGACGCTGTTCTTCAATCTCTCCGGCCACGGCCATTTCGACATGAGCGCCTACGAGAGCTATTTCGCCGGCAAGCTCGAAGATTTCGAGTATCCGGCCGAAGCGATCCAGGAGTCGCTCAGGCATCTGCCGAAGGTCGGTTAGCCGGGTCATGCGCCTCGCGTTCCTGATCCTGCTGTTTGCGAACATCGTGCTCTTCGTCTGGGGGCAGGGATATGCCGGCAGCCGGGAAGCGGGGCGCGAGCCCGCGCGGCTGATGCAACAGCTGGCGCCCGACAAGCTCACCGTCACCCGCGCCGAATGAGCTTCGTCGTCGGCCTGACCGGCGGCATCGGCAGCGGCAAGAGCGCTGTCGCCGAGCGTTTCGCCGCCCGCGGCGTCCCGATCGTCGATACCGATGCGATCGCTCACGAGCTGACCGCGCCGGGCGGCGCCGCGATCGCGCCGATCCGTGCGGCCTTCGGCGATGCGGTGCTGACGGCCGACGGCGCACTCGACCGCGCTGCGATGCGCCGGCTCGTGTTCGCGGAGCCCGCAGCGCGCAAGCGGCTCGAAGCGATCCTGCATCCGCTGATCCGTGCCGAGAGCGAGGCGCGGCTGGGCCGTCTTGCCAGCGCCGAGTATGCGATCCTGGTCGTGCCGCTGCTGGTCGAATCGGGCGATTTCCGTTCCCGTGTCGATCGCGTCTGCGTCGTCGATTGCCCTGAAGAATTGCAGATCGCACGGGTGATGGCCAGAAGCGGCCTGTCGCGTGGCGAGGTGCAAGCGATCATCGCGGCGCAGGCCAGCCGCGCGGCACGTCTCGCTGCCGCGGACGATGTCATCGACAACTCTCGGGGTCTTGCCGAGCTCGATGTCCAGGTTACGCAACTGCACGAAAAATATCTCGCGCTGGCGCGCGCCCGCCGGAGTGGGCAAAACGATTGATTGCGGGCGATTCATCGTCGAGTTCGGGTTGAGATTTATCGCCGTTTGGCTCAGAATTCGACGAGTTTACCCGCGAGCCGCCGCTTGATCACCTACGATTACCCACTGAACGAGCGTATCCGCACCCTGCTGCGGCTCGAGGACCTGTTCGATCGCTGCGAGCATTTCGTCCGTGCGGACGATCCCGAATCGCACCATGTCGCGCTGGTGACGCTGTTCGACATCTTCGAGGTGGTCTGCCGCGCCGATCTGAAGATCGATCTGGTCCAGGAACTCGAACGCCAGCGTCAGACGCTGCTCGGCTTCCGCAACAATCCCGACATCTCCGAAGAGGCGCTCAATGGCGCCCTCTACGAGATCGAGCAGGCTTCCGCGGCGCTTTTGGCGATGCAGGGCAAGACCGGCCAGCACCTGCGCGAGAACGAATGGCTGATGAGCATCAAGAACCGCACCGGCATTCCCGGTGGCGTCTGCGAATTCGATCTGCCGTCCTATCACTACTGGCTCAACCGCGACCCGGCACAGCGCCGCGGCGAGCTGGAAGGCTGGATTACCCCGCTGCTGCCGCTTCGTGATGGGCTGGGCATCGTGCTGCGGCTGTTGCGCGCCTCGGGCCATCCCGAGCAGCAGTGCGCGCAGCGTGGCGCCTTCCAGCTGATGCTCTCGGGGCGCACCGCTCAGCTCATCCGCCTGCGCGTGCCGAAGAGCCAGGCCGCCGTGCCGGAGATCAGCGCCAACAAATATGCGCTCAACATCCGCTTCACGGTGCCCGACACCGAAATGCGCCCGCGTCAAACCGAAACCGACATTTATTTCGAGCTGACTTTTTGTAATTTGTGACGCAACCCCGCATCGTCAACTGCCCACAATGCGGCAAGCCCGTGCCCTGGGGGCCGCAAAGCCCGTTCCGGCCGTTCTGTTCGGAACGCTGCAAGAAGATCGACCTCGGCGCCTGGGCGAACGAGGAATATCGCGTGCCGGGCGAGGCGCCGCCCGACGACTTCAGCGCGCCGGATCCGGACGCCACGCCGCGCGGATAGCGGCGATGCCCTGCGCGCCGGCGGCAAGGGCCGCGGGCAGATCGGCGGGCGACAGGCCGCCGATCGCATAGACCGGCAGCGGAAGATCACGGATCAGCGCCGCGAAGCGTTCCCAGCCGATGCCGGCATCATGCGGATGGCTCGCCGTCGGCAACACTGGTCCGGCCACGGCGAAGTCGAGCCCGAGGCGCGCGGCATGTTCCAATTCATGCCGTTCATGGCAGGAGGCGGCGACGAGCGGAAAAGGCGGGCGCCGGTCGAGCACCAGCAGCTGGCGCGCCGGCAGGTGCAGCCCGTCGGCGCCGATGGCGCGGGCGAGCTGGGCATCACCATTGACCAGCACGCGTGCGCCGTATTGCCGGCAACGTGACACCGCTGCGGCGGCGAAGGCTTCGCGCTGCATTTCCGGCAGCGCGACTTCGCGTAGCTGCACGAGCTTGAGGCCATGGGCGAGCGCCGCATCCAGCGCGGCGAGCTGCGCCGCCAGGCCGATTTGCCACGCATGGGTGATGCCATAGACCCCCGGCAGGGTGAGCGCGGCAAGCACGGGGGCGTTGGCCGGCAGCATCGGCGCGACGGTTTCGGCGCCGGGCGTTTGCCAGGCGAGCGCATCATGCACATGATCGACGATTTCGCCGCGCCACTGTGTCACGCGGAAGAAGTGCAGCCGCACATGGGCATGCTCATAGACGTGCTCGCGCACGATCCAGGGTGTGGCGGCGATGACCTCGATGCCGAGCTCCTCGGCGAGCTCGCGCACCAGCGCATCATGCGGCGTCTCACCCGCTTCGACCTTGCCGCCGGGAAATTCCCAGTAGCCGGGATAGTAGGTGCCGGGTGCGCGCCGCCCGAGCAGGAAGCTGCCGTCTGCGCGCAGGATGACCGCGGCTGCGACGCGCGTGATCTTCACTTGATCCTGCCGGCGTAATCGCGCGCGAACTGCCAGGCGACGCGGCCGGAACGGCTGCCGCGCTGCAAGGCCCATTGCAGCGCTTCCTGCCGTGCCGCCAGCGCCGAGTTTTCATCGATGCCGAACTGGCGCAGCCAATGCATGCAGATGTCGAGATAGTGATCCTGATCGAACGGATAGAACGACAGCCACAGCCCGAAGCGCTCGGAGAGCGAGATTTTTTCCTCGGTGGTCTCGCCGGGATGGATTTCGCCATCGGCCGTGCGCGTCGCTTCGAGGTTCTCGCTCATCCGCTCGGGCATCAGATGGCGGCGGTTCGAGGTGGCGTAGATCAGCAGGTTCTCGGGCGCGCCGGCGATCGAGCCGTCGAGCGCGCTTTTCAAAGCCTTGTAGCCGGGTTCCGACGCGTCGAACGACAAGTCGTCGCAGAAGACGACGAAGCGTTCGGGCCGGCCCGTGATGAGCTCGATGATCTCCGGCAGATCGACGAGATCGTCGCGATCGACCTCGATCAGCCGCAAGCCGCGCTTGGCATATTTGGCGAGCACGCCTTTGACGAGCGAAGATTTGCCGGTGCCGCGCGCGCCGGTGAGCAGGACGTTGTTCGCCGGCCGGCCGGCGACGAACTGGCGCGTGTTGCGGTCGATCGCCGCCTTTTGCGCCTCGACGCCCTTCAAGTCGGCCAGTCGAATCTTGTGCGGATGATGCACGGGCATGAGGCGCCCGCGCCAGCGGTAGGCGATGGCCGACCAGTCCGGCGGGGCGGGGGGCGGCGGCAACAGGTTTTCGGCGCGCTCGACGAGGCTTTCGAGGCGGCGGATGAGAGCTTCGAGTCCTTGCATCGGGTAAGCTTCCGGTCGTGAAGCTCTGGAATTTAGCACTTCTCGTCTGGCTTGCCGGTTGTGCCGTCGCCCCGGCGCCAACCCCCTGTCCGCCTTGCCCTGCCGTCGAAGCGCCCAAGCCAGCCGTCAAACCGTTCCAGCTCGCCCAGTGGAGCGACTTGCCCGGCTGGGAAAACGAAGACCACGCCGCCGTGCTCGAACTGTTCAAAGGGCAATGCGCGACGCTCGCCAAACGGCCCTTGTGGCTGTCGACCTGCGAGTCGGCGCAGAAAGTCGGCGCTGGGGGAAATGAGAGCGTCCCGCCGGGCGCCGACTCACCTCCAAAAGTCGGCGCTGGCGTGACGGCACCCGGCGCAGCGAAAGCGTGGTTCGAGGCGAATTTCCGGCCCTGGCAGATGGTCGCGCCGGACGGCGGTCGTGAAGGTCTCATCACCGGCTATTACGAGCCCGTCGTGCGCGGCAGCCGCACCCGCAAACCGCCGTATCTGACCCCGGTGTTTGGCCCGCCGGACGATCTGATCGTCGTCGATCTGGCCAGCCTTTACCCGGAGCTGAAAAACATGCGGCTGCGCGGTCGGCTCGACGGCCGGCGGCTGATCCCCTATTACAGCCGTGCCGAATGGACGGCGGAAGAAGAAAGACGCGCCGATCAGGCACTCCTCTGGCTCGACGACCCGATCGACTTTTTCTTCCTGCAAATCCAGGGATCGGGACAAGTGGTGCTCGACGATGGCAGCCGGGTCAGGATCGGCTACGCCGACCAGAACGGCCATCCCTATCGTTCGATCGGCAGCTGGCTGATCGAGCAGAATGAACTCAAACCTCACGAAGCCTCGATGCAGGGCATCCGCGCCTGGGCCGAGCGCAACTCGCAGCGCCTGCAGGAACTGCTCAACGCCAATCCGAGCCTGGTCTTCTTCCGCGAGCTGCCCGCCGATGGCTCTGGTCCGCCTGGCGCCTTGGGCGTGCCCTTGACGCCCGAGCGCTCGCTCGCCGTCGATCCGCGTTTCATCCCTTTGGGCGCACCGGTCTGGCTAGCGACGACGCGCCCGAATGGCCAGGAGACGCTCGCCCGGCTGATGCTGGCGCAGGATACCGGCGGCGCGATCAGGGGCCCGGTGCGCGCCGATTTCTTTTGGGGCAGCGGGCCGGAGGCGGGCGCGCTGGCCGGCCGGATGCGCCAGAAGGGCAGGGTGTGGGTATTGCTGCCCCGCTGGCTGGAACCTTAACGAAAGGCATAGAATCCGGCCTGAAGGGAGGAAGGATCCTGAACAAACTGAAGCACAAAGCCACGCTGTTCTTCGTCGCCATCCTGGCCCTGCTGGTGGTGATGCTGACGGCATTGTCGGCTTTCAGTTACCGTCGCTTTTCGCTCTACATGGCCGAGCGGCATGCGCGCTCGGTGGCCGAAACCGTCAAGGTCGGGCTCACCGAGAGCATGATCAACGGCACCATCGACAAGCGCCAGCAGTTCCTTTCCCGCGTGGCGAGCGTGCCCGGTGTCCTCGAGGTGCGCGTGGTCCGTGGCACGGCCGTCATCGATCAGTTCGGTCCGGGGCTGGCGGCTGAAACCGTCCGCAGCGATGGCATCGAACGGGTATTCGCCACGGGCAAGGAGGTCTTCGAAGTCGTCGATGCCGCCGAGGGGCCGGTCTTCCATGCCGTCCTCCCCTACATCGCCAATGACCAGGGCATCCCGAACTGCCTGCAATGTCACGCCGTGACGAACGGCACGGTGCTCGGCGCGGTGAGCATCGACATCGACCTCAAAGAAGTCCGTCATGAAGGCGTCTTCGCCGTTGCCTTCGTCAGCCTGATCGTTTTCCTTGCCGCGCTCGTCTCCCTTTACCTGTTGCGACGCATGTTGAATCCACTCTCGGAAACCGCCGAGGCGGTGCGCGACGTCACTTCCCAAGCGGTCGGCGGCAACTTTTCCGGTCGCATCCGGCAGACGAGCACCGACGAGGTGGGTGAGATCGCCGGTAACATCAACAAGCTGATGGATTTCCTGGAGCGTGAGATCACGAGGATCCAATCGCGCGTCAGCCAGCTCATCGGCCAGCGTTGCACTCAGGGTGGCAATCAGCTGGTGCTGACCACCGAGATGGTCGACAGTCTGGTCGAAGCCTCGCAGTTCAAACAGGCGATCGAGGAAGACCAGACCAAGCATGAGATCTACCGGCGTCTGGGCGATGTCCTCGAGCGCAAGTTCGACTTCAAGCGCTACTCGATCTACGAGATCGCCAACAGCAAGAACCGCATGACGCCGATGCTCGTCGATGGCGAGATGGGGGCGAACTGTCGCTGGTGCGATCCGCAGATCCTCGTCGATGCGAGCTTCTGCCGCGCCAAACGCACCGGTCACGAGGTCGATGCCATCGCCCAGCCAGGCTTATGCACGATGTTCCGCCCGGGAGAGGAAGGGGATACGCATATCTGCCTGCCGATGATCCAGTCCGGCATGGCCGGCTGCGTGACGCAGATCGTCGTCTCCAGAGAGGAAGCTGATTTGACGCGCCTGATGGCGCCGTTTTTGGCCGTCTATCTGCGTGAGGCCGGCCCGGTGTTGGAAGCCAAGCGGCTGATGGAGCATCTGCGCGAGAATGCGCTGCGCGATGCGATGACGGGGCTTTACAACCGCCGCTTCCTCGAAGAATACGTCAGCGCCCTCGTGGCGGGCAGCCAGCGCAGGAAGAGCCCGTTCTCCGTGTTGATGCTCGATCTGGATTTCTTCAAGCAGGTCAACGACACGCACGGCCACGAAGCCGGCGACAAGGTGATCAAGACGCTCGCCGACATCCTGCAGCGCAATATACGCAGTTCCGACATGGCGGTGCGCTACGGGGGCGAGGAGTTTCTGGTCCTGCTGCTCGATACCGGCGCGGAAGGCGCCCTGAAGGTCGCCGAGAAGATCCGCGCCGAGGTGGAATCCACCAAAATCTCGCTGCCCGGCGGCATGCTGCAGAAAACCCTCTCGATCGGCGTCGCCGAATACCCTGAAGACTCCGACACCTTCTGGCAGGTGGTCAAGTTCGCCGACGTCGCGCTCTACAAGGCCAAGACCACCGGACGCAACAAGGTGGTGCGCTTCACGCCTGACATGTGGGATGAGGGAGCGCATTATTGATTTGAACGGACGAACGCACCAACTTCGTGCGTATTGGGCGCCAATATGGTGCGGCGCAAGAGCCGTACCATTTTAATATATTGATTCTAAATAAATTTCATTCTGGAACACTTGTTGCTCCATGGTTGTCCATTTGCAATCTCAGGGCACCACCATGGAGCATTTCAAGACTTCAGCTGACGTATTGTTCATTCTCCTCGGCGCGATCATGATCCTGGCGATGCACGCCGGCTTCGCCTTCCTCGAGCTCGGCACCGTGCGGCGCAAGAACCAGGTCAATGCGCTGGTCAAGATCCTGTGCGATTTCTCGGTGTCGACGCTGGCCTATTTCTTCATCGGCTACGGCATTGCCTATGGCGTGCATTTCTTCTCCGGCGCCGAGACGCTGATGGCCAAGAACGGCTACGATCTCGTCAAGTTCTTCTTCCTGCTCACCTTCGCGGCCGCGATCCCGGCGATCGTCTCGGGCGGCATCGCCGAACGCGCCAGATTCACCCCGCAACTGGCCGCCACCTTCCTACTGGTGGGCTTCGTCTATCCCTTCTTCGAGGGCATCGCGTGGAATCAGGCCTTCGGCATCCAGGGCTGGCTGGCGGCGACGTTCGGCGCGGAGTTCCACGATTTCGCCGGCTCGGTGGTGGTGCATGCGGTCGGCGGCTGGATTGGTCTTGCCGCCGTGCTGATGCTCGGCGCGCGGCGCGGCCGCTATCACAAGGATGGCGGCATCGCCGGCGTGCATCCTCCCTCCAGCATTCCCTTTCTCGCACTCGGCGCCTGGATCCTGATCGTCGGCTGGTTTGGCTTCAACGTGATGAGCGCCCAGACGCTCGAAAAAATCTCCGGCCTGGTGGCAATGAATTCGCTGATGGCGATGGTTGGCGGCACACTCGTCGCCCTCGTCATGGGCCGAAACGACCCGGGCTTCGTGCATAACGGCCCGTTGGCCGGACTCGTCGCGGTCTGCGCCGGTTCCGATCTGATGCATCCGCTCGGTGCGCTGGTGACGGGCGGGGTGGCCGGCGCGCTGTTCGTCGTGATGTTCACGATCACCCAGAACCGCTGGAAGATCGACGACGTGCTCGGCGTCTGGCCGTTGCATGGCTTGTGTGGCGCTTGGGGCGGCATCGCGGCGGGCCTCTTCGGCACCACGGCCTTGGGCGGACTGGGCGGCGTGAGCTTTTTTAGCCAACTCACCGGCACGTTGCTGGGCTTGGCAATCGCGTTCGCCGGCGGACTCCTCGTCTATGGCGGGTTGAAAGCCGCAGTCGGCATCCGGCTCGATGCCGAAGAGGAATTCGAGGGGGCGGATCTCACGATCCACAAGGTCTCGGCGAGTGCCGAACGCGACACGCTCTGGTAAGACTCCCTGCCGGCAGAAACCGGATCGGGCTGCTAAAAATCGGCGCTGGCGGGACGGCACCCCGCCAGCCTGTCACTTGATGTTCGCGCTGCCCTTGTCGAGGGCTTTTTCGAGCATCGCCGCCGGCATGTAGCCAGGGATGCGTGAGCCGTCGGCGAAGATCAGCGCCGGCGTCCCGCGGATGTTGAGTTTGCGGCCGAGCGCGACGACCTTCTCAGTTGGATGGCTGCAATTGCCGCTGGCCGGCTGCTTGCCTTCGAGCATCAGGTCGTTCCAAGCCTTGGCGCGGTCGCTGGCGCACCAGATGTTCTTCGATTTCTCGGCAGAGTCCGGCGAGAGGATCGGGTAGAGGAAGGTGTAGACCGTCACGTCAGTCACCCCTTGCAGTTCCTTTGCCAGCTTGCGGCAGTAGGTGCAGTTCGGGTCTTCGAACGTGACCAGCAGCCGCTTGCCATTGCCCTTGACCTGCTTGACCGCCAGATCGAGTGGCAGTTCGGAGAACTTCACTTGCGAGAGTTTCTGCTTGCGCTCCTCGGTGAGGTTCTTCTTCGCCTGCACGTCGAGCACGTCGCCGTTGATCAGGAAGCCGACCTTCTCGTCGGTGTAGAGCAGGTCGCCGCCGATCTGGATCTCATAGAGGTTGAACTTGTCGAGCTTGCGCACCGCATCGGCCTTGGTGCCGGGGCCGAACAAGTCGGCGAGCACCGAATCGACGGTCTTCTTGACTTCCGCTTCGCCGGCCAAGGCTGCCTGGGCGAGCACCAGGGCAGCCAGGCTGCCGATGATCGTTTTGCTGAGCTTCATTGAATCTCCAGAGGTTGTGGGACGACGGTTGGGGGCGCTCAACCCATCGCGTAGCGGGCGAGAGCGTCCTTTATGACCGGCAGGCGGTCGAAAAGGTTCATGCCAAGATTGCGCAGCGCGGCGACGGGTAGCTGCGGCACGGCGAACAGGCGCTGCAGCCCGTGGGTGACGGATTGCAGCGCGAGGACCTCCTCGCGGCGGGCGCGCTCGTGGCGGCGCAGCCAGTAAAGATCCCCGCAATCGAAGTGTTCCGGGCAGGCGGCGAGCGTTTCCGCCAGGCTTTTGGCGTCCTGGAAGCCGAGATTGATGCCGTGGCCAGAGAGCGGATGGATGGTGTGCGCCGCATCGCCGATCAGCGCCAGCCGCGGCGCGACGGTGCGTGGCGCGCGCATCAGCCGCAGCGGAAATGCCGCGGGCGGCGTGACCAGCGCCAGCGCACCGAGCCGGTAACAGCCCGCCGCCGCGACCCGATCGCAGAATGCGGCCGGATCGAGCGAGAGCAATTCCTGCGCATGCGCGGTCGGCGTCGACCAGACGATCGAGATCAGATCATTCGGCAGCGGCAGATACGCCAGGATGCCGTCGGCGAGGAACCATTGCCAGGCGGTGCCAAAATGCGGTTGGCCAGCGCGGAAATTCGCCACCACCCCCATCTGGTCGTAAGGCTGGAATTCGACCTCGATGCCGGCAGCCTCACGCGTCCAGGAATCCGCGCCGTCGGCCGCGACGATCAGCCGGGCGGTCAAGGCGCGGTGGTCGGTCAGCTCCAGCACTACCTCGCTGTCGCCGATGTCGAGTAGCGCGGGGGTGGCCGGACACAGCAGATCGGCGTTGCCCTGGCGCTTGGCGGTTTCCCACAGCTCGGCATGCAGCAATGACGCTTCCATGATCCACGCCAGCGCTTCCACACCGCTCGCGTAGGCCGAGAATTCCAACGCGCCGCCACGGTCGCCATGCACCGACATCCGGGTGACCTTCTGGCAGCGCGTCAGATCGAGGTGCCGCCAGATGCCGATTTCATCGAGGAAGCGCACGTTGGCCGGGCTGATCGCATACACGCGCGCATCCCAGCCTTCTGGCCGGACGGGCGGATGCGCCTCGACGACGGCGATTTTCAGGCGGCTCTTGCGCAGCGCCACGGCCAGAGACAGACCGGCGAGACCGCCGCCGACGATGATCAGGTCGTAATCCATGCGCGCATTGTCGCGTGCCGCGCCGAACTTGACAAGGCCGGCGGCCGACCGGGATAATTCCGCCCCTTCGTGGTGATGTAGCTCAGCCGGTTAGAGCGACGGATTCATAATCCGTAGGTCGAGGGTTCAAGTCCCCCCATCACCACCATATTCCCTCCAGCCCCGATTCTGCGGGGCTTTTCTTTTGGCCGGAACCGCCAGCACTGGCGAGGCTTTTGGCGAGGTCTGGTGTTTCGCCTCCAACCTCAGGGCGCATTTTCCTCGCCGCTGGGGCCCGGAATCCTCTCTTTTCTCCATTTGACCGTGGCTGGACGAGGCTTGACCCCGCGATTACAAGCGGGTTTCGGGCCGAGGGGGTGAGCGAGAGACGGGACATCCCTTCCATGCCGAACACAACCATAGGCGGGCATCGTCACGACTGCCACGATCATCACGCCGACGGTGATGATCGTGATGATGGTGGCGGTCGGCCTCTATTGTTAGGGTCGGCTGGAAAGGGGATACCCGGGCAAGAGGGGTTCTTCCTGACGATATTCCAATGTGGGGGGCGCGAGCGCGGCATTGCGCTACCGTCCATCGTCACTCATCGTCGCCGCCGAAGATCGCCAGCAGACCATCCAGCCCAGCTTCCGCCCGCCCGAGGTCACCGACGAGGCCCCAATGGATGGCATCGGGGGCATGGCCGAAGTGGTCGTCGGCGAGTTGCTGCAGCCGTTCCAGCTTGGCGTGGATGGCGGCAGTGCTGGACCGATGACATTTCTACAAAAACGCCGTTACGACAGATTGATATGTGAAATCGTCGTGCCTATGATGTCGATCGTCATGATCGTCGTAATCGAGTTTTTGCAGAATGAAGCTGGGTGATATTGCCGATGTCCGTATGGGCTACCCCTTCCGGTCACGCCTTGAGCACGATCCGGCGGGCGATGTCGCGGTGATTCAAATGAAGGACATCGACGACGCCAACCTGCTGCACACCGAGGATGCGATCAAGATCTCGCTGCCCGAAGGCAAAGGGCACCACTTGATCCAGGAGGGCGATCTCGTTTTCCGTTCTCGTGGGCGCAGCAATTCCGTCGCCCTGGTTGCAGCGGACATCGGTGAAGCCGTGCTCGCCGCCCCGATGCTCCTGATCCGCCCGCGCAAAGTGCTGCCTGCCTACCTGCACTGGTTCATCAACCTGCCGGCGACGCAGGCGAATCTGGCAGCATTGGCCGAAGGCACCTCCGTGCGGATGATCAGCAAGGAGGCGCTTCTGGACATGGACGTGCCGGTGCCCAGTATGGCCCGGCAACGCAGGATCGTGGATGTCGCGCGACTCGCACAGCGCGAGCAGGCGCTGATGGCAGGTATTGCCGCACAAAAAAAACGACTCGCCGAGGGAATTCTCATGCGGTACGCAAGAAAGGGAAGTCAATGACCGACCAGATCACGCAACAAGACGTCAACAGCACCGCCTGGGCTGCCTGCGACACATTCCGGGGCGTCGTCGATCCGGCCCAGTACAAGGATTACATCCTGGTGATGCTGTTCCTCAAGTACATCAGCGACCTGTGGGCCGACCATTACGCCGAGTACCAGCGCGAATACGGCGACAACGAGGAGCGCATCCGCCGCCGGCTTGCGCGCGAACGCTTCATCCTGCCCTATGTGGAATTCAAGGATGAAGACGGCAAGGTGACGGAGCGCTTCCTGGCCGACTTCTACGCCCTCTACGACCGGCGCAAGGAAGCCAATCTCGGCGAACTGATCAACATCGTGCTCGACCACATCGAGGAAGCCAACAAGGCCAAGCTCGAAGGCGTGTTCCGCAACATCGACTTCAATTCCGAAGCCAACCTCGGCAAGACCAAGGATCGCAACCGCCGCCTGGAAAACCTGCTCAACGACTTCGCCAAGCTCGACCTGCGCCCCTCCCGCGTCTCCGAGGACGTGATCGGCAACACTTACATTTACCTGATCGAGCGCTTCGCGTCGGACGCCGGCAAGAAGGCGGGCGAGTTCTACACGCCCAAGCAGGTGTCCCGTCTGCTGGCCCAACTGGCCGCGCCGAAACCCGGCGACCGCATCTGCGACCCGGCCTGCGGTTCCGGTGGCCTGCTGATCGAGGCCGCTGCGCTGGTGGAGGCGCAGGGCAGCCGCGACTTCGCCCTGTTCGGCCAGGAGGTGAATGGCAGCACCTGGGCGCTGGCGCGCATGAACATGTTCCTGCACGGCAAGGACGCCGCCCGCATCGAATGGGGCGACACCCTCAACAGCCCGGCGCTGGTCGAGAACGACCGTCTGATGCGCTTCAACGTCGTCGTCGCCAATCCGCCGTTCAGCCTCGATAAATGGGGCGGCAAGGAAGTCGAGGCCGACCGCTACAGCCGCTTCTGGCGCGGCATGCCGCCCAAGTCCAAGGGCGACTATGCCTTCATCTCGCACATGATCGAAGTCGCCCTGCCGCAGGAAGGGCGCGTCGCCGTCGTCGTGCCCCACGGCGTGCTGTTCCGGGGCGGCGCCGAGGGCTGCATCCGCCGCGCCCTGATCGAGGAAAACCTGCTCGATGCCGTGATCGGCCTGCCCGGCAACCTCTTCCCCACCACCTCGATTCCCGTCGCCATCCTGGTCTTCGACCGGGCGCGGGAAAAGGGCGGCCCCCGCGAAACCTGCAAGGACGTGCTGTTCATCGACGCCAGCCGCGAATACCAGTCCGGCAAGAACCAGAACACCCTGCTCGACGCGCACATGAAAAAGATCGTCGACACCTTCCAGGCGCGCCAGGCCGTGGACAAGTATGCCCACCTCGCCACGCTGGACGAGATCGCCGAGAACGACTTCAACCTCAACATCCCCCGCTACGTCGACACCTTCGAGGAAGAGGAGGAAATCGACGTCGCCGCCGTGGAAAAGGAAATCGAGCGTCTGGAAGGCGAACTGGCCGAGGTCCGGGCCAGGATGAAGCAGTACCTGAAGGAGTTGGGCGTATGACTTCCGGTGAGCTCATCCTCTATACCGCCGAGGACGGCAGTGTCGCCGTCCAGCTGCGCGCCGAGGGCGGCACGGTGTGGCTCACCCAGCTCGAAATGGCCACCCTGTTCGATACGTCCAAACAGAACATCAGCCTGCACATCAAAAACATTCTGGCCGAGGGCGAACTGTCGCCAGCAGTCGTCAAGGAATACTTGACAACTGCCAGTGACGGGAAGAACTACAAAACAAAGACTTACAACCTCGACATGATCCTGGCCGTCGGCTACCGGGTGCGCTCCCCGCGCGGCACCCAGTTCCGGCAATGGGCCACCACCCACCTGCGGGAGTATCTGGTCAAGGGTTTCGTCCTCGACGATGCCCGCCTCAAGGAGCCCGGCGGCTGGGACTACTTCGATGAGCTGCTGGCCCGCATCCGCGACATCCGCGCCTCGGAGAAGCGCTTCTACCAGAAAATCCGCGACATCTACGCCACTGCCGTCGACTACGACGGCCAGTCCGAGGCCGCCCAGCTGTTCTTCAAGAAGGTGCAGAACAAGATGCTCTGGGCCGTCACCGGCCGCACCGCGGCGGAAATCGTCGCCGAACGTTCCGACCCCGCCCTGCCCAACATGGGTCTCACCACCTGGCAAGGCGGCCGGGTGCGCAAACAGGACGTGACCATCGCCAAGAATTACCTGAGCCGCGAAGAGATCGAGGCCCTCGACCGCATCGTCGTCATGTACCTCGACTATGCCGAAGACCAGGCCCGGCGCCGCAAGACCATGACCATGCGCGACTGGGAAGACAAGCTCGACGCCTTCCTGCAGTTCAACGAGCGCGACGTGCTCACCCACGCCGGCAAGCTGCGGTCGGACGTGGCGGAGAAGCTGGCGCTGGAACGCTACGAGCGTTTCGACGCCGCCCGGCGCGAGGCGGAACGGCTGGCGGCGGATGCGGAGGATATGGCGGCGCTGGAGCAGGTGGAGCGGCAACTGGAAGGCAAGGGGCGGGGGGGGAAGAAATGACGCCAGCCCCCCAGGAACTTGCCATGTGGAGACGAGTACATGTTGCAGACGTTTGCGAAACTGTCAGCGTAGGTATCGTTATCCAGCCATCGCAATACTACGTCGCACCTAGCCAAGGCATCCGAGCTTTTCGATCAGCGAATATTGGCGAAAATCGCGTTGTTGATCGCGACTGGGTCTACTTATCTCCTGAAGGGCACCGGGCAAACTTGAAATCATCGCTCAAAGCTGGCGACGTTCTAGTTGTTCGTTCTGGTGCGCCGGGCACTGCTTGCGTCGTTACCGAAGAGTACGCAGGGTCAAACTGCATCGACATAGTATTTGCGCGCCCTCATCAGGGCCAGGTTCTCCCCGAGTATCTTGCCGAGTTTACAAACTCTCCCGTCGGCAGGCGCCATGTACTTGGAACGCAAGGAGGGCTGGCGCTAAAGCATTTCAACGTCAGTGCCTACAAACAGTTGGAACTGCTTCTTCCGGAGATTGCTGAGCAGAAAAGGATCGTCGATCTCTTCGCCGCTTGGAACACCGCCATCCAGAAAACCGAGCAACTGATCGCGGCGAAGGAGCGGCACTACACCCACGAGCTCTCGCGCCTGATCAGCCGTGGCCATCATCCTCGCAGCCACGATGGCTCCTTCGCCCACGAAATTGCCGAGCGCAATCGCGGCGGCAAGTGGCGAACCGTGGCGCTTTCCGACATTGCCACCGTGTGGAAGGGGCAGCAACTCAACAAGGATGCCATGGTCGAGGACGGGACGTACTACGCGCTCAATGGCGGCATCAAACCCTCTGGCCGCACCACCGAATGGAACTGCGAGGCGGAGACGATCACGATCAGCAGCGGCGGCAACTCTTGCGGCTTCATTCGATTCAACCCCGAACGATTTTGGTGCGGTGGAGACTGCTTCGCGTTGAAGAAACTATCACCAGATGTCGATGTGTCATACCTGTTTCACTACCTGAAAGGCCAACAACACCGAATGATGGCGCTACGAACAGGCTCCGGCATCCCCCATGTTTATCGTGCCGACGTTGAAGCCTTCCCCGTCGTACTACCCGATTTCGCCACCCAAACTGCCATCGCCCGCTATCTCAACGCCCTGCGCGAGGAGATTGACCTGCTCGGCCAGTCGCTTGCTGCCCTCAAGCGGCAGAAGCGGGGCCTGATGCAGAAGCTGCTGACTGGCCAGTGGCGCATGCCCAACAAAGAAGGAGTCCAGACATGAGCAGACCAAGGAAAGCCCGAATGGCCATCGCCTATGACTTTGATGGCACGCTCGCTCCCGGAAACATGCAGGAGCATCAGTTCCTGCCCGACATTGGTATCAAGCCTCATGACTTTTGGAAGGAAGTGCATGACGTCGCACAGGAGCATCAGGCAGACGAGGTTCTGGTTTACATGAACCTGATGTTGCGCAAGGCTGCCGCCACAAACGTGCCAGTTCGGCGTGAAGATTTCAAGGCTAGGGGGAAGTCCATCGAGCTATTCGACGGCGTGAAGGAATGGTTCGGCCGAATGAATGCGTATGCAAAGACGAAAGGCGTGGAGCTAAAGCACTATCTAATCTCTTCAGGCAATGAGGAGATCTTTGCCGGCACACCCATTGCCAAGGAATTCGAGGCGGTTTATGCCTCCAAATATCTATTCGATGTCAATGGCGTCGCGCAGTGGCCGGCACTCGCCATCAACTACACCACCAAGACCCAGTTTCTCTTTCGCATCAACAAAGGCATCAAGGACATCAGTGATAACGCCTCGGTCAATAGGTTCGTCCCCAAGGACGAGCGCCCCGTGCCGTTCGAGCACATGGTCTTCATCGGCGATGGCTCCACGGACATCCCCTGTTTCCGCTTGATCAAGGATCAAGGGGGGCTGTCCGTTGCCGTGTACCCACCGGGGAAAAAAGGCGCGAAGGATAAGGCGGAGAAATATCGTCAGGATGGCCGTGTCCACGCTGTAGCCTCGGCCACATACACGGACGGCTCGGAACTGGACAAGCTCATCAAGGCTCGCATTGACTTCGTTGCCAGTCGTCATGCGCTGCATAGTTTGCTGTGAGGGGCGAGCATGGACAGCTTCCGCTTCGACGAGAAATACCTCTCGCAGATTCCGGCGCTGCAGGTGCTGGTCAATCTCGGCTTCGAGTACCTGACGCCCGCCGAGGCGCTGGCCGCGCGGGGTGGCCGTGCCGGCAACGTGCTGCTGGAGGAGATCCTGCGCGAGCAGTTGAAGAAGCTGAACCGCATCCAGCACAAGGGCGCGACCTGGCTGTTTTCCGAGGAGAACATCCAGAGCGCCATCCAGCGGCTGAAGAACGTGAAGTACGACGGCCTGCAGAAGACCAACGAGGCCGTCTACGACCTGCTGACCCTGGGCGTGGCGCTGGAGCAGTCCATCGAGGGCGACGTGAAGAGCTTCACGCTCAACTATGTGGACTGGCGCAATCCGGCCAACAACGTCTATCACGTCACCGCCGAGTTCTCCGTCGAGCGCACGCGCAGCTACGACACGGTGCGGCCCGACATCGTGCTGTTCGTGAACGGCATCCCCTTTGCCGTGATCGAGTGCAAGTCGCCGAAGGTGGAGGTCGGGCAGGCCATTTCGCAGATGATCCGCAACCAGCGCGACGAGTACATTCCGCGCCTGTTCACCTATGTGCAGATGGTGCTGGGCTTGAACAAGAACGACGCGCGCTACGCCACCACCGGCACGCCGGCCAAGTTCTGGTCGAAGTGGAAGGAAGAGATTTCCGATGCGGTGCTCCAGCCCTTGCTGGAAAAGCCGCTGCCGGAGCGCGTGAAGGCGTCGCTGTTCGACAGCGCCTTCCAGGAACTGGGCGTGCGCGAAGACCCGGCGCCCTACGTGGTCAGCCGGCAGGTGACGGAACAGGATCGGGCGCTCTATGCCTTGTGCCGTCCCGAGCGGCTGCTCGATCTGGCCTGGCAATACACGGTGTTCGATGGCGGCGTGCGCAAGATCGCGCGCTACCAGCAGTATTTCGCCATCCGCGAGATCGTCGCCCGGGTGAAGCAGATGGATGAGACGGGCAGGCGGCGCGGCGGCATCGTCTGGCACACCCAGGGTTCCGGCAAGTCGCTGACGATGGTGATGCTGGCGCGCGCCCTGGCGCTGGACCCGGAGATCAGGCATCCGCGCATCGTGCTGGTGACCGACCGGGTGGATCTGGACAAGCAGCTCGGCAACACCTTCGCCGCCTGCGGCCTCTCGCCCGACCGCGCCGAGAGCGGCCGGCATCTCATGGAACTGGTGGCCGACCACAAGGCGCACATCGTCACCACCCTGGTGCACAAGTTCGACAAGGCGCTCAACTTCAAGAAATTCACCGACGACTCGCCCGACATCTTCGTGCTGGTGGATGAGACCCAGCGCACCCAGCTGGGCAGCTATTCGGCGCGGATGCGGCAGATGTTCCCCCGCGCCTGCTACATCGGCTTTACCGGCACGCCGCTCTTGACCCGCGAGAAGAGCGACGTGTCGCGCTTCGGCGGCATCATCCATACCTATGCCATCGACCAGGCCGTGGCCGACGGCGCCATCGTGCCGTTGCTCTACGAGGGGCGGATGGTGGAGCTGGAACAGAACCAGAGCGCCATCGACGTGTGGTTCGAGCGGCACACCCAGGGGCTGACCGACCAGCAGAAGGCCGACCTGAAGAAGAAGTATGCCCGCGCCGAAATGCTCGACAAGGCCGAGCAGGTCATCTACATGCGGGCCTTCGACATCAACGAGCATTACAAGCAGAACTGGCAGGGCACCGGCTTCAAGGCGCAGCTGGTCGCGCCCAACAAGGCAGCGGCGTTACGCTACAAGGCGTTTCTCGACGAACTGGGCGAGGTCAGCAGCGAGGTCGTCATCTCGCCGCCGGATGAGCGCGAGGGTTTCGACGAGGTCGATGCCGAGGAATCGACCGACGCGGTGGTGGCCTTCTGGCAGCGCATGATGAAGCGCTACGGCTCCGAGGAGGAATACAACAAGCAGATCGTCAATGCCTTCAAGTTCGGCGACGAGCCGGAAATCCTGATCGTGGTGGACAAGCTGCTCACCGGCTTCGATGCCCCGCGCAACACGGTGCTGTACCTGGCCCGGCGGCTCAAGGATCACACCCTGCTGCAGGCCATCGCCCGCGTGAATCGCCTGTACGAGGACGACAGCGGCGCCAAGGCCAAGGAATTCGGCTTCATCATCGATTACGTCGGCGTGCTCGGCGAACTGGACGAGGCGCTGACCACCTATAGCGCACTGGAGGGCTACGATGAATCCGATCTGCGCGGCGCGCTGAGTTCGATCCTCGATGAAATCAAGCAACTGCCGCAGCGGCATGCCGACCTGTGGGACCTCTTCAAGACGGTCAGGAGCCGGCAGGACGAGGAAGCCTTCGAGGCGCTGCTGGCCGACGAGAAGTTGCGGGGCGATTTCTACGACCGCCTGTCGGCATTCGCCAAGACCCTCGCCGTCGCCCTGTCGAGCGAGCAGTTCATCGGACAGACGCCGGCGCAGCGCATTCAGTCCTACAAGAACGATCTCAAGCGCTTCGTGAATCTCAAGGCGGCGGTCAGGCTGCGCTACTCCGAGTCCATCGACTATCGCGACTTCGAGCCCAGGATCAAGAAACTGCTCGACACCCACATCACGGCCAGCGAGGTGGTGCGCCTCAACGCCCCGGTGAACATCTTCGACGGGCAGGCCTTCCAGAAGGTGGTCGAGGAGCAAGGGGCTGGCAAGGGCGCGGGCGCCAAGGCGGACATCATCGCCCACGCCACGAAACGGGCGATCACCGAACGGCTGGCGCAGGATCCGGCGTTCTATGAGAAGTTCTCCAAGCTGATCCAGCAGGCCATCGACGACTACCGGGCCAAGCGCATCACCGACCTGGAATACCTGCAGCGCGTCACCGATATCAAGGACGCGGTGGTGCAGCGGAAATCCGATGATCTGCCGGCGGCGATTGCCGGCGACGAGGACGCGACGGCGGTCTATGGCTTGCTCCAGCCGTTTGTCGCGGCACACGTTAGCGATGCAGCGCAGGCCAGGCAAATCGCCGCCGAGGCAGCCAAATCCGTGTGGGACGTATTCCTGAACAATCGCAAGGTGGGCTACTGGGACGATCTCGATGCCCAGCGGCGCACGATGAATGAAATCGACGACTACCTCTATGACGAAGTGAAAGGGCGGCAAGGTGTCGACCTGACCACTGCCGAGATGGACGAGATCATCGAGAAGACGATGCAGCTCGCACGCCACCGGATGGCGGCATGAAAACCGTGGTCGGCATGATCGAATACGGTCGCGAGACCATCCGCTACGAAGTGCGCTTCCTGCCAACTCGGCGGACGCTGGGTATCGAGGTGCATCCCGACCAGCGAGTCGTGATCCGGGCGCCGGTGGGTTGCACGGAAGATGTGATTGCAGATCGGGTACGCAAGCGCGCCTCGTGGATCAGCCGGCAGATAGCCGATTTCCGGCGTTACAGCCCCCGCACGCCGCAGCGGCAATACGTCAGCGGCGAGACGCATCTTTACCTGGGACGGCAGTATCGCTTGAAAGTCGGCGCTGGCGAGACGGCATCGGTCCGGATGACGCGCGGCCAGCTATGCGTGACGATGCCCGGCATTCCCGATCCGGAGCGCGTCAAGACGATGCTGCACCGCTGGTACCTCGACCACGCCAGGCGGGTCTTCAGCGAGGTTCTCGACCAGTGCCTCATCAGGTTCAAGGGGCATCCACGGCCCCGTCTGATCGTCCGGGCAATGCAGTCGCGCTGGGGCAGCCTCTCGCAGACGGGAAGCATGACGCTGAATGTCAATTTGGTCAGGGCGCCGCGCGCCTGCATCGAATACGTCGTCACCCATGAGTTGTGCCATCTGCGGCACCGTGATCACGACGCCAGTTTTTTCAAGCTGCTTGGGCGGGTGATGCCGGATTGGGAGCAGCGGAAGCAGAAGTTGGAAACGGCACTTCTTTGAATCGGGGGGATGAAATGTCAGATTTCAATTTCCCGACGATGGCATTGAACTTTGCCACTCTCGATGCCCTGCGCGCCCATCATCCCGCCTGGCGTCTGCTACGCTCGGATCATGCGCCGCTGGTGGCAAGCTTCCTGCACCGGGTGTTCGTCGAGCCCAATGTGCGCGTGATCAGCGAGGCCGATCTCGTCGAGCGGCTTGCGGACGAGCTCTACGCCTTGCGTCAAGAACTCGGCGAAGCCGCGTTTCCCAAGCCGGCGCAGGAATATCTCAATGACTGGGCGTCGCCTGAGAAGGGCTGGCTGCGCAAGTTCTACAAGCCCGGCACCGACGAGGCACAATTCGACCTCACGCCCGCGACCGAGAAGGCGATCGCCTGGCTGGCGCAGCTCTCCGAACGGCAGTTCGTCGGCACCGAATCGCGTCTGCTCACGCTGTTCGACCTGCTCAAGCAGATGAGCGAGGGCAGCGAGGCCGACCCGGCCAAACGCGTTGCCGAGCTGCAAAGGAAACGCGACGAAATCGAAGCCGAGATTGCTCGCGTGCAGGCCGGCGATGTGCCACTGCTGGATGACACTGCTCTGAAGGATCGTTTTTTGCAGTTCATGCAGGGCGCGCGTGAGTTGCTCGCCGACTTTCGCGAGGTGGAGCACAATTTTCGTCAGCTCGACCGCCACGTGCGCGAGCGCATCGCGCTGTGGGAGGGCGGCAAGGGAGCGCTGCTGGAAGAGATCATGGGTGAGCGCGATGCGATTGCCGATTCCGATCAGGGCAAGAGCTTTCGCGCGTTCTGGGATTTCCTGCTCTCCAGCCGTCGTCAGGAGGAGTTGACCGAGTTGCTGGAACGGGTGCTCGAGCTGCCGGCGGTGGCGGCCTTGCAGCCCGATGCCCGTATCCGCCGCGTGCATTACGACTGGCTGGAGGCAGGCGAACATACTCAGCGCACGGTGGCGGCCTTGTCGCAACAACTGCGCCGCTTTCTCGACGACCAGGCCTGGCTGGAAAACCGCCGCATCATGGATATCCTACACGGCATCGAGAGCAAGGCCCTGGCGCTGCGAGATACGCCGCCGATGGGTGCCGTGATGGAGATGGCCGAGGCGTGCGCCGATATCGAACTGGTGATGGAGCGGCCGTTGTTTACGCCGGCGGTGAAACCGGTCATTGCCAACCTGGCGCTGCTGGCAGGAGACGAGGACATCGACTCCTCCGCCTTGTTCGATCAGGTGGTGGTAGACAAAGCGAGGCTCACCCGTCACATCCGCCACGCCTTGCAAGGTAGGGCGCAGATCACGCTGCGCGAACTGGTGGCCGCACAGCCCCTGCAGCAGGGCCTGGCGGAGCTGGTGGCCTACCTGCAACTGGGCAGCGATGCCTTCAACGCCGTAGTGGATGAGGACACGCCGGAAGTCATAGAGTGGCAGGCAGAAGACGACCAGGGCGAAGCCGTGATTCGGATGGCGCGGCTGCCCCGGGTGATTTTCATGCGCTGACCTCAAGAACGAAACGGGGAATTCAACAGGGATGGAACAGGACTTCACCAGCGCAATGACCGCGGCCGCACCCGACCCGGATTTGTCTGCATTGCTGATCGGGCTGCTCAAGGGCGTGCAGTACCGGGAGGAAGATGAGCGCCAATGGGCGGCATTGCTGAACCTGCAGGCGCGTGTGCGGGACTACGTGGCGGTTCTCAATCTGGAACTGGTGCTCGATGAGGCGGAGGGCTATGCCTTTCTGAAGAGCCGCCCGGAGCCCGCGGAGGATGATCCGTCACCGCGCTTGCCACGCCTCATCGCGCGCCGCCCCCTGTCGTTTCCCGTGAGTCTTCTGCTGGCCTTGCTGCGCAAGAAATTGGCCGAATTCGATGCCAGCGGCGGTGATACGCGTCTGGTGCTGTCGCGGGATCAGATCGTCGAGCTAGTGCGGGTTTTTCTGCCGGATGGGCCCAACGAGGCCAAACTGATCGACCAGATCGAAACCACGATCAACAAGGTGGTGGAGCTCGGCTTTCTACGCAAACTCAAGCCTGCGAGTGGTGGCTTGGCTGGGCAGGCCAATTACGAGGTGCGGCGCATCCTGAAAGCTTTTGTCGATGCGCAATGGCTGGCCGAGTTCGATGCCCGCCTGGCGGCTTATCAAACCGCCCTGTCCGGTGCGGCATCACGCAAGGAGGCAGGCGATGCGTGAGGCAGAGTCTCTGGAACTGGACTTCGCGGCGAACGATGGCTTGTCGGGCTTTCGTCTCATGCGGCTTTCGGTGTTCAACTGGGGCACCTTCGACGGCCGGGTGTGGACACTGGAACTCAATGGCAAGAATGGCCTGCTCACCGGCGACATCGGTTCCGGCAAGTCCACGCTGGTGGATGCCATCACCACGCTGCTGGTGTCGGCCCAGCGCATCGCTTACAACAAGGCCGCCGGGGCGGACAGCCGGGAACGGACCTTGCGTTCCTATGTATTGGGGCACTACAAATCGGAACGGAATGAGGTCACGGGTATGGCCAAACCCGTCTCCCTGCGCGACCACAACAGCTATTCCGTCATCCTGGGCGTGTTCCACAACGCGGGGTACGACCAGACGGTGAGCCTGGCGCAGGTGTTCTGGATGAAGGAGCCGCAAGGCCAGCCAGCCCGGTTCTTCGTCGGGGCCGAGCGCAGCCTGTCGATCGCCGAGGACTTTGCCCATTTCGGCGCCGATATCGCCGCGCTGCGCAAGCGACTGCGCGGGGCGGGCGTCGAACTCTTCGACAGCTTTCCGCCCTATGCCGCGTGGTTCAGGCGCCGCTTCGGCATCGAGAACGATCAGGCGTTGGAGCTCTTTCACCAGACGGTGTCGATGAAGTCGGTGGGCAATCTGACCGACTTCGTGCGCAACCATATGCTGGAGCCGTTCGAGGTGGCGCCGCGCATCCAGGCGCTGATCGGCCACTTCGACGATCTCAACCGCGCCCATCAGGCCGTGCTCAAGGCCAAGCAGCAGGTGGCAATGCTGACGCCGTTGGTGGCCGACTGCAAGCGCCATGACGAACTGGCAAACGAAGTCAATCATCTGCGGCAATGCCGCGAAGCGCTACGCCCCTACTTTGCCAGCCTCAAACTGGGGCTGCTCGACAAACGTCTGGCGCTGCTCGATGAAGAGTGGCACAAGCTCGATGGGCAGGTGCGGCGGCTGGAGAGTGTGCGCGAACAGCAGGCCCGGCAGGTCGATGAGCTCAAGCAGGCCATCCATGACAATGGCGGCGACCGTCTTGAACGACTTGCTGCCGAGATCCGCAAGAAAGAGCAGCTGCGCGACGCACGCAAGGCCAAGGCGGAGCGTTATCGCGAGCTGACGGCCGTATTGGGTGAGTCCGTGCCTGGCGATGAAGCGGCTTTTGCCGCGCAGCGGACGCAGTTCAGGGCGTGGCGGGAAGCGTTGCAAAACCGCGAGGCCGACCTTCAAAACGCGCTGACCGAGCTTGGCGTGAGCCTGCGGCAGGGCAAGCTCGAGCACGAGCGCCTGACGGCGGAAATCGGCAGTCTCAAACGCCGGCGCAGCAACATCGACGACCAGCAGATCCAGATACGCGCCGCCCTGTGCGACGCGCTGGGCCTCGATGCGGATGAGATGCCCTTCGCAGGTGAGCTGATCCAGGTGCGCGACGAGGATCGCGACTGGGAGGGTGCGGCAGAACGGCTGCTGCACAGCTTCGGGCTATCATTGCTGGTGCCGGATGCCTACTACAAGGCGGTGGCCCAGTGGGTGGACAACCACCACCTGCGCGGGCGTCTGGTCTATTTCCACGTCCGCCCTCGCAAAACCGGCGATCTGCCGCAACTGCACCCCGACTCCTTGGTGAGGAAGCTCGCCCTCAAGCCCGATTCGCTCTACTACGACTGGCTGGAGCGCGAGCTCGCCCATCGCTTTGATGTGGCCTGTTGCACGACACAGGAGCAGTTTCGCCGCGAAACGCGCGCCATCACCCGCGCAGGCCAGATCAAGGATCCGACCGGCCGGCATGAGAAGGACGACCGGCACCGCATCGATGATCGCAGCCGCTATGTGCTCGGCTGGAGCAACAGTGCCAAGATCGCCGCGCTGGAAGACGAGCATCGTCGGCTCGAGAACCAACTCGGCGCGCTGGGCGGTGAGATCGGGAGAATCGACGCCGAACGCAAGGGACTGCAGTCCAGACTGGATGCGCTCTCCCGCTTAGAAGAGTTTTCGAGCTTCGAGGAAATCGATTGGGCCAGCGTGGCGATGGAGATCGCGGCACTGGAAGACGAGCGCCAAAAGCTTGCGCAGGCATCCGATGTCCTCAAGCAGTTGAATGAACGCCTGCTGGAAATGCAGCAGACGCTCAAGGGCAGCGAAGGGGCGCTGCAATCGGCGCGCGAGCGGCGTGCCAAGGTGGAGCAACGTCGCACGGATGCCCAGGAACTGCGCCAGCAGACGGCCTTGCTGGTGCAGGACACCACCCTCGATGCGACGCTGTCGACTACCTTGGAGGCCATGCGGGCCGAGGTCCTCGGCGAGCACCCGTTGACCGTGGAATCCTGCGACAACCGCGAGCAGGAAGTGCGCGCCCGGCTGCAAGGTCGGATCGATGCCGAGGACTCGAAGCTCAAACGCCTGGCCGAGAAGATCATCAAGGCGATGGCCTCATTCAAGGAAACCTTCAAGCTCGAGACGGCCGAGATGGATGCCAGCCTGGAAGCCGCCTTCGAGTACGAAAACCTGCTGACACGGCTCAACCGCGATGATCTGCCACGCTTCGAGACGCGCTTCAAGGAATTGCTGAACGTCAATACCATCAACGAGATCGCCAATTTCAATGCCCAGCTGGCGCGCGAGCGCGAAACGATCAAGGAACGCATCGCCCAGATCAACAAGTCGCTCGCGGAAATCGACTACAACCCCGGGCGCTACATCGTGCTGGAATCGCAGGCGAGCCCCGATGCCGAGATCCGCGACTTCCAGCGCGATCTGCGCACCTGCACCGAAGGCGCGCTGACCGGTTCGGACGACGCCCAGTATTCCGAAGCCAAGTTTCTTCAGGTCAAGGCGATCATCGACCGCTTTCGTGGCCGGGAGGGCTTGTCGGAACAGGACCGGCGCTGGACCGCGAAGGTCACGGACGTGCGCAACTGGTTTCTGTTCTCGGCCAGCGAGCGCTGGCGCGCAGACGACACGGAATTCGAGCACTATGCCGATTCGGGCGGCAAATCGGGCGGCCAGAAGGAGAAACTGGCCTACACCATCCTCGCCGCCAGCCTCGCCTACCAGTTCGGCCTGGAATGGGGGGCGGTGCGCTCGCGTTCCTTCCGTTTCGTGGTCATCGACGAGGCGTTCGGGCGCGGCTCGGACGAGTCGGCGCAATACGCGTTGCAACTGTTCCGCAAACTCAACTTGCAGCTATTGATCGTCACGCCACTACAGAAGCTCCACATCATCGAGCCCTTCGTGTCCAGCGTCGGGTTCGTGCACAACGAAGGTGGCCGGGCCTCCAAATTGCGTAACCTGTCCATCGCAGAGTATCGCGCGCAAAAGGCCCGCGAGGCCGTGGCGCCGCAGTCTGCTTAAGGATTCCGCACAGTGACGTGGACGACCGCAAAGGAGTTGAAAGCGCAGCTCGTGCGGCTGTGGGAACGCGGGGAGCTTCTGCGCGATTTCGTGACCTACAACAGCCGTTTTCCCTTGCGGCTTGCCATCAAGGGCCCGGCATCGAGAGACCTCACCGAGCGGTTTGATGCCGTGCGCGCCTGGGCGGCGGAGTTGGCCAACGCCCGCCCCTTGCGCCTGGAATGGCAGGAGATACGCCACCGCGTGCAAGGAACGCAAAGGCTTCCCGCAGCCGGCTGGATCGACTCGCTCGAAGACGCACTCGTCTGGCTCGGCAGGCGCTGCGAGTGGGATCGGTTTGCAAGCCTCGTCGAGATGACCCGGCAGCAAAACCCCTTCCTGTTGCCCTGGCTGGGAAAGCGGCCCTTGCAGGCGCTCGAACTGGCGGGTGAATGGCCCCGGTTGCTGGCCGTGGTCGACTGGGTCAAGCAGCACCCCCGGCCAGCGGTCTATCTGCGTCAGGTGGATTTGCCTGGCATACACAGCAAGTTCATCGAGACCCATCGCGCCGTGCTGGCCGAGCTGCTCGATCTGGCCTTGCCTGCGGACAGCGTAGACACGACCAAGACGGGTGTTGCGCAGTTTGCCGCCCGCTATGGGTTTCTCGACAAACCGGCGCGGATTCGCTTGCGCATCCTCGATCCCGCCATTCATCTCGTGGCCGGCGCGCCCTGTCCGGATATCACGCTGGACGCCGGCAGTTTCAGCCGGCTGGCGATCGATGCGCGGCGGGTATTCATCACGGAAAACGAAATCAACTTCCTGGCCTTCCCTCCCGTGCCGGGCGCGATCGTCATCTTTGGCGCCGGCTACGGCTGGGAGGCGCTCGCCCAGGCGCGCTGGCTGACGCAGTGCGCCATCCACTATTGGGGTGACATCGACACCCACGGCTTTGCCATCCTCGATCAACTGCGCAGTCACTTCAGTCACGCGAGCTCGTTACTCATGGATCGCGCCACGCTCGAGGCGCACAGGGCGTTCTGGGGACGGGAAGACAAGCCACAACGGGGCGATCTCTCCAGACTGACAGCGGAGGAATTGAGCCTGTACAACGACCTGCGCGACAACCGTATCCGTGAAGGACTACGGCTGGAGCAGGAACATCTGGGCTTTGGTTGGGTGCAGGAGGGGATTGATCGATTGTTGCAACAGGACTGAATAAAGACTATATTGAGTCCTTGTTGGATCAAGGCGTCAGGTCATGCGCTACTCATCGCAAGTCAAACCCATCAGTTACCTCAAGGCAAACGCTGCCGAAGTCTTGGCTCAATTGACCGAGGGGCGGGAGCCGCTGGTCATCACCCAGAACGGGGAGGCCAAGGCGGTCATTCAGGACGTCGCCTCCTTCGAGGAAACACAGGAGACGCTGGCGCTGCTGAAAGTTCTCGCGCTCGGCAATGCACAGATCGAAGCGGGCAAGGTCAAGCCCGTGGGTGAGGTTGTCGCAAGATTGCGGGCCAAACAGGCAGCCGAGTAATGGCGGGGCGCAAATACGAGGTCTTGCTGACCGAGGGGGCCGAGCAGGATCTGGAGTCGATCTACGACTACATCGCAGAATTTGATTGCAAGGTCAATGCCGACCACGTGCTGGATCGGCTACTGGAAGTCGTCGAGAGTCTATCAACCTTTCCTGAGCGCGGTGCCTATCCCAAGGAACTTGCGGCGCTCGGCATCCGGGAATATCGGCAGACCGCCTTCAAGCCCTATCGCGTGATCTACCGTGTCATCGCGCAGAAGGTTTATATCTACGTGATCGCCGACGGCCGACGGGATATGCAGTCACTCTTGGCGCGTCGCCTGCTTGGAGCTTGACGGCCGAACGGGGCAGATAACCAACCGCAGCAGTGCTCATCGGCCCCAATAGCGAGTTTTCGGTAGTAAGCCTCGCACCACCATTTCAGGAAGCCAGCCGCGCGCTGGCTTTTCCATTTCTGCGCCCTCAACCGAGGAACAGCCGGTAGGCCGGGTTGGCCGATTCGTCCCAATAGCGATAGCCGAGGTTCTTCAAGAAGGCGCGGAATTCGCGCATCTCCTTGGGCGGCACCTGCATGCCGACCAGCACGCGGCCCGTGTCGGCGCCGTGGTTACGGTAGTGGAACAGGCTGATGTTCCAGCCGGCGCTCATCTTGTCGAGGAAGTTTTTCAGCGCGCCGGGACGTTCGGGGAATTCGAAACGGTAGAGCAGCTCGTCCTTCGCCTGCGGGGCGTGGCCGCCGACCATGTGACGGACGTGCGACTTGGCCATTTCGTCGTCGGTGAGGTCGAGCGTGGCGTAGCCGTGGCGGCGCAACAGCTCGGCTAGTTTGGTCGCTTCGGCGCGGTGATGCACCTGGATGCCGACGAAGACGTGCGCTGCACGCGGGTCGTGGTAACGGTAATTGAATTCGGTGATGTTGCGGTTGCCGATCAGCGAGACGAACTTTTTGTAGCTGCCGGGTTTTTCCGGCAGTGTGACGGCGAACACCGCCTCGCGCTGTTCGCCGACCTCGGCGCGCTCGGCGACGAAGCGCAGCCGGTCGAAATTCATGTTGGCGCCCGAGGCGACGGCCACCAGGGTCTTGCCATGGGCCTTGTGCCGCGCCGCCCAGACCTTGGCGCCGGCGACGGCCAAGGCGCCGGCGGGCTCCAAGATCGAGCGCGTGTCCTCGAAGACATCCTTGATCGCGGCGCAGATCGCGTCGGTATCGACCAGCACCATCTCATCGACATATTCGCGGCACAGCCGGAAGGTCTCCTCGCCGACCATCTTCACCGCCGCGCCGTCGGCGAACAGGCCGACCTGATCGAGCCGTACACGCTTGCCAGCTTTGAGCGAGCGATCCATTGCATCGGCATCGGCGGCTTCGACGCCGATGATCTGCGTCTGCGGCCGCAGCCGCTTGATGTAGGCGGCCACACCGGAGATCAGCCCGCCGCCGCCGACACAGCAGAACACCGCGTCGATCGGGTCGGGATGCTGGCGCAGGATCTCCATGCCGATCGTGCCCTGACCGGCGATGACATCCGGATCGTCGAAGGGATGCACGAAGGCGAGCTTCTCGCGTTTTTCCAGCTCGCGTGCGTGCGCATAGGCGGCATCGTAGCTGTCACCAAAGAGCACCACCTCGGCGCCGCGCTTGTCGACCGCGTCGATCTTGATCTGCGGTGTGGTGACCGGCATCACGATCACTGCGCGGATGCCGAGTTTCTGCGCGGCGAGCGCGACTCCCTGGGCATGGTTGCCGGCCGAGGCGCAGATCACGCCGCGCTTGCGCTGCTGCGGCGTCAGGTGGGCGATCTTGTTGTAGGCGCCGCGCAGCTTGAAGCTGAACACCGGCTGCATGTCCTCGCGCTTCAAGAGCACGCGGTTGCCGCTCCTGGCGGAGAGGTTGGGGGCGAATTCGAGCGGCGACTCGAGGGCGACGTCATAGACGCGGGCGTTGAGGATTCTTTCCAGGTAATCCATGATGGGTGCGGGGTCATGAGAGTTTTGCGCAAGAGTAACATGCGGCATGGCGTTTCTCTTCACTCCCGAGGCGAGCCTCGCCGGCCTGCTGCTCGCCAGTTTCCTCGCCGCGACGCTGCTACCGGGTGGCTCCGAAGCCGTGTTTCTCGCCGTCGTGCTCGGTCATCCCGAACAGGCCGCTGCCGCGCTGTTGCTGGCGACGCTGGGCAATACGCTGGGCGGTATGACCACTTATGCGCTGGGGCGCTGGCTGCCGCAGAAAGTCGGCGCTGACAAAACGGCACGCGCGGTCGTCTGGCTGTGGCGGCATGGCGCGCCGCTGCTCGTGTTCGCCTGGGCGCCGTTGATCGGCGACGTGCTGTGTGGCGCCGCCGGCTGGCTGCGCCTTCACTGGCTGCCTTGCCTGCTGTGGATGGCCCTCGGCAAGGGGGCGCGTTACACCGTGCTGCTCTGGGCGGCGGCCGGCTGATGCCCGTTCCCCTGCAGACGATCAGTTAGAATTTGCTGCCTTGCAGCGAAAGCCGATGCCATGACCGCCCGCCTCCGGGAAATTCCCTACAACACCACCTCGTTTTCCGACCGCGAGATCGTCATCCGCCTGCTCGGCGAAGAGATGTGGGCGGTGCTCGACGCGCTGCGCAGCCAGCGTGTCACCGGGCGCTCGGCGCGCATGCTCTACGAGGTGCTCGGCGACATCTGGGTGGTGCGGCGCAACCCCTATCTCGAAGACGACCTGCTCACCTCCCGGGCGCGGCGCGAGGCACTGATCGGCGCGTTGCGCCACCGGCTGACCGAGATCGAGAAGCGCCGCCAGGGCAATGAAGAGGTGGCCCGACTGCTCACCGCCGCAGACAAGGCGGTGAATGATTTCGCGCGCTGGTTCGACGATACCGCCAGCTTGCGCCGGCGCGTCATGGAGCGCCTTTCGCGCCACACACGCCGCGACAATATCTGCTTCGACGGTCTGAGCCGCGTTGCCCATGTGACCGATGCGACCGACTGGCGCGTCGAATACCCCTTCGTCGTGCTGACGCCGGACAGCGAGGAAGAAATCGCGCCGTTGGTGCGCGGCTGCATCGAGCTGGGGCTGACCATCATCCCGCGTGGTGGCGGTACCGGTTATACCGGCGGGGCCGTGCCACTCGATCCCCGCTCGGCGGTGATCAACACCGAGAAGCTGATCGACATGGGACCGGTCGAGGAACGCGTGCTGCCGGGGCTGGATCGCCCCTATGCGACGATCCGCACCGGGGCCGGCGTGGTCACGCGCCGGGTCATGGAGCGCGCCGAAGAAGCCGGCCTGGTGTTCGCCTGCGATCCGACCTCGGCCGATGCTTCCTGCATCGGCGGCAACATCGCGATGAACGCCGGCGGCAAGAAGGCAGTGTTGTGGGGCACCGCGCTCGACAATCTCTCCTCGTGGCGCATGGTCGACACCGAGGGCCGCTGGCTCGAGGTCGAGCGCCTCAATCACAATCTGGGCAAGATCCACGAGCAGGAGACGGCGACCTTCCGCATCCGTCGTTTCGCCGACGACGGCAGCATCGAGCGCGAGGAGACCCTGGAAGTCCCTGGGACCCGCTTTCGCAAGACCGGGTTGGGCAAGGACGTCACCGACAAGTTCCTCGCCGGCCTGCCGGGGGTGCAGAAAGAGGGCACCGATGGTCTGATCACCTCGGCGGTGTGGATCCTGCACAAGATGCCGCCGGTGCAGCGCACCGTCTGCCTCGAATTCTTCGGCCAGGTACGCGATGCGGTACCTGCCATCGTCGAGATCACCGACTACTTCAAGCCCGGCGGCGCCGGGCTGGCGGCGGGGGTGAAGCTCGCCGGCCTCGAACATCTCGACGAACGTTATGTGAAGGCGGTCGGTTATGCGACCAAGGCCAAGCGCCACGGCCGGCCGAAAATGGTGCTGCTCGGCGACATCGTCGGCGAAGACGAAGATGCGGTGATGCGTGCCACCTCGGAAGTGGTGAAAATGGCCAACCGGCGCGGCGGCGAGGGCTTCATTGCCGTCACGCCCGAGGCGCGCAAGCAGTTCTGGCTCGACCGCGCCCGCACCGCGGCGATCTCGCGCCATACCAACGCTTTCAAGATCAATGAGGACGTCGTCATCCCCCTGCCGCGCATGGGCGATTATTGCGACGGCATCGACCGGCTGAACATCGAGCTGTCGATCGCCAACAAGCTCGCCCTGTGCGATGCACTCAGCGAATTCCTAAGTGGGGATCTGCCGTTGCACGTCGGCGATGCGGGGCTTTCCGGCCGGGCGCTGATCGGCGAGCGGCGCGAGCTGGCGCTCGCCGCGGTCGCCGAGGTGCGCGCGCGCTGGCAAGGGCTGCTCGACGACCTCGACACCCACTTCCCGGCGCTGCAGGATCACAGTTTGCGCGTGTCCTGGAAGACCGAGCTCAAGCCGCTGCTCGAAGAAATCTTCGCGGGTGATGCTTACGCCCCGACACGCGCGCGCATCGAGGCGATCCACCAGGAAGTGCTGCGCGGCCGCCTGTTCATCGCGCTGCACATGCACGCCGGCGACGGCAACGTGCACACCAACATCCCGGTCAATTCCGACAATTACGCGATGCTGAAGACGGCCAGCGAAACCGTCGACCGCATCATGGCGCTGGCGAAATCCCTGGGCGGGGTGATTTCCGGCGAGCATGGCATCGGCATCACCAAGCTCGACTATCTTGCCGACGCGGAGCTCGAACCGTTCCGCGAATACAAGCGCCGCATCGATCCGCAAGGGCACTTCAACAAAGGCAAGCTCCTGCCCGGCGCCAATCTCGCCAACGCCTACACGCCGTCGTTCGCGCTGCTCGGCATCGAGTCGCTGATCATGGAGCAGTCCGAGATCGGCAAAATTTCCGACATGGTCAAGGACTGCCTGCGCTGCGGCAAGTGCAAGCCGGTCTGCTCGACGCACGTGCCGCGTGCCAACCTGCTCTACAGCCCGCGCAACAAGATCCTCGGCGTCGGCCTGCTGATCGAGGCCTTCCTGTATGAGGAGCAGACGCGGCGCGGCATCTCGCTCAGGCACTTCGAGGAATTCGGCGACATTGGCGACCACTGCACGGTCTGCCATCGCTGCCTCAAGCCCTGTCCGGTCGACATCGACTTCGGCGACGTCTCGATCGCGATGCGCAATTTCCTGCGCCGCGCCGGCAAGAAGAAGACGTCGATCGGCACGAAACTGGCGATGGCCTTCCTCTCCGCCACCGATCCCGCGCGCATCCGGCTGCTCAAGCGCGGCATGATCGATCTCGGCTACCGGGCGCAGCGGCTGGGCCACGCCATGGCCAAGACGTTCGGCTTGACGCAGGAGACGGTGCGCCATCCGCCCGCCTCGCTCGGCCGGCCGACGGTCAAGGCGCAGGTGATCCATTTCCTCAACAAGCCGATGCCGGCCAATGTGCCGCGCCGTACGGCGCGCGCGCTGCTCGACATCGAGGATGGCGCGACGATTCCGGTGATCCGCGACCCAAACCGCGCCGCGGAAGACAGCGAAGCGGTGTTCTACTTCCCCGGCTGTGGTTCGGAGCGGCTCTTCTCGCAAGTGGGGCTCGCCACGCAAGCGATGCTCTGGCATGTCGGGGCGACGATCGTGCTGCCGCCGGGCTACCTCTGCTGCGGCTACCCGCAGACTTCCGCCGGAGAGGAAGACAAGGGCACGATGATCACGACGCAGAACCGTGTGCTGTTCCATCGCGTCGCCAACACGCTCAACTATCTCGACATCAGGACCGTGATCGTTTCCTGCGGCACCTGCCTCGACCAGCTCGAAAAGTACGAATTCGAGCGCATTTTCCCCGGCTGCCGGCTCATCGACATCCACGAGTATCTGATGGAGAAAGGCATCCGGCTCGACGGTGTGCCCGGCACGCGCTATATGTACCATGAGCCCTGCCACACGCCGATGAAGCTCTACAACGGCACACAGGTTGCCAACCGGCTGCTCGGCAGCCGCGTCGATCTCAACGACCGCTGCTGTGGCGAATCCGGTACGCTGGCGGTGACACGGCCCGACGTGTCGACGCAGGTGCGCTTCCGCAAGCAGGAGGAGATCGTCGCCGGCATCGCCAAACTCGGCGCTGGCGAGACGTCACCGGTGACGACGAAGATCCTGACGAGTTGTCCGTCATGCCTGCAAGGGCTGGCGCGTTACCGCGAGGACGTGCCGATCGAGGCCGATTACATCGTCGTCGAACTCGCGCGCCACATCCTTGGGCCGGACTGGCTCGACCGCTATGTCGCTGCCGCCAACGCGGGCGGCATCGAGCGCGTCCTACTCTGAGCTCACCCGCGCCCTTCCACTGATTCGGTCGATCTCGATCTCCAGCTCGCAGTATTCGGTCTGCGGCTCGATCGGCGTCGGATCATCGGCGCAGGAGCAGCCGGCGAGGATGCCGGAAAAGAAGATGCCGACCTTCGCGGTGATGCATTCGGCATCGGCGCATGCGGCCAGCAACAGCACGGTCGGCGGCTCGTCGGTCACCGTGCTGGTGCTTCGCAGCGCCTGTTGCAGCGGTAGCTCGGCGGCCTGCGCGGCCAGCTCGCCCTTGAGCACGGCAGCGAAGTCGGGTGTACCCCAGGCACGCGACGATGCGGGCAGAAACATCAGCGTGCCGGGGCGCCTACGGGTGCGGCGCGCAGGTATTGGCGCGGCCAGGCGATGGTCTGGCCCAGTGCCTGGGCGGCGTGCAGGGGCCAGTAGGGATCGCGCAGACTTTCGCGGCCGAGCAGCACCAGGTCGGCCTGGCCGCTCCGGACGATGTGGTCGGCCTGCTGCGGCGAAGTGATCAGGCCGACCGCGGCGGTCGGGATGCCGGCCTCGCGGCGGATGCGCGCGAGCGGTTCGAACAGGTGGGGCATGATGCGACCTCGTGGCAGCGGAGCGGACATTTTGCCTGATAATGCCAGCCATGATCTTCGACCTGACCAGTGCCCAGATCTTCGCTTTCCTCTTCGCCGCCGTGCTCGTCACGTTGGCACCGGGACCGGACAACCTCGCCGTGCTGAGTCTCGGCATCTCGCGTGGCCGCCGTGCCGGTATCGGCTTCGGCCTCGGCTGCGCGCTGGGCTGCTTCACACATACGCTGTGGGCGAGCCTCGGCATCTCGGCCGTGCTCGCCGCATCGAACGCCGCCTTCACAGTGCTCAAGCTCGCCGGCGCGGCCTATCTGTGCTGGATGGGCTGGCAGGCGCTGCAAAGCCCCGGTGCGAAGTTCGCCGCCGGTGTGCGTAGCGCGGACGCCACGCCCTTTTCGACCTACCTGCGCCGAGGCTTCATCGCCAATGCGATCAACCCGAAGGTGGCATTGTTCTTCCTTGCCTTCCTGCCGCAGTTCGTCGGCGCCGGCAGTGCCCATGCCGCTGCCCAGTCCGCGCTGCTCGGCGCGCTCTTTGCGGCACAGACGGTCGTGGTGTTCGGCCTCATCGGCTGGTTCGCCGGCACGATCGGCGGCTTTCTCGCGCAGCACAGCCGCCGGCTCGACCAGGCCACCGGCGTGCTGTTCCTCGGCCTGGGTGTGCGTCTTGCCTTGGAGACACGGGGATGAAACAAGCCGCCAAGACGCTCGAAATCCGCACCAGCGGCCGGGGTCTCATCGAGATCACCCGACAGATCGACGACTTCGTGCGTGCCAGTGGCCTCGATGACGGTCTGTTGACGGTGTTCTGCCGCCACACTTCGGCTTCGCTGCTGATCCAGGAGAATGCCGATCCTGACGTGCGCCACGATCTGGAGACCTTTTTCGCCAGGCTGGTGCCCGACGGCCAGCCCGGCTGGCGTCACGACAACGAAGGACCGGACGACATGTCAGGCCACATCCGCAGCGCGCTGACGCAGACCTCGCTATCCATTCCCGTCATGGGCGGCGAACCCGTGCTCGGCACCTGGCAGGGCGTGTATCTGTGGGAACATCGCACCCGGCCGCAACGGCGCGAGGTGGTCCTCCATTTGCTCGGAGAATAGCGATGTGCGGCATCGCCGGTGAGCTGAGATTCGACGGCGTCGCGCCCGACCCGGCGACGCTCGCGCGCATGAGCGCGTGCCTGGCGCGACGCGGGCCCGACGGCGAAGGCTACTGGGCGTCCGGCCCGGTGGCGTTCGGCCACCGCCGGCTGGCGATCATCGATCTCTCCGCGCGCTCGCACCAGCCGATGGTCGATGCCGCGGCAGGACTGGCGCTGGTCTTCAACGGCACGATCTACAACTATCCCGAGCTGCGCCACGAATTGATCCAGCGCGGTCATGAATTTTTTTCCGATGGCGATACCGAGGTTGTCTTACGTGCCTATGCCGAATGGGGCGAGGCTTGCGTCGAGCGCTTGACCGGCATGTTCGCCTTCGCGATCTGGGACATGCAGCGCCAGCAGCTCTTCCTGGCGCGCGACCGCATCGGCATCAAGCCGCTCTACTTCGCGCGCACGGCGAGGTGCCTGCGTTTCGCCTCGAATACCCAGGCACTCCTGGCGTCCGGCGACATCGACACCCACCTCGATCCGGTCGCATTGCATCATCAGTTCATGCTGCATGCCTCGGTGCCGGCGCCGTTTACGATCCTCAAAGGCATCCGCAAACTCGAGCAGGGCACGACGCTGACGATCGACACGGCTGGACGCACTTTCGAGCGGCGCTATTGGCAGTTGCGCGCTCAGCGGCCCGCAGTGGCGAAGAGCGAGGCAGAATGGACCGAGGCGCTCCACGCCGCCCTGCGGCACGCGGTAAGAACCCATCTCGACATCGCCGACGTGAAAGTCGGCGTGCTGCTCTCGGGCGGGCTCGATTCCTCGCTGCTCGTCGCGCTGCTGGCCGAACAGGGGGTGCCGGATCTGATGACTTTCTCGGTCGGCTTCGAGGATGCGCCCGAGGAGCGCGGCAACGAGTTCGAATACTCGGATGCGGTGGCCGATCATTTCGCCACGCGCCACCACAAGTATGCGATTCCCAACAGCGAGGTGCTCAAGCGTCTGCCCGAGGCGGTCGACGCGATGGCCGAGCCGATGGTGAGCCAGGACGCCGTGTCCTTTTATCTGCTGGCCGAGCAGGTGAGCCGCACCGTCAAGGTGGTGCAAAGCGGCCAGGGCGCCGACGAAGTGTTCGCCGGCTATTCCTGGCATGCGAAGATGGCGGCCGAAACCGGGCCGTATGTCGAACGGCTCAAGCGTCATTACTTCGACCGCGATCACGCCGAATTTGCGCAGATGCTGCGGGCGAACTACCAGGTCGGTGACGTGACCTCGGAGCTGCTCGCCGCAAAGCTGGCCGAGCCGTTTGCCGACACGTTCATCGACCAGCTGCTGCGCGCCGAGGCGACGCTCTTGATCACCGACGATCCGGTCAAGCGCGTCGATAACATGACGATGGCATGGGGGCTGGAAGCGCGCGTGCCCTTCCTCGACCATCCGCTCGTCGAGCTCGCCGCGCAGATGCCGCCGGAACTTAAACTCGCATCCGGCGGCAAGCATGTGCTGAAGACCATCGCGCGCGGCCTATTGCCCGACAGCGTGATCGACCGGCCGAAGGGCTACTTCCCGATGCCGGCGCTCAAATACGTGCGTGGCGAATTCCTCGACTTCATGCGCGGCATCCTCGATTCCCAGGCCTGCCGCCAGCGAGGCCTCTACAAACGCGCCTACGTCGAAAAATTGCTCGCCGAACCGGAAAAGCACCTGACGCGCATCCAGGGCAGCAAGCTCTGGCACCTAGCACTGCTGGAATTCTGGCTGCAGCGGAACGTCGATGGCGTGCACTGATAAAATCCGCCCCCTTTCAGCGAAGCCCTTGCCCATGCCCAGGAAAGTCTTCATCCGTACCTTCGGCTGCCAGATGAACGAGTACGACTCGGACAAGATGGCCGATCTGCTCGCCAGCGCGGAAGGCGCGGTCAAGACCGACGACCCCGAGGAAGCGGACATCATCCTGCTCAACACCTGCTCGGTGCGCGAAAAACCGCAGGAGAAGGTGTTCCATGAACTCGGCCGGGTGAAGCGGCTCAAGGAGAAAAACCCAGGGCTGCTGATCGGTGTGGGCGGTTGTGTCGCCAGCCAGGAAGGCGATGCGATCATCGATCGCGCGCCTTACGTCGATCTCGTCTTCGGCCCGCAGACCTTGCATCGCCTGCCCGAATTGCTCGCCGCGCGGCGCGCCTCGGGCAAGCCGCAGGTCGATGTCTCTTTTCCCGAGATCGAGAAGTTCGATAGCCTGCCAGCCGCGCGTGTCGAGGGCGAGGCGGGGGCGAGCGCCTTTGTCTCGATCATGGAGGGCTGTTCGAAGTTCTGTACCTTCTGCATCGTGCCCTACACACGTGGTCAGGAAGTCTCGCGCCCGCTCGAAGACGTTCTGAACGAGGTCCAGGCGCTCATTGCCCAGGGCGTGAAGGAAATCACGCTGCTCGGCCAGAACGTGAATGCCTATCGTGGTGAAACCGCCGAAGGCGATACGGTCGATCTCGCCTTCCTGATCGAGACGCTCGCGGCGATTCCGCAGCTCGAGCGCATTCGCTATACCACGTCGCATCCGCGCGAGATGACCCAGCGGTTGATCGACGTCTATGCAACGACGCCGAAGCTCGCCTCGCATTTACACTTGCCGGTGCAGTCCGGCTCCGACCGCGTGCTCGCCGCGATGAAGCGCGGTTACACGGTGCTCGAATACAAGTCGATCGTGCGCCGCCTGCGCGCCGTGCGGCCGGATATTTCGCTCTCCTCCGATTTCATCGTCGGCTTTCCCGGCGAGACGGCCGAGGATTTCGAAAAGACGATGGCATTGATCGAGGAGATCGGCTTCGATACCAGTTTTTCCTTTCTGTTCAGCCCGCGGCCGGGCACGCCCGCCGCCGAGATGGCTGACGACACGCCACAGGAAGTGAAGTCGCAGCGACTCGCGCGGCTGCAAAAGCGCATCGAGGAGCAGGCGTTCGCGATTTCCCAGGCGATGGTCGGCAGTGTGCAGCGCGTGCTCGTCGAAGGCCGCGCCAAAAAAGATGCCAACGAACTCGCGGGCCGCACCGCGAACAACCGTGTCGTGAACTTCAAGGGCAACCCGCGTCAGATCGGCCAGTTCGTCGATGTGAAGATCACCGCGGCGCTGCCGCACTCCTTGCGTGGCGAAGTGGTGATTCGGGACGAGTGAGCCCCGGCCACTGATTCAGATCACGTAATCGTTGAACGGCGTATCCTTGCCCTTGCGCCGGTCGCGGCCGCTACGGCGGGGTGGATTGTCTGGGTCGTAACGTACGACGGGGCGGCGATCGAAGCCTTCACGGCGTTCCTTGCCGCTGCGCCGCTCTTCGAGCAGCTTGTAGCTGCAGCGGCAGTCGAACTTGCAGGTGCAATCCGCGAGCGGCAGGTGGGGCGCCTCGTCGAACTTGAAGCGCCGGTCGGCAAGCTCTTTGGCAGCAAGACAGACTTGACCGTGGGTGGGGACGATCAGCTGTTTCCCCCAATATTGCTTCGGCGGTGGAGCGGCGTGCGCTTCGAGTCGCGCTTTCTCGCGGGCGAGGTGTGCGCGATGCAGATACAAAGCGATGCTTCCCGCCAAGGCAAGCCCGACGAGAATCACGAGTAACCAGCCACCAGGACTCATTGCCCGACTCGTGCGAGAACGAAGGGAGAAAACGGAAGAAACCGCATGGTCGGAAAATCATACTCGAAGCGGGAGCACGGGAACTTACAGATGTGCCGAGCAGATGGGCGGAAAAACAGTAAACGTGGCAAAAAGACGGGCGGCAGTCATGAAGGCTGCCAGCGTAGTCAGCCTGCCGCGGCAAAGGGTTATGCTATTCTCAAAAAATGGTTAGCTGCGAGCTGTGCCAGTCACCCGGCGGAGAACTCCTCTGGCAAGATGAGCTCTGCCGCGTCATCCGTGTCGGTGGTGCGGAAGGCGAGGCTTTTCCCGGCTTCTGTCGTGTCGTCTGGCGCGCCCATGTCGCCGAGATGAGCGATCTGCCGGCAGCGGATCGCCAGCATCTGCTCGCCGTGGTGCTGGCCACCGAAAGGGCGGTGCGGGAGATCATGCATCCAGACAAGATCAACCTCGCCAGCTTCGGCAACGTCGTGCCGCATCTGCACTGGCACGTCATCCCGCGCTGGCGCGACGACAGCCATTTCCCGGCGCCCATCTGGGAAGCGGCTCGCCGCCCTGCTCCCCGGCGGGCGCAACCTTCCACTGAGGCACTGAGCGGTGCCCTGCGCCGGGTGCTGGAGTATTCGGCGTGAACCCTGCGATGCCATCAGCCCTCGATCTGCCGCCGACCAGCACGGCGGCTGTGCCGCATTTCAGCACGCTGCCAGCCTGCCGCGAGTGGATCGACCGCCTGCCGATGGCGAATCCCTCACTGGCGCAAAAAATGCTGCTCGACGAGCTGCGGCTGTTGAACGGCTATACGCTGCCGGCCCCGCTGCGTTTGGAACTGCTCGAAGCCCTGCAAACGCCGTTGCGTTTCGTGCAGGAGGAGAGCACAAGCCTTTTCAGCGGCAAATCGTTACCCCTGGCGCCGATCGAGCAGACGGCGCTCGAAACGACCCATGCGCTTTGGCAGGCGGCGCTGATCGGCTATCTGCGCTGTCTGGAGGTCGTGCTGCGCGGCGATGCGGGTTTTCTGCCCAAGGCGGCCCTCGTCTGTGAGCGTGCCCTGGCGATCCTGATCGTCGATTTCGCCGACCTGACGCGCGGCGGTTGGCAGGCGGATGCGTCGCTGTGGCGCTTCGCCCATTTGCTTTATTCGAGTGCCGAAACGCTTGGCGTGGTGCACGCGCCCGTTACCGATCCCTTCCACAGCGAGGCTGGCGCGCGCCCCGTGTCGCCGACGATGGCCTATGCCGAGCTGGCGTTGCTGGCGACCGCCGGCTTGCACGAACTGACCCCGCGCCAGCAGCGCTGGGTGATGCGTTGGGCGCGCCAGTGGTCGGTAAAGCTGAAAGTGTCGGCGGAGGTCCCGCCGCTGGACGCGGCATTGCCGCTGTGCGTCGATCTCGCCCAGGATGCGCCGCCCAGCTATTTGCCACATAGCGGCCCCGGTGCGCGCTGGCTGGAGACCAGCGCACTGCGCCTGAGCATGCAAAAACGCATCGTGCTGCTGGCGAAAAATGATCCGGGGATGACGCCGGCCAGTCTCGGGCTGGGCGAGGATTGCACGATGCCTGCCACGCTCGAAGTGCTGCAACGCGTTTATCCGCGTTGGGTCAAGGGAGGTGTGCAGCGTCGCTACACCCGCCATCCGCTGAGCGGTCATTGCCGGTTCGTGGCCGGGGGCGACGCGATCCATTATTACCTTTCGGGCCGCAAGCCATTCAGACCGCCGGGCAGTCTGTCGGAGGAGACGCTGCGACGGCAGCGCGAAACGGTGGCGATGCTGGAAGGCGAGACGGTCGAATTCTTGGAAGAGACCAGCCGGGAATTGGGGTTCCAGACCGAAAGCTGGACGGTCGCCGAGGACTGGGGCCTGTCGGATCGGTCCGACGGGGGGCTTTGTCTTACGCGGCCGATCGAGCGCGAAGGCGGGCGGCTCGCGATTGGCCAGCTGGTCGCGGTACAGCCGGCCGGCTCCGGTGAATTCATGCTCGGGGTAGTGCGCTGGACGCAGCGGCGCGGCAATGAACTCGTCGCAGGCATCCAGCTCATCCCCGGCCGGCCGGAGCCGGTTGCCGTCCGGCGCACCGGCGTGATGGCGACGCCGGATCCGTATCGGCCCGGCTTCGTCCTGCCGGCCGTAAGCGCTGTGCAGCAGCCCCTCTCACTGATCTTGCCGCCCGGCGGCTTCAAGGCCGGGCGCATCATGGAAGTCTGGACGGCTCGTATCACCCGTCATTTCAAACTGGAGGCGCTGATCGATCGCGGCGCGGATTTCGAGAGCGCCCGCTGCGTCGAGGTGAGCTGAAAGTCGGCGCTGGCGGGACGGCACGCCGTCGCGTTTCAGAGCTGCGGTTTTTCCAGCAGAGCGGCGAACTCTTCGGCCGGCAGTGGCTGGCTGTAGAGGAAGCCCTGGGCCAGTTCGCATTCGCGCTCACGCAACAGGCTGACCTGACCAAGCGCCTCGACGCCTTCGGCGACCACCGACAGGCCGAGGCTGTGCGCCATGGCGAGGATCGCCTCGACCAGCGCGCGTTGGCCGGGGTCGCTTTCCATGCCCTTGACGAAGCTCTTGTCGATCTTGACGTGGCGCACCGGGAAACGCTTCAGATAGGCAAGCGAAGAATAGCCGGTGCCGAAATCGTCGATCGCCAGATTAAGACCGGCTTCGCCCGCTGCGGCGAACCACTGCTGGATCGCCGGCATCTCGGCCAGCAGCGTGCGTTCGGTGATTTCGAGCACGATCTGCCCGGGCGACAGGCCGTACTTGGCGAGCACGGCGAGGATGCGCTTGACCGACAGTGCCTCGGGCAATTGGCGCACCGAGACGTTGATCGCCAACATCAGGTGGTGGCCGGCGGCTTCCCAGGCGGCGAGCTGAAGGCAGGCTTCCTCGAATGCCCAGGTGCCGATCTCGCGGATCTGGCCGGTTTCCTCTGCCAACGGCACGAATTTCGCCGGCTCGAGCTGGCCGCGTTGCGGATGCTGCCAGCGCAGCAGCGCTTCGGCGCCGGTGATGCGGTTGCTCGTCAGATCGACGAGTGGCAGGAACTGGAGCCGTAGCTCCCGCCGCGAGAGCGCGCCGCGCAGGTCGTTTTCGAGGCTGCGTCGATCGACGGCCGCAGTGGTCAGCGCCGGCTCGAAGAATTGCGCATTGTTGCGGCCGAGCGCCTTGGCACGATACATCGCAAGATCGGCATTGCGGAACAGTGCGTCGATGTCGCGGCCGTCGTCCGGGAACAGCGTGATGCCGATCGAGGCACCGATGTGGATCTCGTTGCCCTCGATGTCGAACGGCTCGTTCATCTGCGCGATGATCTTGTCGGCGACGTTGCCGGCCGGTGCGGATTCCCCGATGTCCGTCAGCACGACGACGAACTCGTCGCCGCCCAAGCGGGCGATGGTGTCGGTCTCGCGCACGCACAGGCGCATGCGCTCGGCCACCAGCTGCAGCAGGCGGTCGCCGACCGCATGGCCGAGCGTGTCGTTGACCTGTTTGAAGAAATCGAGATCGATGAACATCACGGCGACGCGCGAGCCTTCGCGGCGCGCCTGCTTGAGGGCCTGGCCGAGGCGTTCGGCGAGCAGGTTGCGATTCGGCAAGCTGGTGAGCGGGTCGTAGTTGGCGCGGAAGGCGATCTCGTCTTCGTCGTGTTTTTTCTGCGTGATGTCGATCGCCAGCGCGACGTAGCCGGCCGTGCCGCCTGCGGCGTCGGGCACCGCCGAGATGATCTGCCAGACCGGGAAGACTTCGCCGTTCTTGCGCCGGTTCCACACCTCGCCTTCCCAGCGCCCCTGACCGCGTAGCCGTTCCCACATGGTGGCAAAAAACTGTTCGTCGTGGCGGTCGGACTTGAGCAACCGCGGTGTCTGGCCGACCGCCTCGGCGGCGCTATAGCCGGTCATGCGGGTGAACGCCTGATTCACGCGCCGGATCACGCCCTCGCCATCGGTGATCATGATCGCTTCGTTGGTGGTTTCGAATACCGCCGCCGCTTCGCGCAGTTTTCGTTCGGCCTCGACCCGTTCCGTGACATCGTGAATGATCGCGTAGATCAGCAGGCGATCGTCACGATGCATGGGGCTGGCATAGACCTCGACGCTGCGCAGCGACCCGTCTTTCAGCCGGTGGCGCTGGACCGTTTGTTCGCGTCCGCTGGCCAGCGAGCGGGCCAGCTCGGCGGTGGTTTCTTCCTGCGTACTCTGGTTGATGTCGGTGATCGTCCGGGCAATCAGTTCGTCATAGGGGTAACCGTAGAAGCTGCAAGCGGCCGGGTTGGCATCGACGATGCGGCCATCACGGGGATCGATCAGCAACATCACCGCCAGGGCGCTCTGGAAGAACTGCTGGAAATGCGCTTCGCCTTCCTTGGATGCCTGGATCAGCCGCGCGAGCCGCTGCTCCATTTGGCGTTGGGTCGTGATGTCGGCATTGATGCCGATCATGCGTTGCGGCCGACCTTGGTCATCGCGGATCAGCCGCGCCGCGGTATGTACCCAGCGCTGTTCCCCTGCCTTGGTGCGCAGGCGGTAATCGACTTGGAGGAAGTCGCCGCTTTTGCCGAGCACGGTTTCGAAAGCCCGCCGCACCTGCGGCTGGTCTTCGGGGTGAATCAGCGCGCGCCAGGCGGCGAGGGAAGTCGGGAGTTCGTCGGCCCCATAACCCAGCCCACGCCACCACTCGGGCGAAAAGCGCACCTCGCCGCTGCCCGGATACAACGTCCACAGGTCATGACCGGTGGCTTCGAGGACGGTTTCCCAGCGTTCGGGAGCTTCGGCGGGGAGGGCCGCTGGCGCTGCGGCCTCGGTCGCGCTGCCGGGCTTGGCGGCAGGCGGCTGGCGGAAGACGAGCACGACCAACAATGCGACGACGACCAGCAGCACCAGCAGGGCGATCAAAGCGAGCGCCTGGCTCCAGACGAGCTGCGCTTCGAGTGCCGCGGCCAGCCGTTCGAGCATCACGGTGGCGCTGCCTTCGGCCAGCGCCGCACCGCCTGCGGCAGAGCCCTGGCTGGCTACTCCCGGCTGCCCGAACAGCAGGCCGGCCAGGATGAGCGCGGTATGGAAGGTCAGGCGACGCATGAGGAGGCGCGATGGTGGGAACGTGAATCGAACCCATGCACAAAGCAGGATTCGGGCCAGTTTCGATAACTTATTACTAAAGTGCAGAATTTGCGTATCTGCAAGGTTTTCCGTCACCAAACTGTAAGGAATTCCTTACACTCGTTCATCCTCGCCGGGAGGTTCGAACCAGCGCAACTGCTGCTGCATGACCTCGACCGTCGCTTCCGAAGCATCGTTGCGGCGGGCGGCGATGCGCCGGGCGAGCTCGTCGGGTGAGGCTTGGGGTGCGATCAGTTCGAATGGCACGCCCAGACGCCATGCCAGGCCGCGAAAATGGTCGCGCTCAGTGCGTCTCAGGAAGGCCGCATCGACGATCACCGACCAGCCGTCGCGGAGGATCGCCTCTGCGAGCTCGGCGAGCCGGCCATAAGTGCGCGCATTCGCCTCTGGGGTGTAGATCGTGCCGCCGCTCGCCGCATCGGGCGCCAGGCCGAACAGCCGTTTGCGCTCGACGTCCGAGCGGACGCGCACGGTGGTGAGAAACTCGGCGCTGGCGAGACGGCACGAGGTCACGTAGGTCTTGCCGCAGCCCGATGGCCCGCAGGTGATCGCAAGGCGCGGGGGTGGGGGAGCGGTGAGCCGCAATCCTTTGGCCAGATAGCCGTTGGCTTCCGCTGCATGGCCGGAAAGTGCGGCCACCTTGGCGCGCACCATCGCGCGATAGACGAGATAGAACCGCAGCAGCGCGAGCGCCGCGAAGTCGCCGCTCCAGACCAGCCATTCGTTGAGCAGCCAAGTGGCCAACCCCGGCTGGTCGTGGTCGAGCAGGTCGAGCAGTGTGAAGGCGATTTCGCTGGCGACGTCGATACAGCGGAAATCGGCGTTGAACTCGATGCCATCGAAGGCGACGATACGGTCGTCGAGCAGCACCAGATTGCGCAGATGCAGGTCGCCGTGGCCTTCGCGGATGAAGCCCCCGGCATGGCGGTGTTGGAATTCGCCGCGGCGGCGCAGCCATTCGGTCTCGGTCCAGGCGCGCAACCGGGCGAGCAAGGCGGCCTCGGCCGGCAACAGACGCTCCAGCTCGTCGAAATTTTCCAGCGCATCGGCACGCACGCCCTCCGGCGTGCCGAATGCCGACGCGGCCCGCGCGGCGCCGCGCTGGAAACCGGCGAGCTCACGCGCGAAGCGCGAGAGGTGATCCTGGGTCAATCCACCGCGGCGGCAGACCTGATCGAGCTGCTGCGTCTCGTCGAAACGGCGCATCTTCACCGCCGGCTCTCCGCCAAGATCGACGACGGCGAGATAGAGCTCGGGGGCGAAGCGGCGATTCAGGCGCAGTTCCTCCTGGCAAAAAAAGCGCCGTTTCTCGACCGTGCCATAGTCGAGGAAGGGCAGCGTCACCGGCTTCTTGATCTTATAGGCGAACTCGCCGGCGAGCAGCACCCAGGAGATGTGGGTCTCCCTGACTTCGACCGAGGCAGGGTCGGGCAGCGCCTGAAGGCAAGCGAGGGGCGGTTCCGGCATAATGTCCATTATGACGCTAACCGAACTGCGCTACATCGTCGCGCTCGCCCGCGAAAAGCATTTCGGACGTGCGGCCGAGAAGTGTTTCGTCTCCCAGCCGACGCTGTCCGTCGCGGTCAAGAAGCTCGAAGACGAGCTGGGCGTGATCCTCTTCGAGCGCGGCCAGCATGAAATCTCGGTCACGCCGGCCGGCGAGCCGATCGTCCGCCAGGCCGAGAAGGTGCTCGCCGAGGCCGCACGCATCAAGGAGCTCGCCGATACGGCCGGCGATCCGCTGGCCGGGCCCTTGCGCATCGGCGCCATCTATACGATCGGTCCTTATCTGCTGCCGCGGCTGGTGCCGCTGTTGCGTCAGGTCGCACCGCAGATGCCGCTGATCCTGCAGGAAAATTTCACTGCGCAGCTCATCGAGGCATTGAAGAACTGCGAACTCGACGTCGCGATCGTCGCGCTGCCGGTCGAGGAGCCGGGACTGGTGGCGCAGGCCGTCTATGACGAAGCCTTCCGCGTGCTGGTGCCGGCCCGGCATCCCTGGGCCAAGGAAAAAGCGATCGCCCCACGAAAGCTGCTCGATCAGCCGCTGTTGATGCTCGGCCGCGGCAACTGTTTCCGCGACCAGGTGCTCGATCTGTGTTCGCGCGCCGGCGCGGGTGGCCCGCAGGTGCTGGAAGGTTCCTCACTGGAGACGATCCGCTACATGGTGGCCTCCAACATCGGCGTCACCGTCATGCCGGCTTCGGCGGTCGATGAGCTGCCGAAGAACGACGCGCTGCTGCGCGTGCGGCCCTTCGTCGAGCCGACGCCGACACGCCGCGTCGGCATGGTCTGGCGGGCGAGTTTCCCGCGCCATCAGGCGATCGACCTGTTGCGCCGCGCGCTGCTCGATTGCCGGCTGCCGGGATGCACCGCGGCGAAATAGCCGCCGTCTATACAGCCGATTGATATATTTCGCTGGCATTGCCGGGACGGCAGGAGCACAATTCTCTCACGTTAACGGAAAGGAGACGACCATGAAAAAGCAATCTGCACCCCGCATCGACATCGGTATCTCGGACGCCGACCGCGCGAAGATCGCCCAGGGGCTGTCGCGTCTGCTCGCCGACAGTTACACGCTCTACCTGATGACACACAACTTCCACTGGAACGTCACCGGGCCGATGTTCAACACCTTGCATCTGATGTTCATGCAGCAATACACCGAGCAGTGGAATGCACTCGACATCATCGCCGAACGCATCCGCGCGCTGGGCCACCCCGCCCCCGGCACCTATCGCGAGTTCGTCAAGCTCGCCTCGATCAAGGAAGTCGAGGGTGTGCCGAAAGCGACCGAGATGATCCGGCTGCTGGTCGATGCGCAGGAAGCCACGGCGCGCACCGCGCGGAGCATGATCCCGCTCGTCGAGAAGGCCAACGACCAACCGACGCTGGACATCCTGACCCAGCGGCTGGAGATTCACGAGAAGACCGCCTGGATGCTCAGAAGCCTGCTGGAGGAATGAGGGCCCATCAGACCTACCAGCTGCTGATCGGAATCGCCCGCCCGCTACGGGTGCGTATCGGGCGGTTCGGGGAGTTCGATTTCCCTGCCGGCTGCTACATTTACACCGGATCGGCGCGGCGCAACCTCGAAGCGCGCATCGCCCGTCATCTGCGCAAGGAAAAGACCTTGCGCTGGCACATCGATTTCCTGCTCGCCGCGCCGGGCGTTTCCATCACGGGGGTGCGCCGTTATGTCGAGGAAGAGTGCGCGCTCAACCAGGCGACGCCGGGCAGCGTGCTGGTTTCCGGTTTCGGCGCCTCGGACTGCCGCGCCGGCTGCGGCAGCCATCTCAAGTTCCTGGGCTGAAGCGGGCGGCGAGCCAGTCGATCAGATCCTGTGCCGGCCTGCGCCAATCGGCTTCGAGCATCAGGCCGTGGCCCATGCCGCGATAGATGAACGGCTCGACACCATAGCTCTTTGCGGTCAGCGTCACCAATGACGCCGGAATGATGGCGTCCTGTGAGGCACCGACGATGCGTAGGCTATCGCGGCCGCCGGCCAGGTGTTCCAACACCTGCTGCGGGTGCGGCAGGTTGAACAGCATCATGTCCCAGATCGCGCGGTGTGATTCGGGCTGGGCGAGGCGGTAGTAACGGGCCAGATCGTCGAGCGACATCGGCTGTGCGAACAGCGCGTTCTTGACGGTGTCGAGGGCGACGCGCTGCCCAGCGAGCAGGCGGTTGAGATCGAGCAGCAGCCCGGGCTGGCTGAGGAGCATGCCGAAAGCCGCGGCACTGAGCCCCTGCGGCGGCACCGAGCACATCAGCACGGCCGCCGGCGCCGGATGGCGCTCGAGGTATTTCTGCACCACGAAGCCGCCCATCGAATGGCCGATCAACACCGGTGCCGTGCGTAAGGATGCGGCGACCTCGGCGACGTCGGCAACGTAATCGTCGATCGAATAGCTGTCGAGGTGCTCGCGGCGGCGGCTTTTGCCGTGGCCCGAGAAACTCAGCGCGTGATTCTCGAAACCGGCGGCGGCGAAGAAGGGCTGGTAATGCTCCCAGCACCAGGCGGCGGTGTAGGCGCCGTGCAGGAAGAGCAGCGGTGGAGCGTCGGGTCGAGGGTTTTGCGGCTGGAAGGAGAGGACTTCGAGGGTGTCGCGCGGGTGTCGATTTGGCATCGCCGCATTTTATGCGCTGTGCGGCCGGGATGCCGTCCCGCCAGCGCCGAATGTCAGGCGGCTTCCGCCAGCGTCCAGATCGCGCGCCAGTAGGCGGGCGGGATCGCGATGCCCCTCAGCGTCGTGAAGTCGCGGATCGCGGTGTGGGCACGGCGCGTATCGCGCCGCACCGGCTCGCGCAGCAGCCGACCATGCACGCCGAGGATCGCGACGACCCGGCGCGGCAGCGCCATGCCGGCAGGCATGTCGACGACCAGCGCGGTTTCCCGGTTGGCCAGCCGCACGACGCTGCCGGGCGGGCAGAGGCCCGTGAGCCGGCGCAGCGCTTCGATGAGGCGCGCGTCGAACTGCTGCCGGCTGCGCGAGAGCAGCCAGTGCAGCGCGGCGCGGGGTGTCTTGGCGCTGCGCAGCAAACGCTGCGGCGCGACGAGGGCATACCAGACGTCGGCGATCTTGAGGATGCGCGCTTCGAGGCAGATCTCGTCGCCGGCGAGCGCCGCGGGATAGCCGCTGCCGTCGAGCGCCTCGTGATGCTGGAGCACGGCCTCGATCCAGGCGAGATCGGCCCCCGGCGACTCGCGCAGCAGGTCGGCGGCGAGCTGCGGATGGCGTGCGAGCGTGATGCGCTGGGCAGCGCTGGGGATCGCGTGGGGCGCGACGAGGTCGTCCTGCAGATCGAGGCTGGGCAGGTTCATGAACAGCGCGGCCTTGGCGATCGTGTGCTGTCTGCGCGCGTCGAGACGGATGGCGCGGCCCAGATGGATGCCGAGAATCGCAGCGGCGAAGGCGTGACGTAACGACGGGCTGGCAAAGGGCAGATGCGGCGCCATGCCGAGGCAGACGGCCGGCGCGCGCTCGACGAGGCCGACGAGTTCGGCGGCCAGCGTCGAGAAGCGGATCACGTCCTCGACCCGGCAGGCCCAATGTTCGATCACCTCGACATAGGCCGTGGCGATGGCGGCGAGCCGCTCGCAGGGCGCGGCGCGCTCGGGCGCGATCGGCGCCGGCCGGGCGACCGTGTTGGCGTAGGCGGTGGCAAAGGATTCGGCAAAGGCGAGGGCGGAGGCAGACATGACGAAACCTCTGCAACATTCTTGCCAGGGGCCGATGGGATGATTTTCGAGCGAGACCGGCAGCAGCGATGGGTTCGTCGGCAAGATCTGCCGCTTATTTGCTCGAACGTGCCGTGTCAATAGCGCCGACTTTCTGCAGCGCCTCTTCGGGGGTGAGGATGGAAAACTGCCCACGAAGCCGCTGCCGCCGGTCGAGCTTCAGCAGCAGCTTGTCGGCGGTGACGAGCCAGTGCGCGTGGCCGTCACGGGCGAGTTCGAGGAATTTCTGGTCGTCGTGATCCTTGCAGCGCGGCAAGGCAGCCGCCTGCGGTGGCACGGCGTCGACGCTTTCGGCCTGGGCAAGATAGGCCGTATAGGCGGCCTCCTGCGCAACGCTGGCGAGCGCAAACAGTGGATAGCCGAGCACGCGCTTGAATTCGGCCAGACAGGGGGCGTTGGTCAGCGCGACCCAGCGGCCGGCGACCACCTCGCCCCACAAGGGGGCGAGGCGGCTGTCGGCAAAGACGAAAATGGAGATCAGCACGTTCGTGTCGAATACGACGCGAACGGCGGTGCTCATACGGTTTGCTGGTCGAGGCGGAATTTGACGTAGGACCCCGGCGCATCCTCGATCACGCCGAGCTTGCCCTTCACCGGATCGCGCGCTGGCACCTGCTCGTCGTTCAGCGACGTGACCCAGGCCTGCCAGTCGGTCCACCACGAGCCGGGATGCTGCTCGGCGCCTTCGAACCACTGTTCAGGCGTGTCCGGCAGGGTCTTGGCCGGGTTGGTCCAGTAGCCATATTTGTTGGCGGCAGGCGGGTTGACGATGCCGGCGATGTGACCGGAACCGCCGAGCACGAAGCGCACCGGGCCGGAAAAGCGCTTGGCGCCGAGATAGGTACTCTGCCAGGGGGCGATGTGGTCCTCGATGGTCGAGATGAAATAGGCGGGGTTCTTGATCTTGCGCAAATCGATCGGCACATCGTCGAGCACGATGCCGCCCGGCTCCTTGAGCAGGTTCTTCATGTACATGTTGCGCAGGTAGAAGCTGTGCATCGCCGCCGGCATGCGCGTGGAATCGGAATTCCAGTAGAGCAGATCGAACGGGAACGGGTCCTTGCCGAGCAGGTAGTTGTTGACCACGAAGGACCAGATCAGGTCGTTGGCGCGCAGCATGTTGAACGTAGTGGCCATCTCGCTGCCTTCGAGATAGCCGCGGCTGCGCATCTTTTCTTCGAGATTCGCCACCTGTTGCTCGTCGATGAACACGCCCAGCTCGCCGGGGATCGAGAAGTCGAGCATCGTCGTGAAGAAGGTCGTCGAGGCGAGCCGCTTGTCCTTCTTGGCCGCCAGGTAGGCCGCCGTGGTGCCGAGCAGCGTGCCGCCGAGACAGTAGCCGACGGCATTGAGCTCTTTCTCGCCGGTCTGCTCGCAGACCTTGTCGATCGCCGTCACCGCGGCTTCGGTGAGGTAGTCCTCGAAACTCTTCTCGGCCAGCCGCGCGTCCGGATTGACCCAGGAGATGCAGAACACCGTGTGGCCCTGATCCAGCGCCCACTTGATGAAGGAATTCTTCTCACGCAGATCGAGGATGTAATACTTGTTGATCCAGGGCGGGACGATCAACAGCGGGCGCTTGTATTGCGTCTTGGTGGTCGGATTGAATTGCAGCAGTTGCATCAGGTCGTTCTGGAACACCACCTTGCCGGGCGTCGTGGCGATGTTCTTGCCGAGTTCGAAGGCCGTGGTATCGGTCATCTTGACGCGCAGCTGGCCGTCGCCCGCCTCGATGTCGCGCAACAGGTTGTTCAAGCCCTTGATCAGGTTCTGGCCATGCGTGCGCACCGTTTCGCGGAACACTTCCGGGTTGGTGTGCACGAAGTTGGTCGGCGAGAGGGCATCGACGAACTGGCGCGTATAGAAATTCACCTTCGCCTGGGTCCGTTCATCGAGGCCCTGCACGCAGCAGACGGTGTCGTGGATGTGGCGCGCGGTGATCAGATACGACTGCTTGATGAAGTCGAACAGGAAGTGCTCTTCCCACTGCTCATCCTTGAAGCGCTTGTCGCCTTTCGGCGGCGTGGCGACCGGTGGTGTGTGCAAGCCCATGAAGCGCAGCATCGAATGCTGCCAGAGCGAGAAGTAATCCCAGACCAGATTCATCTGGGCCTGGGCCAGGCGATAGGGATTGGCGAGCAGCTTGGCCATCAGCTCCATGAACGCCTGTGCGACACCGAGCTCGTCCTGCGGCGGCACGATGCCTTTCTTGAGCTGGCGTTTGACGTGCTGGTTGAGCAGTTTCGCGGCGCGTTCGGCGACTTCGGCGTAGGTCTTGGCGATCTCCTGCGGGTCGGGCAGGGTGGGCTTTTCGGTTACCTGGGGCGTGCTCATGTCTCTCACTCCTTGTCGTGGGTTGTCGTGTAATGGATGATGCCGTCGTCGAGGCGGTGTTGCAGCTGACCATGACTTTCCAGGTGATTCAGATGGGCGATCGCCTCGCCCATCGCGAACATCGTCTGATGCGGATCTTCGATCGGCCGGCCGAACAATACTTCGAGCAATTCGCCGGCGCTGGATGGCCGTTTGGCGCAGGCTGCCAGCAGCTCGGCGCAACGGGCATCGTGATGGGCGACGAGTTCGGCGACGCGCGCGTGAAGGCCGCGGAAGGGCAGGCCATGCGAGGGCAGCACCAGCGTGTCTTCGGGTAGCCGGGTGAGGCGCTCGAGCGAGGCGAGATACAGCCCGAGCGTGTCGAGGTGCGGTGCGGCGGCGTAGCAGCTCACGTTGGTCGAGATGCGCGGCAGCAGCATGTCGCCGGCGATCAGCACGTTCGGATCGGCACAGTAGAGGCTGGCATGCTCCGGCGCGTGGCCGTGGCCGACGATCACCTGCCAGGTGTGTGTGCCGATCTGCAGCCGGTCGCCGTCGAAAAGCGGCCGGAAGGTTGCCGGAATCGCCGGCACGCCGCGCCGGTAGGCGTTGCCGCGCGCTTCCAGCGCGGCACAGCGCCCGGCATCGAGACCGTGCTGGCGGAACAGCTGCACCATCGACGCGACATCGAAAGGCGGAATGCCTGCGGCGATCGCGTGGGCGGTGAGATATTCGCCCTGCGTCATCGACAGCGGCGCGCCGGTTTCGGCCTCCAACCAGGCAGCGAGCCCCAGGTGGTCGGGATGGAAGTGGGTGACGATCTGGCGTGTCAGGTGCCGTCCCGGAAGCAGAGACTTCCAGGCCGCTTTGACACTGTCCATCGCGATGCCGGTGTCGACCGCGGTGAAACCGTCGCCATCCTCGATCAGCCACAGGTTGATGTGGTCGAGCGCGAAGGGCAAGGGCATGCGCAGCCAATGCACGCCCGGCGCGACTTCTAGGGTCGCGCCGACGGCCGGCGGTTGGGCATGAGGATGGCTGAGCGGCATGAGGTGAGCGTTGCCCGGTGATCGCAAATCTGTTTTACTGCGGCAGCGTTCCGGCTAGTTTATCTGAAACGGAAAACTTTTGTGCACTGCAACAACATGACTTCGACTGACCGGACTTCCTACAACATCGCCGATCTTTCGCGCGAATTCGGTGTGACGCCGCGCACGATCCGTTACTACGAGGATCAGGGATTATTGAACCCGGCGCGGGTCGGTGGCCAGCGCATCTACAGCAAGCGTGACCGCACACGGCTCAAGCTCACCTTGCGCGGCAAGCGCCTCGGCCTGTCGCTAGCCGAGATCCGCGAACTGATCGACATGTACGACACCGCGCCGGAGACTTCGCAGCTCGCCCGGCTGATCGAGGTGCTGGGGCGCCAGCGGGCCAAGCTCAAGCAGCAGCGCGAGGACATCGAAGCCGTGCTCGGCGAGCTCGACGCGTTCGAAGCCCAATGCCGCGCCCTGCTCGAAGCCGGCAAGGCGCGGCCCGAGTCGAGTTGACGTTGACGTTAACGTCAACATACAATCGGCCGAAAGCCTACGGAGGTCCCATGAGCTATGGCATCCCGCGCGGTGAGGCGCGATTCGAACCCCGCGATCCGCACTGGAACGAGAAAGTGCGGACCAGTTTCGCCAAGCAGGGGATCATGGGCCTGCTCGGCGCCACGCTGGTGGATGTCTGGCCCGGCGGCTGCGAGATCCATCTGCCCTATCGGCCAGAGCTCACGCAGCAGCATGGTTTCTTCCATGCCGGCGTGACCTCGACCATCGTCGATAGCGCCGCCGGCTATGCAGGCTTCTCGCTGATGGCAGCCAACACCTCGGTGCTGTCGGTCGAATTCAAGATCAACCTGCTGGCCCCGGCCGATGGCGAATTGCTGATCGCCACCGGCGAGGTGGTCAAGCCGGGGCGGACGCTCGTCATCACGCGCGGCGATGCCTGGGTGGTGAAGCACGGCAAGGCGACGCATTGCGCGATGATGCAGCAGACTCTGATGACCATGCATGGAAAGGCGGAACAATGATTGGCTTGAACTTCCAGCTCGGCGAAGAAATCGACATGCTGCGCGACACGGTGCGCGCCTTCGCCACCAACGAGATCGCGCCGCGTGCGGCGCAGATCGACCGTGACAACGAGTTTCCCGCCGATTTGTGGCAGAAATTCGGCGACCTCGGTCTGCTGGGCCTGACGGTGCCGGAAGAGGATGGCGGCACGGGCATGGGTTATCTCGCCCATATCGTCGCGATGGAGGAAATCTCCCGTGCCTCGGCTGCGGTGGGTCTTTCCTACGGCGCACACTCGAACCTGTGTGTGAATCAGATTCGCAGGAACGGCACCCCGGCGCAAAAAGCCCGCTATCTGCCGAAGCTGATTTCCGGCGAGCATGTCGGCGCGCTGGCGATGTCCGAGCCGAACGCCGGCTCCGATGTCGTCTCGATGAAACTGCGGGCCGACAAAAAGGGCGACCGCTATGTGCTGAACGGCAGCAAGATGTGGATCACCAACGGCGGGGATGCCGACACGCTGGTGGTCTATGCCAAGACCGATGTCAATGCGGGCCCGAAGGGCATCACCGCCTTCATCGTCGAAAAGGGCTTCAAGGGCTTCTCGCACGGCTCGCATCTCGACAAGCTCGGCATGCGCGGCTCGAACACCTATCCCTTGTTCTTCGACGACTGCGAGGTGCCGGAGGAGAACGTGCTGGGCGGCGTGGGCAATGGCGTCAAGGTGCTGATGTCGGGCCTCGACTACGAGCGCGCGGTGCTCGCCGGCGGCCCGCTGGGGATCATGGCCGCCTGCATGGACGTGGTGCTGCCCTATCTGCACGAGCGCGAGCAGTTCGGCCAGCCGATCGGCGAATTCCAGCTGATGCAGGGCAAGCTCGCCGACATGTACTCGACCTGGCAGGCCTGCCGGGCCTATGTGTATGCGGTCGGCCGCGCCTGCGACGCGGGCGACCATGCGCGCTCGCTGCGCAAGGACGCCGCCGGCGCGATCCTCTATGCAGCCGAGAAGGCCACCTGGATGGCCGGCGAAGCGATCCAGGCGCTCGGTGGCAACGGCTACATCAATGAATATCCCACCGGTAGGCTGTGGCGCGACGTGAAGCTCTACGAGATCGGCGCCGGCACATCGGAGATCCGCCGCATGCTGATCGGCCGCGAACTGTTCAACGAAACTGCGTGAAAGGAAACGAAATGAGTGATGCCATCGTAATCGTGGGCGCCGCCCGCACGCCGCTGGGCGGCTTTCAGGGTGATTTTTCCAGCCTCTCCGCCGCCAATCTCGGCGCCGTGGCCATTCGCGCCGCCCTCGAGCGTTCCGGCCTGAAAGCGGATGACGTGCAGGAAGTGCTGATGGGCTGCGTGCTGCAGGCCGGCCAAGGTCAGGCGCCGGCGCGTCAGGCGGCCCTGCAGGCGGGCCTGCCGCTCTCGGCCGGTTGCACCACGGTGCACAAGGTCTGCGGCTCGGCGATGAAGGCGACCATGCTCGCCGCCGACATCCTCAAGGCCGGCGGACAGGACGTGATCGTCGCCGGCGGCATGGAGTCGATGAGCAACGCGCCCTACTTGTTGCCGAAGGCGCGCGCTGGCTTACGGCTCGGTCACGGCCAGATCATCGACCACATGTTCTTCGACGGCCTCGAAGACCACTACTCGGCGGAAAACAAAGGCCGCCTGATGGGCACCTTCGCCGAGGATTGCGCGGCGCACTACGGTTTCACCCGCCAGGATCAGGACGCCTTCGCGATCGCCTCGACCCAGCGCGCCCAGCAAGCCGGCAAAGACGGCAGCTTCGATTGGGAAATCGCTCCGGTCACGGTAGCCGGCAAGAAAGGCGAGACGATCGTCAAGGCCGATGAGCAGCCGGCCAAGGCGCAGCTCGACAAGATCCCGCTGCTCAAGCCCGCGTTCAAGAAAGACGGCACGGTCACCCCGGCCAACTCTTCGTCGATCTCCGATGGCGCTGCGGCGCTGGTGCTGATGCGTGAAGCCGATGCGGCCAAGCGCGGCCTCACCCCCATCGCGCGTATCGTCGGCTACGCCACGCATGCGCAAGAGCCGGCATGGTTTACCACCGCGCCGGTCGGCGCGATGCGAAAGTTGTTCGAGAAAACCGGCTGGAGCGCCGAGAGCGTCGATCTCTATGAGATCAACGAAGCTTTCGCCGTCGTCACGATGGCGGCGATGAAGGAATTGAATCTGCCCCATGACAAAGTCAATGTGCATGGCGGTGCCTGCGCGCTGGGCCATCCGATCGGCGCCTCCGGCGCGCGCATCGTCGTCACCTTGATCGGGGCATTGAAGAAATACGGCAAGCGGCGCGGCGTCGCCAGCCTGTGCATCGGTGGCGGCGAAGCCACCGCGATGGCCATCGAGCTCGTCTGAGTGTTCGCCACCTACGCGAAACTCGTCGTCACTGCGGTGATCTGGGGCGGCACCTGGGTCGCCGCGCGCGTCGCGGTGCAGGAGGTGCCGCCGCTCGGCGTCGCCGTCTGGCGCTTTCTTCTCGCCGCGGCGAGCCTGCTCGTCCTGGTACGCTGGCATCACGGCCGCTTGCCCGCGCTGGATCGCCGCGAACTGTTGTTGGTGATCGGCTTGGGCGCGACCGGTATCTTCATTTACAACCTGTTCTTCCTCTACGGCATGCAGCACATCACCGCGGGGCGCGGCGCGCTGGTCGTCGCCACCACGCCGGTGATCACGCTGCTGGCGGCGGCGTGGCTGCTCAGGGAAGGCATGACGCGGCTCAAGGCGCTGGGCAGCGCGCTCGCCCTGCTCGGCTGCCTGACGGTGATCGGCCGCGGCGATCCCCTCACGCCCCTGCGCGGCCAGATCGGCAGCGGCGATCTGCTGATCCTCGGCTGCGCGTTGATGTGGTCGATCTACACGCTGATCGGCCGGCTCGGCACCGAGTCGCTGGCGCGACGCAATCTCGGCGCACTGGTGATGACCGCCTACGCGAGCTGCGCCGGCTTTCTGATGCTGCTGGTCACCGCCCTGATCATCGACCCGGCGCAGTTGGTCCCGCATTACTCGTTGCCGGCCTGGAGCGCGATCGCCTTCCTCGGCCTGCTTGGCACCACGCTCGGCTTCACCTGGTTCGCGGCGGCGGTGCAAAAGATCGGTGCGCAGCGCGCCTCGATCTTCATCAACCTCGTGCCGGTGGCCGCCGTGCTGCAAGGGGCGCTCTTGCTGCACGAGCGGCTCGATCCGTCCGTGCTCGCCGGCGGCCTGCTGGTGATCGCGGGCGTGATGCTGATCCAGCGGCCGGCACGGAATGCGAAGGAGGCAGCAGCATGATCCTGAACGACGACCAGACAATGATCCGCGACACGCTGCGCGCCTTCGCGCGCGAGCGGCTCGCGCCCAATGCGGCGCAGTGGGATAGGGAACACACCTTCCCGGCCGCGGCCCTGCAGGAACTCGCAGCACTCGGCTGTTGGGGCATGGTCGTGCCGGAGGAATGGGGCGGGGCCGGGCTCGATTACGTCTCGCTGGCCGTCGCTATCGAGGAAATCGCCGCCGGTGACGGTGCGACCTCGACGATCATTTCCGTGCAGAACTCGCTGGTCTGCGGCATCCTGAACCGTTACGGCAGCGAGGCGCAGAAGCAACGCTGGCTCAAAGGCGCGGCGAGCGGCGAACTGCTCGGCTGCTTCTGTCTCACCGAGCCGCATGTCGGCTCCGACGCCGCCGCGATCAGAACCCGTGCCGTGAAGGAGGGCGATCACTGGGTATTGAACGGCGTCAAGCAGTTCATCACCTCGGGCAAGCACGCGAAGATCGCCATCGTCTTCGCCGTCACCGATCCCGCGGCGGGTAGGAAAGGCATCTCCTGCTTCTGCGTGCCGACCGACACGCCGGGCTACACCGTCGCCCGCATCGAGGAGAAGCTCGGCCAGCATGCCTCCGACACCGCGCAGATCGTCTTCGAGGACTGTCGCATTCCCGCCGCTTGCCTGATCGGCGCCGAGGGGGAGGGCTACAAGATCGCGCTGTCGAACCTCGAAGCCGGCCGCATCGGCATCGCCGCGCAGGCGGTGGGCATGGCGCGGAGCGCCTTTGAAGCCGCAGTCGCCTACGCCAAGGAGCGCGAGGCCTTCGGCAAGCCGATCGTCGAGCATCAGGCGGTGGCGTTCCGGCTCGCCGACATGGCGACCCGGATCGAAGTCGCGCGCCAGATGGTCTGGCATGCCGCCAGCCTGCGTGATGCCGGCTTGCCCTGCCTCAAGGAGGCGAGCATGGCGAAACTCTTCGCCTCGGAGATGGCCGAGCGGGTGTGTTCCGATGCGATCCAGATCCACGGCGGCTACGGCTATGTCGCCGACTTCCCGGTCGAACGCATCTACCGAGATGTCAGGGTCTGCCAGATCTATGAAGGCGCATCCGACATCCAGCGGCTGGTGATCGCACGGGCGGTGACAGGAGAACCTTGATGTCCGTCATCAAATCGAAACTCGATCCGCGCAGCGAGGAATTCAGGGCCAACGCCGCCGCACTGCAGGCGCTGGTCGACGATCTGCGCGAAAAATCGGCGCTGGTGGGACGGCACGGTGCGGGCGGTTCCGAGGAGGCGCGCGCCAAACATCTGGCGCGTGGCAAGCTCTTGGTGCGTGACCGCATCGACGGCCTGCTCGATCCGGGGGCGCCGTTTCTCGAAATCGCGCCGCTGGCTGCCTGGGGGTTGTATGACAATGAAGTGCCGGCGGCCGGCCTCGTCGCCGGCATCGGCCGTGTCTGTGGCGTCGAGTGCATGATCGTCGCCAACGATGCGACGGTGAAGGGCGGCACTTACTATCCGCTCACCGTCAAAAAGCACCTCAGGGCGCAGGAGATCGCGCGCGAGAACCGCCTGCCGTGCATCTATCTCGTCGATTCCGGCGGCGCCTTCCTGCCGATGCAGGACGAGGTGTTTCCGGACAAGGAGCACTTCGGCCGCATCTTCTACAACCAGGCGAACATGTCGGCGCAGGGCATTCCGCAGATCGCCGTGGTGATGGGTTCCTGCACCGCGGGCGGCGCCTATGTGCCGGCGATGTCGGACGAGTCGATCATCGTCAAGAACCAGGGCACGATCTTCCTCGGCGGTCCGCCGCTGGTGAAGGCGGCCACCGGCGAAGTGGTGAGCGCCGAGGATCTCGGCGGCGGCGACGTGCATACGCGCATCTCCGGCGTCTGCGACCATCTGGCCGAGAACGATCTGCACGCGCTGTCGATCGCGCGGCGCATCGTCGCGAATCTGAACTGGCAGAAAGCCGTGTCGCTGGAACTGGCCGCGCCGGAAGAGCCGCTGTATCCGCCCGAAGAGCTCTACGGCGTGATTCCGACCGATACCCGCAAACCCTATGACGTGCGCGAGGTGATCGCGCGACTCGTCGATGGCTCGCGCTTCGACGAATTCAAGGCCCGCTATGGCACGACGCTGGTCACCGGCTTCGCGCGCCTCTACGGCTATCCTGTCGGCATCGTCGCCAACAACGGCATCTTGTTCTCCGAATCGGCATTGAAGGGTGCGCATTTCATCGAGCTGTGTGCGCAGCGCGGCATTCCGCTCATCTTCCTACAGAACATCACCGGCTTCATGGTCGGTAGGAAATACGAGAACGGCGGTATCGCGAAAGATGGCGCGAAGATGGTCACGGCCGTGTCGACCGCGCAGGTGCCGAAATTCACCGTGATCATCGGCGGCTCCTTTGGCGCCGGCAACTACGGCATGTGCGGGCGCGCCTACGGCCCACGCCTGCTGTGGACCTGGCCGAACAGCCGCATCTCGGTGATGGGCGGCGAACAGGCGGCGAGCGTGCTGGCCACCGTCAAGCGCGACGGCATCGAAGCGAAGGGCGGCCGCTGGAGCAAGGAAGCGGAGGAAGCCTTCAAGGCGCCGATCCGCCAGCAGTATGAAACGCAGGGCCATCCCTACTATGCGACCGCGCGGCTGTGGGATGATGGCATCCTCGATCCGCAAGAGACGCGACGTGCGTTGGGCTTGGGTATCTCGGCGGCGCTCAACGCACCGATCGAGCCGACGCGCTTCGGCGTGTTCCGCATGTAGGGAGATGACCCATGTACCAGAGCATCCTCACCGAAATCGATGCCGTCGTCGGCATCGTCACGCTGAACCGGCCGGAGCGCCACAACGCCTTCGATGAGGCGATGATCGCCGAGCTGGCCGAGGCGCTGCTGTCGATGGCCAGCGACCCGGCCGTGCGGGTGGTGGTGATTTCGAGCATCGGCAAGAGCTTCTGCGCCGGCGCCGATCTCAACTGGATGCGCCGTGCCGCAGGTTTCGATTTCGAGCAGAACCGGCGCGATGCCGGCGAGCTCGCCGAGATGCTGCGCCGCATCGCCGAATGTCCGAAGCCGGTGATCGCGCGCGTGCAGGGTCCCGCCTATGGCGGCGGGGTGGGCGTCATCGCCGCCTGCGATCTCGCGGTGGCGACCTTCGAAGCGCGCTTCGCGCTCACCGAGGTCAAGCTCGGCCTGATCCCGGCGGTGATCGGTCCCTATGTGGTCAACGCGATCGGCGAGCGTTATGCGCGCCGCTACATGCTGACCGCGGAAGCCTTCTCGGCGGCCGAAGCCTACCGCATCGGACTGATTCACGAGATGGTCGCCGATGAGGCGGCGCTCGACGCGGCGGTCGGCGAATGGGTCGAGGCGATCCTGAAGAATGGCCCGGGCGCCTTGAGCGAGGCGAAAGCGCTGATCAGGGCGATCGCCGGCGAGCCGTTGTCGCCGACATTGATCGAGGACACCGTCGGGCGCATCGCCCGTCTGCGCGTCTCGCCCGAAGGACAGGAAGGCATCGCCGCCTTCCTCGAAAAACGCAAGCCGAATTGGATGCAATGAGCATGTTCGCGAAAATCCTGATCGCCAATCGCGGCGAGATCGCCTGCCGCATCACCAAGACGGCGCGGCGCTTGGGGCTTCGCACCGTCGCCGTGTATTCCGAGGCTGACCAGACCGCCCGCCATGTGCGCCTGGCGGATGAGGCCCTCTGTATCGGCCCGCCGCCGGCGCGCGAGTCCTATCTCGCCATCGACAAGATCATCGCCGCGGCGAAAGCCAGCGGCGCCGAGGCGGTGCATCCTGGCTATGGCTTCCTGTCCGAGAACGAAGCCTTCGCCGAGGCGTGTGCAAAAAACGGCATCGTCTTCATCGGCCCGCCGCCGGCGGCGATCCGGGCGATGGGGCTGAAATCCGAGAGCAAGAAGCTGATGGCTGCGGCGGGCGTGCCGCTCACGCCGGGTTATCACGGCGACGAACAGGATGCCGAGTTCCTGCGCGAACAAGCCGATGCGATTGGCTATCCGGTGCTGATCAAGGCCAGCGCCGGCGGGGGTGGCAAGGGCATGCGCGTGGTCTGGAAGCGCGAGGAATTCCTCGATGCCCTCGCCTCCTGCCAGCGCGAAGCAGCATCATCGTTCGGCGACGATCATGTGCTGATTGAGAAGTATCTGCAGCGGCCGCGTCATATCGAGTTCCAGATTTTCGCCGACACGCACGGCAACTGCGTTCATTTGTTCGAGCGCGACTGTTCGGTGCAGCGCCGTCACCAGAAGGTGCTGGAGGAAGCGCCCGCACCGGGCATGACGCCCGAGCGGCGCGTGGCGATGGGTGCGGCTGCCATCGCTGCGGCACGTGCAGTCGGTTATGTCGGCGCCGGCACCGTCGAGTTCATCGTCGAACCCTCGGGTAGCTTCTATTTCATGGAGATGAATACGCGGCTGCAGGTCGAGCATCCGGTCACCGAGATGATCACCGGACTCGATCTCGTCGAATGGCAGTTGCGCATCGCCGCCGGCGAGCCGTTGCCGCTTGCGCAGGAGCAGCTCGCGATCCAGGGCCATGCGCTCGAGGCGCGCATCTATGCCGAGGATGCGGACAAGGGGTTTCTGCCCTCGACCGGCCGGCTGGTGCACTTCGCCCCCCCTACCGAAACACTCAACGTGCGCGTCGATAGCGGCGTCGAGCAAGGCGATGACATCTCGCCGCATTACGACCCGATGATTTGCAAGCTGATCGTCTGGGACGAAAACCGCGAGCGGGCGATCGCCAGGATGCTGCAGGCGCTCGCCGACTTCCGCATCGTCGGCGTGACGAGCAACGTCGGCTTTCTGTCGCGGCTGGTGGCCTGTCCGGCGTTTGCCAATGCCGATCTCGACACCGGCTTGATCGAGCGCGAGCACGACTTCCTGTTTCCGGCCGAGTCCAGCCTGCCGCCGCGAGAGGCCTGGCTCATCGCGGCGCTTGCGGAACTGCTGCGCGACCGCAACTTCGCCCGTGCCCATGCCCAGGCCAGCGCCGATCCGCACTCGCCCTGGCATTTGCGTGACGGCTGGCGCCTCAATGGCATGGCGCGGCGCACGATCCTGCTGCGCGTCGGCAATGCCGAACGGCGCATCGTCGCCGCTTATGACGGCGAAGGATTTCTGCTCGATCTCGACGACCATGCGGTGGCGGCAGCCGGCGAGCTGCGCGACGATGGCACGCTGCGCGCCGCGCTCGACGGCCGCCGACTGACGGCGACGGTGATCGCTGCCGGCGAGAAACGCCACGTGTTCTTCGATGGCCTGGGGTTCGTCTTCGCCGCCGTCGATCCGCTGCATCATGCCGGCGAAGGGGGGGGCGCGGAAGGCAGTCTTGCCGCACCGATGCCGGGCAAGGTGGTCGCGCACCTCGTCCAAGCCGGCGCGCGTGTCGAGAAAGGCACGCCGCTCGTCGTGCTCGAAGCGATGAAGATGGAGCACACGCTGGTTGCGCCCGCCGCCGGCATCGTCCAGGCCTTCCGCTACGCACCAGGCGAACAGGTCGCGGATGGGGCAGAATTGGTGGCCTTCGAACCCAGCCCCTGACAACCCACATGACTTTACCCACCACCGTTCGCCTCGTCGAGGTCGGCCCGCGCGATGGCCTGCAAAACGAACCGCAGTTCGTCCCCACCGCGACCAAGATCACGCTGATCGAACGCCTCGTCGACTGTGGTCTCGAGTGCGTCGAGGCCACCGCCTTCGTCTCGCCAAAGTGGGTGCCACAGATGGCCGATGCCGCCGAGGTGTTACGCGGCATTGCGCACCGGCCCGGCGTCTGCCATCCGGTGCTGGTGCCCAATGAAAAGGGTCTGGAAGCCGCGCTCGCCGCCGGCGCGAAGGAAATCGCCGTGTTCGCCGCCGCTTCCGAAGCCTTCTCGCAAAAGAACATCAACTGCACGATCCGCGAATCGCTCGAGCGCTTCCGCCCGGTGGTGGAACACGCCAAGGATGCCGGGATCAAGGTGCGCGGCTATGTCTCCTGTGTGCTCGGCTGTCCATATCAGGGCGAGGTCCCGCTTGCGGCGGTGACCGATGTCGCCTGGGCGCTGTTCGAGATGGGCTGCTATGAGATCTCGCTCGGCGACACCATCGGTACCGGCACGCCGGAGAAAACCAAGGCGCTGATCGAAGCGGTGGGGCGGCGCGTGCCGATCAAGAAGCTCGCCGGTCATTTCCACGACACCTATGGCATGGCGATCGCCAACATCTATGCCGCCTTGCAGAAAGGCGTGAATGTCTTCGATGCCTCGGTCGGCGGCCTCGGCGGTTGTCCTTACGCGAAGGGCGCTTCCGGCAATGTCGCCACCGAGGATGTCGTCTGGCTGCTCAAGGGGCTGGGCATCGACTGTGGCGTCGATCTCGACCGGCTGGTCGCTACCGCGCAATGGATCTCGGCCGAACTGGGCCGCGAACCGGCCTCGAAGGTCGCCCGGGCTCTGCTCGCCCGGCAATGAAACTGCCGCCCGCGATCCACGTCATCGAACGTGGCTGGCTCTCTTCCAACAACATCCTGCTGTTCGACGGCGATGTGGCGACGCTGATCGACAGCGGCTACGCCGGCCATGCCGCGCAGACCGTCGAACTCGTCGAGTCGGCGCTGGCGGGACGGCACCTGCGGCGCCTGATCAACACCCATTCGCACTCCGACCACATCGGTGGCAATGCAGCGCTCAAGCGCGCATTCGGTTGCGCGATCTTCATTCCCGCCGGTATCGAGCAACACATCCGCGACTGGGACGAACACGCCCTGCTGCTCACACCGGCGGCGCAGCGCGGCGAACGTTTCGATCATGACGGTGTCGTACGTGCGGGCGACACGCTGCGCATGGGCGGAATGGACTGGCGGGCGTATGCCGCGCCGGGACACGATCGCGACGCCCTGGTGTTCCACTGTCCCGATGTGCGGCTGCTGGTTTCGGGCGATGCGCTCTGGGAGAATGGCTTCGGCATCATCTTTGGCGAGTTGCTCGGACAGCCCGGCGCGCTCGCCGACACGCGCGCGACGCTCGATTTGATCGCCGGTCTGGAAGTCGAAATCGTGATTCCCGGTCACGGCCGGCCGTTCGCTGACGTGCCCGCCGCGCTCGAGCGCGCCTATCAGCGCCTTGCCGCCTTCGAGACTGATCCCGAACGGATGGCGAAGAATGCCCTCAAGGCCTGCTTCGTCTTCAACCTGCTCGACCTCGGCGGACTGCCGCGCGAACGGCTGGAGAGCCATCTCGCCAGCGTGCCGCTCTTCCGCGATGTCGGTACGCGCCTGCTGGGCATGGGCAGTGCCACGCTCGCGGACTGGCTGGTGTCCGAATTGAAGCGCGGCTGCGCTCTGGTGGAGCATGACGGGATGCTGCTGCCGACGATGGCGGCGTGAGTCGCCGAAGGCTGCCGGCTGTCACAGCCGCGCGATGTCTGGCAGGAACACTTCGGTGACGAGCAGTGGCCGGTCGAGGCGGCAGAAGCGCGAGCGGCGCGCCCAAAGTGTTGGCAACGGCGAGCCGAGCGCAGCGCTGGCACGACGATGGAGCGGATGACGGGCAGTCAGGCGCGCCGCGCTCAACGGGCCGCGGCAGATCGACGGGTCGGCGAACAGGGCGGCGCCGAGCGGTCGTGAACCGATGGCCTGCGCCATGTGCCAAGCGCCATTCAGATCGCGCGGCGCGAGCGCGCTGTGCGCGAACACCACCGGCAGACCGTCGGCGAACAGCAGCACCTCGCGGGTCCAGGCGTAACGCCCTGGGGGCAGCCCGATCAGCGCGCGCTCATCAGGAAAGGGGCGTGCGCGTCGTTCGCCGAGCACACGTACTTCGAAGCTGTCGCAGCGCGCGACGATGCGCGCGGTGAGCGAACCGGGATCGGCGAGCCAGGGACGCAACCAGGTCGGAGCACCCGCCAGGGCAGGGTCGGGTTTCCAGCGGAACTCCTGGCGAGACATTTCGAGCGCTGCGTGGTGAGAGAGGGATGGCGATGCTACCATAGGGCGCATCGGCTTCTTCTCGGGTTTCCGATGCAACTCGTGCTGATCAGCGGTCTGTCGGGTTCGGGCAAGACCATCGCGTTGAACGTCCTCGAAGACGCGGGCTATTTCTGCGTCGACAATCTGCCGGCGGCGTTGCTCTCGGGACTGGCCGGCCATCTGCTGCGTGAGGGTCACGCGCGTGTCGCGGTGGCGATCGACATGCGCGGTGGCAGCGGCATCGCGGCCTTGCCCGCGCAATTGAAGCAGCTCGCGGCGCATCACATCGATGTGCGCTTCCTATTTCTCGACGCGCGCGACGAGGTGCTGATCCAGCGTTTTTCCGAGACCCGCCGCCGCCATCCGCTCGCCAGCGGCGACAAGACGCTCGCCGAGGCGATCGCCGAGGAGCGCGCCGCGTTGGAAACCCTGAAAAGCCTTGGCCACCGCATCGACACCAGCCATCTGCGGCCCAATGCCCTGCGGGCGATGGTCAAGGATTTCATCGACCTGCAAGGCGGTGGCACAGGGCTGATCCTGCTGTTCCAGTCCTTCGGTTTCAAGCATGGTCTGCCGCTCGATGCCGATCTGGTGTTCGACGTGCGCTGCCTGCCCAATCCGCACTACGACCCGCTGTTGCGACCGCTCACCGGCCGCGATGCCGCGGTGATCGAGTTCCTCGAATCCCAACCCGAAGTGATGCAGATGCTCGCCGACATCCGGCAGTTCCTGGAAACCTGGCTGCCGGCCTACATTCGCGACAACCGCGCCTATCTCACCGTCGCCTTGGGCTGCACCGGCGGCCAGCACCGCTCGGTTTGGTTCGCCGAACGACTGGCGGAACACTTCAAGGACAAGGCGCGCGTGCTGGTGCGCCACCGTTCCCTCGTCGAATGAAACACTGGCTGGCGCTGATGCGGGCCGGTGACTGGCTCACCGTGGTCTTGGCCGCGTCGCTCGTCATATCGGCCTTTGCGCTGTCGTGGACCGGCGGTCGCCCCGAGCGTGCCGTGGTGCGCGTCGAAGGCAAGGTGGTGGCCGAATTTCCGCTCGACGCGCCGCGGCGCTTCGCGGCACGCGGGCCGTTGGGCGAGACGGTGATCGAGATCGCGCCCGGACGTGCGCGCGTGCTCTCCGACCCGGGCCCACGGCAGTACTGCGTGCAGCAGGGCTGGCTCACCCGCCCCAATGCGATCGCCATCTGCGCGCCGAACCATGTGAGTCTTTCCCTTTCCGGGCGCGAACCGGGTCATGACAGCCTCAACTATTGAGCTGAAAGTCACCGAGACCGACCGCCGCATCGCCCGCTATGCGGCGGCGGCGATCGCGCTCGCCGTCGCCGAGGGGGCGCTGCCCTCGCCCTTGCCCGGCATCAAGCCGGGACTCGCCAACATCGTCGTGCTGATCGTCTTGTGGCGTCATGGCTGGCGTGAAGCGGCCTGGGTATCGCTGTTGCGCGTCGTGGCCGGCAGCCTGCTGATCGGTCAGTTTCTCGCCCCCGGCTTCTTCCTCGCGCTCGCCGGGGCACTCGCCAGTCTCGCCGCGCTGGCGGGGGCCGCGCGCTTGCCGCGCCGCTGGTTCGGCGCCGTGACGGCGAGCGTGCTGGCGGCCTTCGCCCATATCGGTGGACAATTGCTGCTGGCGCGCCTGTGGCTGGTGCCGCACGATGGCGTGTTCCTGCTCGCGCCGGTTTTCGGCCTCTCGGCGCTCGTTTTCGGTATCGTGAACGGTCTGATCGCTGCGCGCCTTTTGGAAGAGCCCACATGAACAAAACCATTGCCGTCGCCTGGACCGGTGCTTCCGGCCTGCCCTATGGCCTGCGCCTCGTCGACTGCCTGCTCAAGGCCGGCTGTCATGTCTGGCTCTTTTACTCGCCGGCGGCGCAGATCGTCGCCAAACAAGAATGCGACCTCGTGCTGCCCGTGCAGCCGCGCGAAGCGCAACGAGAGCTTGCCCAACGCTTCGGCGATGGTGAGGGGTTGCTCACGGTATTCGGCCGCGAGGACTGGATGGCGCCGCCGGCTTCCGGTTCGAACCCGCCCGACGCCTATGTCATCTGCCCCTGCACCATGGGCACACTCGCCGAAGTGGCGGCCGGTGTGGCCAAAGACCTCATCACGCGTGCCGCCGACGTGGTGCTCAAAGAGGGAAGGCCCCTGATCCTGGTGCCGCGCGAGACGCCGTTTTCAGCGCTCCACCTCGAGAACATGCTGAAGCTTGCCCGCGCCGGCGCGGTGATCCTGCCGCCTTCCCCCGGCTTCTACCACCGACCGGCCGACATCCAGGGGCTCGTCGATTTCGTCGTCGCGCGCATCCTCGATCGGCTGGGCATCGCGCATGCGCTGCTGCCGCGTTGGGGAGCGGAACGTGACTGAAATGGAACTGCCGCTGTTCCTGCTCAATGTCGTGCTGCATTCCGGCGGACGCATGGAACTGCGCGTCTTCGAGACGCGTTACATGGACATGGTGAAGGAATGCCTGCGCACGGACACGCCGTTCGGTGTCTGCCTGATCGCGCAGGGCAGCGAAGTCGCCGTGCCCGGTCGGCCGACGGCCGAACCGCGCGCGGTGGGCACGCTGGCGACGATCGCCGACTGGCAGATGCCGCAACTGGGCATCCTGCACATCGTCACGCACGGCGGCCAGCGCTTTCGCATCCTGTCGTGGCGGCGTGAGACGAGCGGGCTGGTGCGCGCACGGGTCGAATTGCTGCCCGAGCCGCAGGTAGCGCCGGTTCCCGGCGACTATGCACGCCTGGTGCCGATGCTGCGTTCACTGATCGAGTCGCTCGAGGATCAGCCTCCCAAGCCCCACCGCTTTTACGACGCCGCCTGGGTGGCCGACCGCTGGGCCGAGCTGCTGCCGCTGCCGATGGACAAGCGTCAGGAGATCCTCGAACTCGACGATGGTATAGCGCGCCTCGACGCCATCTACCGTTTCCTCGAAGAAAGCTAGCCGACGACGTTCTCGGCGACATCGACGCGCACCGCCGGTCGCTCCAGTACGCCGGCCACCGCTTCCGCATATTGCTGCGTCCAGGCATCCGGTTGGGCGAAGCGCTTCTCCCCAGCGTATTTGGCGATACCGAGGATGCGGTCGAGCACCAGCACCTTGCCCATAGGATGGCTCGGCTCACATTCCAACGCCAGCCATTGTTCCTCCAGCCAGCGGTTGGCAGCCTCACGCGGCAGCGTGGCATGGGCGATCAGCTCGTATTCGCGATGGCGGTCGAAGACGACGGTGACGATGCTGGACATGACGGCTTCCTTTCGTGGCTGACGGTGCAATTCTGAGGGGCATGCCCGCGGAAGAATAGTCGCCGTGGCGACAATCGCCGGCTGCATGTTGCAGGGCGGCATAATACGCATCCGCCACCGCCCACGCGCTCCACACCATGCTGCCGCAAATTCTGCTCATCTTGCATGCCACCCTCATGACAGCCTGCGGTCGAGAAAGCCCGCCGACCGTTGCCGTCCCGTCAGCGCCGACTTTCGCGGTCGGCTCCGTGGCCGAGGTGGCGCTCTACCCTGAGCGCAGCGCGCCGGCAAGCGTCGTCGGCAAGCACGAAGCACGCCTGTCGGCGGAAGTTGCGGCGCCGATTCAGGCCATCCCCGTGGATGTCGGTCAGACGGTAAAGAAAGGCCAGGTGGTCGTGCGGCTCGATGCGCGTGATGCCCAGCTGGCACTGGAACGCGCCCAGGCCGCTCTGGCCCAGGCCGAGGCGCGCCATGCCCTGGCGCGGGCCCAATTCGAGCGCGCCCGGGCGTTGCGCGAAAAGAATTTCATCTCGGCGGAAGCGCTGACAGTGCGCGAAACGGAGCTCGCCGCCGCCGTCGCCGATCTGCGCGCGGCGAAGGCCCAGCGCGATACTGCGCGCCGTGCGCTGGAAAAACACACGCTGCGCGCGCCGTTCGATGCGGTGGTACGCGAGCGGCGCGGCCAGGTCGGGGAACTCGCCGCGCCCGGCACCGTCCTGTTGACGCTGGTGTCGCACACCGAACTGGAACTGGCCGCGCAGCTGCAGCCGCGTGATGCGGAATCTTTGCAGCGTGCCGTCTCGGCAGCGCCGATTTTCGAGAGCGCGACGGGCCGCTACGAACTGAAGCCGCTGCGCGTCTCCCCTGCGGTGAACCGCGAATCGCGCAGCATCGAAGCACGTCTGGCCTTCGTCGGGCCAGCGCCGGCGGCAGGTAGCGAGGGCCGGCTGGTGTGGCGCGAGGCGCAGGCGCATCTGCCGGCCGAGCTGCTGGTGCAACGCGAAGGGCGGCTTGGCGTGTTCGTCGTCGAAGGGGGCAAGGCGCGTTTCCATGCGCTGCCGCAGGCGCAGGAAGGCCGGCCCGCGCCGCTCGATCTGCCTGCGGATGCGCGCATCGTGACGCAGGGACGTCATGCCGTGCAGGATGGCCAAGCCCTGCCATGAAGCTCTACCGGCACCTGCTCGAAAACCATCCGCTCGCCAACATCGCCTTCGTGGTGGTGTTGCTGCTCGGCGCTTACAGTTATCTCACCATGCCGCGCGAGCAGGACCCGGAGATCAACTTCAACTGGGTGATGATCACCACGGTGTTGCCCGGCGCCTCGGCCGAGGATGTCGAAAAACGGGTGACCAAGCCGCTCGAAGATGCGATCAAGGGGGTGGCGGATGTGCGCTTTTCCTCCTCATCGTCGCGCGAGGGGGTATCGAACATCCTGGTGCGCTTCCGCGAGATTTCCGAGCGCGTCTTCGACAAGCGCGTCAACGATCTGCGGCGCGAGATCCAGAACAAGGCGAAGAGCGAATTGCCCACCGAGGCGAAGGAGCCGCGCGTGCTGGAAATCACCACCTCGAACGGTTTCCCGACCGCGCTGGTGCTCGTCACCGGACAGGCGGCCGACGAGGTGCTGAGAAACCGCGCGCGATTACTGCGCGACGCCTTCGAGCGCATGCCGGGCATCGACCAGGTGTTCGCCACCGGCCTGCGCGATCCCGAGCTCTTGGTCGAATATGACCCGGCCGCGCTGGCAAACCGGGGCTTGAATGGCAGCGATGTCGCCGATGCGGCGTTCGCCTGGTTTCGCGACACTTTCGCCGGCAAGCTGGAAACCGGCCAAGGCGATGCCCGCGCAGCCTGGCTGGTGCGCGTGGTGGGGCAGGATGTCGATCCGGAGCGCATCGCGCAGATCCCGGTCGGTCGCGCCGGCACGCCGCTGGCGAGCGTCGCGGAAGTCTCGCGGGCGCGCCCAAGGCCGGCTCTCTGGCGAGTTACGCGGGCAAGCCGGCGGTAATGCTGGCGATCACCAAGAAAAGCCGCACCAACACGCTGGAGCTCATCGAGCGCATCAACCGCTTCATCGCCGAAAAGAACCCGCAGCTCGCCGGCGAGGGCCTCGAATTGAAGCTGCTCGATGACCAGACGCCGAAGACCCGTGCTTCGATTGCGATCATGGAGGCGAATGCGCTCGTCGGCCTGTTGGTGGTGCTGGGAATGTGTTGGATATTCCTTGGCACGCGCATCGCCGTGCTCGTGGCGCTGGGCGTGCCTTTCGCGCTGGCGGGTACCTTCGCCGTGCTCGGCAGCCTCGGCTACACGGTGAACATCTCGGTGCTGCTCGGCGTGGTGATCGCGCTGGGCATGCTGGTCGACGATGCAGTGGTCGTCGTCGAGGCGATCTACTACCGGATGCAACGGGGCCTCGATGCGCTGGCAGCCAGCCTCGCCGCGATGCGCGAGGTGTTCGCGCCGGTCACCTCCTCGGTGCTGACGACGATGGCGGCTTTTCTGCCGCTGATGCTCTTGCCGGGCATCGTCGGCAAGTTCATGTTCATCATCCCCTTCATCGTCACGCTCGCCCTCGCCATCAGCCTGATCGAAGCCTACTGGATTCTGCCGGTGCATGTGGTGACGGCGAGCCGCACGCTGCCGCCGGCCGACGACTGGCGTGCCCGCTTCAACCATCTGTTGCGCCTGAAATATGCGCGCTGGCTGATCGCCGTGCTGCGTTGGCCGAGGCTGTCCGTGGCGGTGATGCTGCTGTTGTTGGCCGGTGCAGTCGCCGCGGTGGCGAGCGGGCTGGTGCGCGTGCAGTTCTTTGCCTTCGATCCGCTGCGGCTGTTCTATGTCAGCGTCGACATGCCGGCCGGCGCACCGATCGAACAGAGCCTGCGAGAGGCACAGAAGATCGAGGCACGCGTGAAGCAGCATCTACAACCCGGCGAGGCGCGCAATACCGCCGCCTATGCCGGCGTGAAATTCACCGACACCGAACCGCTGTATGGTGAAGCCTACGGGCAGGTGGTGGTTTCATTGCTCCCCACAGAAGGCGGCCGCAGCGTTCCGGAGATCGTCGCGGCGATGCGCGCCGACATCGAGTCGATGGAGAGTCCCGGCAAGATCAGCTTCACGATGCTCTCGGGCGGTCCGCCCGTCACCCGACCGATCCGCGTGCGCGTGCGCGGCGACGATCCACTCGAGCTGCGGGCCGCGGCCGATGCGCTGGCTGCCATCGTGCGCGCGGTGCCAGGCGCGAAGGACGTGGTCGATGACGACATTCCGGGCCGGCCGCAACTGGTGCTGGAACTCGACCGCGAGGCCTTGCGCGCGGCGGGGCTGGATGCCGCCAAGGTGGCGCGGCTGGTGCGTCTCGCCGTCGATGGCGAGATCGTCGCCATCACGCGCGACCGCGGCGAGAAGGTGGAGCTGCGCGTGCGCGCCCGGCATCGGGGCGACGGCACACTCGGCGCCGATATCTTCGATCTGCTGAATGACCCGGTGGCGCTGCCCAATGGCCAGACGACCACGCTCGGCGCCCTGCTGCGCGCCGAGACGAGGATCGGCAAAGGGGTGATCAAGCATTACAATCTGGCGCGCGCGATCACCGTCGAGGCCGATCTCGACAAGAAGGTCACCGACACGCTGACGGCCAACCGGTTGATCGCCGAGGATTGGCAAAAGGTCGCCGCGCAGTTTCCGAATACCAGCATCGATTTCTCCGGAGAGATGGAGGACATCCGCGAGAGTCTCGCCGCGATGCCCTGGCTGTTCCTGCTCGGCGTCGGGCTGATCTATCTGATCCTCGCCGCGCAGTTCAGGAGCTACTGGCAGCCGCTGTTGATCCTCGTCACCGTGCCGCTCGCTTTCACCGGCGTCGCGTTCGGCCTGCTGATTTCACGCAACCCGTTGTCGCTGTACACCCTCTATGGCGTGATCGCGCTGACGGGCATTGCGGTGAATTCCGCGATCGTGCTGATCGATGCCGCCAACGAACGCCTGCGCAGTGGCATGAGTGTACTGCACGCCGCAGTGTATGCTGCACGCCGGCGCGTGGTGCCGATCCTGATCACCTCGACGACGACGGTCGGCGGACTGTTCTCGCTCGCCTTCGGCCTGGCCGGCAAATCACTGCTTTGGGGGCCGGTGGCCCAGGCCATCGTCTGGGGACTGACCATCTCCACCATGCTGACCCTGTTCGTGATTCCCTTGTTGTATTGGATGGCCATGCGCCGTCGGAAAGCTGTGCAATGAAATACTGGATCCTGCTGACACTTCCCCTGCTGGTCGCCTGCGGCGAAAAGACGCCCCAGGCGGACAAGATCGACACCGGCCCGAAACTGGTGAAGGCGCTCAAAATCGGCGCTGACAGGACGGCACGTGAGCACCTCTACAGCGGGGATGTGCGTGCGCGCATCGAATCCACGCTGGGTTTCCGCGTCGGCGGCAAGATGATCGAGCGGCTCGTCGATGTCGGCGCGCCGGTCAAGCCGGGGCAGCCGCTCGCCCGGCTCGATCCGACCGATCTGCGCTTGGCATATGCCCAGGCCGAGGCCAATGCCGCGCTCGCCGCCGATGAATTGAAGCGCGCCGAAGGCCTGCGCCGCCAGAATTTCATCAGCCAGGCGGCGCTAGAAGCCAAACAAACTGCCGCGACGGCGGCGCGGGCGCAAGCCGATCTCGCCAAAAACCAGATGGCTTACGCCACCCTCGTCGCCGATACGGCCGGTGTGATCACCGCGGTTTTGGCCGAGCCGGGCCAAGTGCTCGCCGCCGGCCAGCCGGTGTTCCGCATCGCCCGCGAAGGCGAGCGCGAGGTGGCGATTGCGATTCCCGAAGCGCAACTTTCCGGTCTTAAGATCGGCGCGGCAGCCACGGTGGAGCTGTGGGCCGGCAAAACCTATCGCGGCAAGCTGCGTGAGCTCGCGCCGGCGGCCGATCCGGCGAGCCGTACCTATGCCGCACGGGTGACCATCGTCGATGCCGATGCCGATGTCGCGCTGGGCCGCTCGGCGACGGTGCGTTTCGACGAGATGGTGCGCGAGGAGCACCTCGTGCCTCTGGCGGCAATCCTGCAACAGGGCGAGCGTCCGGCAGTCTGGGTGATCGGCGCCGATGGCACGGTCAGCTTGCGTCCGATCGAAGTCAGTCGCTATAGCGATCGCGGTGCGGTCGTCACCGCCGGCCTCGACGCAGGCGAAACCATCGTCGCCGCCGGCGCTTTCAAGCTCTCCGCCGGCGAAAAAGTGCAGGTGGCCAACCCATGATCGGGCCGAACCTCTCCGAATGGTCGATCCAGCATCGCTCGATGGTGCTCTACCTGATCATCGTCCTGATGATCGGCGGCGCGCTGGCCTTCCTCAAGCTCGGCCGCGCCGAGGATCCCGATTTCACTTTCAAGGTGATGGTAGTAAGGACGCTGTGGCCTGGTGCGACGGCGCAGGAAGTCGAAACCGAGCTCACCGAGCGGCTGGAAAGAAAGCTGCAGGAAACGCCCTGGATCGACATCCTCAAATCCGCCTCGCGTCCCGGCGAGTCGTTGATCTTCTTGCAGCTCAAGGATTACACGCCGAAGGCCGAGGTGCCGCAGGCCTGGCGGGTGGTGAGAAACAAGCTCGACGACATCCGCCCGACCTTGCCGGCAGGCGTGCGCGGGCCATATCCGAATGACGAATTCGGCGATGTCTATGTGAATATCTATGCCCTGACCGGCGACGGCTACGACTTTGCCGAACTACGCCGCGTGGCGATGGATATCCAGAAGGCGCTGCGCAATCTGCCCGACGTCAAGAAAGTGGATCTGTTGGGTGTGCAGGACGAGAAGATCTACCTCGACATGGCGCCGCGGCGCTTGATGGCGCTGGGACTGACGCCAGCGATGGTGGCCAATGCGCTGGCGCAGCAAAACGCCGTGCAGCCGGCCGGTTTCATCGAGACCGCGTCCGACCGCGTGCGCCTGCGCGTCACCGGCGCCTTCGCCACGGTGGCAGCGATTCGCGACACCGATCTGGTCATCGGCGGACGTCACCTGCGCTTAGGCGATCTCGCCGAAGTCTCGCGCGGCTATGCCGAGCCGCCCAATCCAAAGATGCGCGTCGATGGCAAGGACGCCATCGGCATCGCGGTGGTGATGGCCAAAGGCGGCGATGTGATCGCGCTCGGCCGCGCTTTAGAGGTCGAGATCGACCGGCAGATCCGGGCGCTGCCGCTGGGGCTCGCAGTGACGACGATCGCCAATCAGCCGGATGTGGTGCGCGTCTCGCTCGATCTGTTCCAGGATTCGCTGATCGAGGCGCTGGTGATCGTGCTCGGGGTGAGCTTTCTCTCGTTGGGGGTGCGCACCGGCATGGTGGTGGCGCTGTCGATACCGCTGGTGCTCGCCATCACCTTTTTGCTGATGAAAGCCTTCGGCATCGATCTGCACCGCATTTCGCTCGGCGCCTTGATCATCGCGCTGGGCTTGTTGGTCGATGATGCGATCATCGCCGTCGAGATGATGGTGGTGAAGATCGAGGAGGGATGGGAGAAGGCCAAGGCCGCCACGTTTGCCTACACCTCGACGGCGTTTCCGATGCTCACCGGCACCCTGATCACCGCGGCGGCCTTCACGCCGGTGGGCTTCGCCCGTTCGGCGGCTGGCGAATATGCCTTCGCGATTTTCGGCGTGACGGCCATCGCGCTGCTCGTCTCCTGGATCACGGCGGTCATTTTCACACCCTACATCGGCTTCAAGATCCTCGATGAGCAGGCTTTGCGCAAAAAATTCCATCAAACGCATCATGGCGACATTTACGATACGCCGTTCTATCGCCGCTTCCGGGCGCTGGTGGCGTGGTGCCTGCGCCGCCGCTTCCTGGTCATTGGGCTGACCTTGTTGGCCTTCGTCGGCGGGCTGTTGCTGTTCAAGTTCGGCGTGCAGCACCAGTTCTTCCCACCCTCCAACCGCAGCGAGCTGATCGTCGATCTGTGGCTGCCGCAAGGGGCATCGCTCAAGGCGACCGAACATGAGGTCAAGCGTGTCGAGCAGCTTTTGGCCGGAGACGAGCTGAAGGACAAGCTGGTGAATGTCTCGGCCTACATCGGCAACGGCGCGCCGCGCTTCTATCTGCCGCTCGATCAGCAGTTGTTCAATGACAACTTCGGTCAGCTCGTCGTCGTCACCAAGGATTTCGCTGCCCGCGAGGCGGTGCGGCGCGCCCTGCTCGCAGAGTTTGCGGCCCCCGACGGCCGCTGGAGCCATCTGCGCACCCGCGTGCAGCGGCTGGAAAACGGCCCGCCGGTCGGTTATCCGGTGGTGTTCCGGGTCAGCGGCGAAGACCTCGAAACCCTGCGCGGCATCGCTCAGGAGGTGGCGGGCGTGATGCGCGCCAACGCCCATCTCACCAATGTGAATCTGGACTGGAACGAAAAGGTCAAAAGCGTGCGCGTGGTGATCGACCAGGATCGCGCGCGGCAGCTGGGTGTGTCGAGCCAGGAAGTCGCTCAGGCGCTCGAGGCGCAACAGCAGGGCATCGTCCTCACCCAATACCGCGAAGGCGATCAACTGATCGACATCGTCTGGCGGGCCGATGCTTCCGAACGCGGCCGGCTCGATCGCCTTGCCGATCTGCCGGTGCCGACGCTTGCCGGCAAGTGGATTCCGCTCGCCCAGGTGGCGCGCCTGGAACCCGCCCTCGAAGAGGGCATCATCTGGCGGCGCAACCGCCTGCCGACCATCCAGGTGCGCGGCGATCTCGCCAATGACCAGGTCACCGCGCCGACGGTGTCGCTGCAGATCGACCCGCAGCTCGACGAGATTCGCCGCCGCCTGCCGCCCGGCTACCACATCGAGGTCGGCGGCACCATCGAGGAGTCGGCGAAGAACGAAAAGGCGTTGGAAGCCGTCGTGCCCATGATGATCGTCGCCGTGATCACCCTCTTGATGGTGCAGCTGCAGAGCATGAAGCGCACGCTGCTCGCCTTGCTCACTGCCCCATTGGGTTTGATCGGCGTGGCCCTCGCCCTTTTCATGCTCGCCAAGCCGTTTGGTTTCGTCGCCAATCTCGGGGTGATTGCGCTCTTCGGCATGATCCTGCGCAACAGCGTGATCCTGCTCGACCAGATCGATCGCGACGAGAAGGCCGGCAAGAGCCCTTGGGAGGCGATCGTCGGCTCGGCGGTGCGGCGTTTCCGGCCGATCATGCTCACCGCCGCCGCGGCGGTGCTGGCGATGATTCCGCTCTCGCGGCAGATCTTCTGGGGGCCGATGGCGGTGGCGATCATGGGCGGGCTGATCGTCGCCACCGTCTTGACCTTGCTCTTCCTGCCGGCGCTGTATGCGGCGGTCTATCGGGTCCGGGAGCCGCAGTAGAATTGCGCCATTCCGACCCCATTTGATGTGTTTGAGCGGAGACTCACGATGAATTTCGAATCAGCCCGTCATCACATGATCGAACAACAGCTGCGGCCGTGGTGCATCACCGACCCGGAGGTGATCGAGCAGCTCTACGCCGACCGGCGCGAGAATTTCGTTCCGGAAGCCTATCGTGCGCTGGCCTTCGCCGATGTCGAGATTCCCCTCGGCCATGGCGCGACCATGCTGCCGCCCAAGCTCGAAGGGCGCATCCTCCAGGCGCTGGCCGGCATGCCGCTGCGGCGCGTGCTCGAAGTCGGCGCCGGTTCCGGCCACATGGCCGCCTTGTTGGCGCAACGCGCCCAGGAAGTTTGGACCATCGAGATCGAGCCGGCGCTCGCCGATCTGGCGCGCACCAATCTCGCCAACGCCGAAATCGACAACGTGCATGTCGAAACCGGCGACGGCCTGGCCGGTTTGCGCGATCAGGCCCCTTTCGACGCGATCGTCCTCTCGGGCGGGGTGCGCGAAATTCCACGCCTGCTCATCGACCAGCTCGCCGAGGGCGGCCGCCTGGTGGCCTTCGTGCCGTTGCCCGGCCAAGAACCGCTGATGGCGCTGCGCGTCGTCAAACGGTTGTCGGGTGGGGCCTTTTCGAGCGAGGACCTGCTCGAGACCATCGTGCCGATGCTGCGTCAGCCAGCGGCCAAACAATTCATCTTCTGACCATGAAACAAATGACCGCCACACAGCTCAAAGCGTGGCTCGACGACCCCCAGCGCCCAAAGCCTGTCCTGCTCGATGTGCGCGAGCCTTGGGAGTTCGATGTCGTGCATATTCCGGGGGCCAAGCTGATGCCGATGCGTTCGGTGCCGGCACGTTACCTGGAGCTCGACCGCGACGCCGAAACCGTGGTGATCTGCCACCACGGCGCGCGCAGCTACCAGGTGGCGATGTTTCTCGAGCACCAGGGCTTTTCCAACATCATCAACCTTTACGGCGGGATGGCGGCGTGGTCGCGTGACGTCGATCCGTCCGCGCCCACCTACTGAATCTTCATCCAGCATCTTCGGAGCCTGTCATGTCGTCTTCCCTGAAACTCCTCGTCGCCCTTGCCTTCTCGGGAAGCGCCCTCATCGCCCAGGCAGCCGATCTGCTGCAGGTCTACCGTGACGCCACCGCCTGGGATGCGCAGTATGCCGCGGCGCGCGCCGCGCGCGATGCCGGCCTGGAAAAGCTGCCGCAGGGCAGGGCCGGCCTGCTGCCGAGCATCGGCTTGTCGGCCAATACGACCTGGAACGAAAGCGATACCACCTTGCGCGCCACCGGCACGACGGTCTCGCGCAACTACAACAGCAACGGCTGGAATGTGAGCCTGTCGCAGCCTCTGTTCCGCTGGCAGAACTGGGTGGGTTACAAGCAGGCCGAGCTGGCTGCCGCGCTGGCCGAGGTGCAATTCGTCCAGGCCAGTCAAGACCTGATCGTGCGCGTCGCCCAGGCGTATTTCGACGTGCTGCTCGCCCAGGAGACGCTCGCGACCGCACAGGCGCAGAAAGCGGCCATCGCCGAACAGCTCGAAGCGGCCAAGAAGAGTTTCGAGGTCGGCTCGGCGACGATCACCGATACGCATGAAGCGCAGGCGCGCTATGACTTGGCGATGGCGGCCGAGATCGCCGCCGAGAACGATCTGGCCGTCAAACGGCAGGCGCTGCGCACGCTGACCGGCAAGGAGCCCGAGACGCTCAAAGGCTTGCGCTCTGGGGTGCAAATCGACCCACCCCAGCCAGCCGATCCCGCCCAGTGGGTGTCGCAGGCGGAAACCGGCAATCTGGCCGTGCAGCTCGCGCAGAGCAATTTTGAAATCACCAGCCGCGAAATCGAAAAACAGCGCGCCGGCCATTACCCGACACTCGATCTGGTGGCAACGTATGGCAAGAGCGGCAGCGGCTTCAGCTCCTCTGCCGGCGGTGGGGTGGATGTCAAGAGCAGCACCATCGGTCTGCAGCTCGCATTGCCGATCTATGCCGGCGGTGCGGTGAGCTCGCGTGAGCGCGAGGCGGCAGCCTTGAGCGAGAAGGCGCGCGCCGAGCTCGACAATGCCCGGCGGCAGGCGGCGCTTGCCGCGCGCCAGGCGTATCTTGGCGTGAGCTCCGGCCTGGCCCAGGTCAAGGCGCTCGAAGCGGGGGTGGCTTCCTCGCAGCTCGCCCTCGAATCGAACAAGCTCGGCTATGAAGTCGGTGTGCGCATCAACATCGATGTGCTGAACGCCCAGAGCCAGCTCTTTGACACGAAGCAGAAACTCGCCAAGGCGCGGCTCGACACGTTGATCGCCCAGCTCAAGCTCAAAGCCGCCGCCGGCACGCTCTCCGAAGCCGATCTCGCGGCGATCAACGCCTTGCTCGAATGACTGTCCAGGAGGTGCGACGATGCTGAGCCGCAAACTCGAAGTCATCAGCCCCGAAGAATATCTGCGCTTCGAAGCGCAAAGCCCCGTGCGGCACGAATACGTCAATGGCCAGATTTTTGCGATGACCGGCGCGAGCATTCGCCACAACTTGATCGCCGGCAGCATCTACGCCGCCTTGCGCAGCCATCTCAAAACCTCTCCCTGCCGCGTGATGATCGAAGGCGTCAAGCTTCATGTCGCGCGCGACAACGCCTACTACTACCCGGACGTGATGGTGAGCTGCGACCCGAAGCTGGAGAAACTCACTGCCAACGACATGGTGGTCGATCAGCCGAGCGTCATCGTCGAAGTGCTCTCCGAGTCGACCGCCGGCATCGACCGGCGCGAGAAGATGAGCGCTTATCGCAAGCTGGCCAGCCTCAAGGAGTATGTGCTCGTCGAGCAGGATCGGCGTCAGGTCGAAGTGTTCCGTCGCATCGGCGACGTCGGCTGGGAGCAGCTCCAGCTCGACGGCAGCGACGTGCTGGAGCTCGCCAGCCTCGAATTTCGTCTGCCGCTCGATGAAATTTACGAAGGCACTGGCCTGTAAGGAAACACTGAATAAGTCTGCTGCGCGGTCGGATGGCTTCGTTGCGCTAGGAAGGGGGAGGGGCCCTTTCCTTCCCTCCATGTCGGATGCTCGCCTATCGAGTTGATATGTCTCGCATCCTGCGCTCCGGGCGCCTTGCCCTCCGACCGCTCGCGACGACTTCTTCAGTATTTCCGTAACGCTCGATCAGCGCCAAGGTCTTCGCCGTCGCCCCGCGATGCCGGGCGGCAAACTTTCGCCCAGCCTCGCCCATCCTGCGGCGCGCCGCTTCATCCGCCAGCAGCGTCAGCGCTTGCGCGACGAGTTCAGCCGCATCGCGAACCTGCCGCGCCGCCCCGGCTGCGAGCGCCCCGCGCGCGGCTTCGGCGAAATTGAAGGTCGAAGGCCCGATCAGCACCGGCGTGCCTTGGCTGCATGCCTCGATCAGGTTCTGGCAGCCGTAGTCGAGCAGACTGCCGCCGACGAAGGCGACCCCGTTGTCCTGTGCGGCGGCATAGTAGGCGAACAGCTCGCCCAGGCTGTCGCCGAGCCAGACCTGCATTTCCGGCGCGATGGGGCGATTTTCCGAGCGTCGCTGCAGTGTCAGTCCGCGCGCTTCGATCAGCTTGGCCACCTCGTCGAAACGCTGCGGATGGCGTGGCACGATGACGAGGAGTGCCGTCCGCTGAGCGCCGACTTTCAGCCAGGCATCAAGGATCATGGCTTCCTCGCCTTCCCGCGTGCTCGCGCACAGGAACACCGCTCGCTCGCCGATCAGCGCCCGGA